>QMPA01000088.1 GCA_003650365.1 Bacteroidota bacterium | reverse complement strand
GGTGGTACCGGAACAGCTGTTTTGGCCGGCTCAGGTGTGGGAACACTTGGTATTTCGCTGGCATTTGGATTAACAGTTCTCACCATGGTTTACGCTGTAGGTAGTATTTCTGGCGGACATTTTAACCCCGCTGTTTCATTTGGATTGTGGGCGGGCGGACGCTTTGCTGCCAAAGATTTATTACCCTACATTATTGCACAAGTACTGGGTGCCATTGTGGCTTCGGGCGTTCTGTATTTTATTGTCAGTGGCAAAGCCGGATTTGAATTCGGTGTTGGAAGCCTGGCCTCAAACGGTTATGGTGAACATTCGCCCGGCGGTTTTAATTATATGAGTGGAATGGTCATTGAAATTGTAATGACATTTGCCTTCCTCTTTGTTATCCTCGGAGCAACCAGCAAAAAAGCACCTCCCGGATTTGCAGGAATTGCCATTGGTTTGGCATTGACACTCATTCACCTTATCAGTATTCCTGTTACCAATACTTCGGTGAACCCTGCCAGAAGTACCGGCCCTGCCCTTTTTGAAGGCGGAATTGCCCTTACCCAATTGTGGTTTTTCTGGGTAATGCCAATTATTGGTGCACTACTTGCCGGCTTTGTTTGGAAGGGATTTTTTGCCAGTAAGGATGAAGAGTAAATTATGAGTTGCAAGTTACAGGTTGTAGGTTTTTGAGCAACCCCAACCTGTAACCTGTAACCCGAAACCCGTAACAAATAAAAATGACCAAAATAATCACTTACAATGTAAACGGAATCCGGGCAGCCGTGAGAAAAGGATTCATGGAATGGCTTGTAGCTGCCAGCCCCGATATTGTTTGTATCCAGGAAACCAAAGCCCAGGACGACCAGATTCCTGTTTTTGAATTGGAAATGCTGGGGTATAAAACCTTCAGCTTTTCGGCGGTAAAGAAAGGTTACAGTGGTGTTGCCATTTTGACAAAGAAAGATCCTGACCATATTGAAACTGGTATCGGAATCGAAAAATACGATAATGAAGGCCGGTTTATACGTGCCGATTTTGGTGATGTTTCTGTGGTCAGCGTTTATCATCCCTCTGGTTCGAGTGGTGATTTACGACAAGATTTTAAAATGCAGTGGCTGAGCGATTTCCAGGATTATGTTTTAGAACTCAGAAAAACCCGTCCCAAACTGATAGTTTGCGGCGATTACAATATTTGTCACAAACCCATTGATATTCACGACCCGGTTCGGAATGCCAAATCATCAGGCTTTTTACCCGAAGAAAGGGAATGGATGAGTGGTTTTCTGGAAACAGGTTTTATTGATTCTTTCAGACAATTAAACCAAGAGCCCCATCAATACAGTTGGTGGAGCTACCGAGCCAATGCACGGGCAAACAACAAAGGCTGGCGCATTGATTACAATATGGTGACCGAAAATCTGAAAGATAAAATTAAAAGAGTGGCTATTTTGCCCGATGCCATGCATTCGGATCATTGTCCGGTATTGTTGGAGATTGACGTTTAACAAACCCGCTGAGTGGGCTTTTGCTCTCAGCGGGTTGAAACTTTTAAATACGCTCTTCCAGATTTGCAATCTGGAAGCAAAGGGAATAGGATTTGGAATCCGTTTTTGAATAAGAAAGGAACAAATAGCACGCGAAACATTCGCGCGCTAGTAAATATTTTTTTCGACCTACGCTCTTCCAGATTTGTAATCTGGAAGCAAAGGGAAATAGGATTTACAATCTGTTTTCTTAATACGAATGGATTGTAAATCCAATATTTATTAGTTCGGGATTACAAATCCCGAACAGCGGAAGATTGAGAAGCAAAGAATTAAATCTTTCGACCTGCTAAGTCTAAAAGACGACTTAGCGGGTTTTTATCAAAGTTGCCCTGGCGCGCGAATATTTCGCGTGACTCAACAATAATTTGAAAACAAAGCACGCGAAACATTCGCGCGCAAGTAAAGTTGAAAAACAAAAAACCATGAAAACCCAAAATCATTTTTATACCGTCATCCTGGCATTTGTCCTGTTTTCCAGCGTACCAGTAATCGCACAGCAACAAGAAAAGGATTACAAAGCACTGGAAAAATACATCGAAAAAGCTGTTGACGATTTTGAAATTCCCGGGATTGCTATCGGAATCATCAAAAATAATGAAGTGGTTTTCCTGAAAGGTTTTGGTTATCGCAATACGGATACCAAGAAAAAAGTAGATGAAAATACAGTATTTGGGATCGCGAGTTGTTCCAAAGCATTTACTGCTGCAAGTGTTGCTATTTTGGTAGATGAAGGTAAATTGAATTGGGATGATAAAGTGATTGACCATTATTCTTCCTTCCAAATGTACGATCCTTACATCACAAGCGAAATGACCATCCGAGATCTACTTTGCCACCGCTCGGGTTTGGAAACTTTTGATGGTGACCTGATTTGGTATGGCTCAAACCGCAGCCGCGAAGAGGTGGTCAGCAGAATAAAATACCGAAAGAATGAAAACAGCTTTCGCAGTAAATTTGGCTATTCCAATGTCATGTATATTACTGCCACAGAAGTAGTGAAAGCAGTTACCGGTCATTCGTGGGATGCTTTTATTAATGAGAAAATATTCCAACCGCTGGGGATGACATCGACAAATACAACCAATTCCACTTTCGACAAAGGCATGAATATCGCCTGGCCACATATTGCTGGGAAGCCTGTTAATTTTATCAATTACGACAATACTGGCGGTGCAGCAGCGATGAATACTTCTGCATCTGATTTGTTAAAATGGGTACAATTGATGCTGGATAAAGGGGTGCTAAATGACACTTTAATTTTCTCAAAAAAACAGTATTATACATTGGTTTCCCCACAAACAATTTTGCCTTCAGGTGCTGCTGAAAAAATTGGGGGAACACATTTTTCGAGTTACGGTTTGGGATGGTTTTTGAAAGATGTCGAAGGCATGAAAGTTATTCAACACGGTGGCGGTCTGCCCGGCTTTCATTCCAAAGTGGTTTTTGTTCCGGAAGACAGCCTTGGGTATGTTATTCTGGCGAACCAGATTTCAGGAGTTGTTGGTGCACTCGATCGTAAAATCCTGGATTTTTTCCTGACGGATTCTGACAAAGACTGGGCACAGTTGTATTTGGATTATGAAAAGAAACAAGCAGTTAAAAAAGAAATGGCAGACTCTATCCTGGATGCTTCCCGGATAAAAGACAGCAAAGCTTCCTTGCAACTGGAAGCTTATACCGGTATTTACGAAGACAAAATGTATGGCCAAGCCGAAGTGGAAATTAAAGACGGAAAACTTTTTGTTACCTTGTTACCAACTGCCGAATTATTCCACAGCAGCATGGAACACTGGCATTTTGACACTTTTAAGATAGAATTTAACGATCCGTTTTTACCCCCCGGTTTTGTAACATTTAACATTGACAGTGAAGGAAATTCCACAGGCTTCACCATCGATTTGAAAAACCCGGATTTCCATTTTTATAAATTGGATTTTGAGAAGGTAGAAGGCGGTAAATAGATTCTATACTGCCGAAGACTGGCAATAGGTTAAAATCAATCTTCTTTGTAAGTTACCTCGTCTAATAAAGTCTGGGCAATGTATTCCATTTCAGTTAATTCCAGTGCAATCAAATTACCAAATCCATTTCGGTTGGTGAAATAAATACCGTTGTCGAGGGCGATGGATTTTGAAGTTTTTGACTCAATGGCCTGATAAATCAGATCAAGATTTACAGGTACATGCCCATGGATTAAAATTTTGTTGTTTATTTTCTCGGGTTTCACCTTAAAATCACGAATCCAAATCATCGAAGTTTTGTCTTTAAAAGGATCATCAATTCTAAAATTAAATCCAGCATGAGAGATAATAAAATCATCAACTTCGATGTAATATTCCAGTTTCCGCATCCAATCAATATACTTCTCAGGTATTCCCCGCGGTGATTGCACTTTAAAACTCTTCAAGGTCTCTTTTCCACCGCGCCTTTCCCACTCCCTTTGCTCGGGGCTTTTAAAACGGATGCCAAATAAAGTCGATTTTTTTCGGTCAATATCGTAGGCCTTAATGCAATAATCTTCGTGGTTACCAAGCAAAACTTTCACATTGTAACCCTGATCCTCCAGTCCCATAATAAAATCAATAGTACCTTTGCTGTCAGGCCCTCTGTCGATGTAGTCGCCCAGGAAAATCAGCAGATCATCTTTTGTTGGTTCAATTTGGTTTTCAACCAAAATCTTCAAGGTATATGCACAACCATGAATGTCAGGAATTACCCACTTTTTAGCCATTATCTAAATATCTAATAAACCTTCCGCAAGCTGCGGACAAAATCTGCAGCAAAAATAATACCTTTGCTTGATTTTTCTCTGAAAGATTTTTATTCTGTAACTAATTGAATATTATGCAATCCGTAAAAAACGATAAATTATTATTGATTATTTTAGATGGCTGGGGTTTGGGTGATCATTCGCAAAGCGATGCCATCTCACAGGCCAATACGCCCACATTTGATGCACTATTAAAAAACTATCCGTCGGCACAACTACAAACATGCTGCAACAATGTTGGTCTTCCTGACGGGCAAATGGGGAATTCGGAAGTCGGGCATTTAAATATTGGTGCCGGACGAATTGTTTTCCAGGATTTGGAAAAAATAAACAAAGCCATTCTTGACAATAGCATCGTTGAAAATGAGCGTATTAAAGATGCAATGCATTACTGTAAATCAAATGACAAAGCCCTTCATTTTATAGGCTTATTATCGGATGGTGGTGTACATTCGATGAATAATCACCTTTATAAATTGATTGATATTGCAGAAGAAAACAAACTAGAAAAAATCTTTATTCATGTGATTACCGATGGACGGGATACTGATCCTAAAAGCGGTTTTCAATTTGTTGAAAATCTTTCCAGTTTTCTCAAAAACAAAAAAACAAAGATTGCTACACTGATCGGGCGTTATTACACCATGGATCGGGACAAACGCTGGGAGCGAGTGAAAGAAGGCTACGATTTGATGGTAAACGGAATTGGTGAAAAGTCAACAGACATTCTCGACGCTGTAAAACAGTCCTATGAAAATGGGATTACCGATGAGTTTATTAAGCCTGTTGTATTTGAAGAAAGTGGGCATCCAATTGCAAAAATTAAGGATGGAGATGCCATTATATGTTACAATTACCGGACTGACCGCTTGCGTGAAATTACCCATGTACTTAGCCAGCAAGACATGCCGGAATTTGGCATGAAGAAGCTGGATTTAAAGTACTTCACAATGACCAGCTACAACAAGAGTTTCAAAAATGTTGAAGTTATTTACAGGAAAGAAGACCTGAAAAATACATTGGGAGAAGTTATTTCAAAATTGGGGCTTAAACAATTGAGAATAGCCGAAACGGAAAAATATGCACATGTTACCTTCTTCTTTTCGGGGGGAAGAGAACAAGCCTTTGCAAATGAAAACCGTATTCTTGTGAATTCTCCCAAAGTGGCTACTTACGATTTGCAACCCGAAATGAGTGCATTTTTAGTCAAAGACAAATTAGTGGCAGAACTGAATAAAAATACCAATGATTTCATAGTTGTAAATTTTGCCAATGGCGATATGGTGGGGCATACGGGCATTTATCCGGCCATTTTAAAAGCGGTTGAAACAGTTGATATTTGTATAAAAGAAGTCATTGAAACCGCATTGGCCAATGGGTACCATGTTCTACTGACTGCCGATCATGGCAATGCCGACTTTGTTATTAATGCGAATGGAACACCCAATACAGCACATTCACTCAACCCCGTACCTTTGATTTTAATTTCAGAAAAGTACAAATCAAAAAAACTTAAAGATGGTGTTTTAGCTGATCTTGCACCAACAATTCTTGAAATTATGGGAATCGAAAAACCAGCAGAAATGAATCGGGATTCGCTTTTGTCGTGATTAATATTTCAGACAAGCTGGAATTAACAAATAGTAAAAAACAAAATTCAAAACCTGTCCGTATGGATAAATCCCAATTTACAAATATTCAATATCCAAACTGCACCTACTAAGCATGACAAACAATTTGTAATTTTGATATTGTCTTTTGTAATTTATTTGATAATTGTGATTTGTTGTTTTCTGCCAATGACCAGCGGGAGTCCGTATGGAATAATACACGAATAATAGAAGCCCCCTTAAGATACTAATTGTTTTCGATGCGTATAAAACCTCCATCCCTTGCCCGATTTTTTTTCCCACAATTGGTGTGGGATATTGAGACAGATTCAAAAGAAATTTTCCTGACTTTTGATGATGGTCCACATCCTGAAATAACGCCCCGTGTTTTGGAAATTCTGGATGAATATGATGCCAAAGCCACTTTTTTTTGTGTGGGGGAAAATGTGGAGAAATATCCGGAAACCTATACTTCCATCCTTCAAAAAGGCCACCGTTGTGGTAACCACAGCTACAATCATTTAAATGGCTGGAAAACAAACAACGAACAATATTTTGAGAATATTAAGCAATGTGGTCAATTGATCGAATCCAATTTGTTCAGGCCTCCTTATGGACGAATCAAGCCTTCCCAGATAAAAGTATTAAAACAAAAATTCAAAATAATAATGTGGTCGGTGGTGAGCTTTGATTTTAGCAAAAACACAAGTCCGGCGCAATGTCTTGACAACGCTATTCGGTTTGCCAAAGCCGGTTCTATTGTTGTTTTTCACGATAGCGAGAAGGCGAGTACAAACTTGTTTTATGCTTTGCCGAAATTTTTAGAATACTTTATAGAAAGGGGATATAAATTTTCTGTAATTCCTGATTAGGTTTTATTTGGGATTTACAAAAGCATTGAAAATTTGTATCTTTGAAAAAAATGGAAATAATGAATATTGAGACTTCTAAAATAGAATTGGTAAAAATGATTCTGAATATAAACAATCCTGAGTCTATTGAAGAATTGAAGAACTTTTTATCAGCGAAAAGTAATGATTTTTGGGATGATCTGACTTTAAGCGAAAAGAATGAAATTCAAAAAGGAATTAGTGAACTTGATAGGGGAGAAAGAATTTTATATACTGACTTTTTGAAAAAGATTTCATAAATGAATGTTTATTAATCCAAACGGGCTGAATTCAAGCTTCAGAAGTTGCTTGAATATTTACTCAATAAATGGAATGTTCGCGTACGGAATGAGCTCCTTGAAAAGCTAAATGCGAAGCTTGCTCAAATCACTATTCACCCTGGAAGTTGCCCCACATCAGTAAAATTTAAAGGATTACACAAATGTGTTCTTTCAAGGCAAACAACTTTTTACTATAGGATAAAAGATAAGACTGAAATCGAAATCATTACATTTTTTGATTCGAGACAGAATCCTGAAAAGTTAGAAAAGGAAATTTAATTGTCTTTTCACGAGAGAACTTGTTGGAATGAATCCTCCCGCTGTATTTTTGTTAAGCAAACAATTTCGCATCTTTGTACTAAAATAATTTCAAAGTGTTGTACTTACATAAACTTTCAATATTCATTTTTCTGGCATTCATTCTGATTGGATGTGCCCATCCTGTTTCTCCGGGAGGAGGACCAAAAGACAAGCAAGCACCACAAGTATTGAAGAGCAATCCTGAAAATGGTAGTGCCCATTTCACTGGTAATAAGTTTACCATCGAGTTTGACGAATTCATCAGCCTCGAAAATATATCAGAAGAAGGCCTCATTTCTCCACCGGTTGACGAACAACCCGATTTTAAAATTAAAGGGAAGTCTTTACAAGTGAAATTTAATGACCCGCTGAAACCAAATACCACTTACTCTGTTTATTTTGGTGATGCCATTGTTGATATTACCGAGAAAAACCCGCTGAGTAATTACACCTATATTTTTTCAACCGGCAACTTTGTTGACTCCTTAAGTTTGCAAGGCGAAGTGATTGATGCCTTTAATCTTGAGCCCGTTGAAGATGCCTTTGTTATGCTTTACAAAAACAATAACGACACCCTGCCTTTTGATTCTTTACCACTTACGGTAAGACCTTATTATTTGAGCAAAACGGATGTAAATGGAAGATTTGTTTTTCATGGGCTTGCCGACGAAAAGTATATGTTATTTGCATTAAGCGATTTGAACAGAAATTTTATTTTCGATCAGCCGGGCGAAGCAGTTGCATTTCTTGACACAATGGTTGTAGCACAGTATTTTCTAGCAGCAGTAACTGACACGGTAACTGTTGATAGTGCACTTTCAGTAACTGACAGTAGTCAAATTGTAATCGATGATACCATTCCGGCAAACGATTACAATAGCGAACAATACATCAATTACGAACTCTATTTATTTGCACATAAAGACACTGTTCAAAAATTATTGAAAGCAGAATTGTTGAGGCCAAATACACTTCGCTTTTCGTTTTCGATGCCCGCAACAAGTATCCGTTTTAAACCATTGAATTTTAATTTGGATAGCAGTTGGTTTCAATCGGAGTATTCATCAGAAAAAGATACCGTAATTTGGTATTTAAAAAATTTGCCAGTTGATACATTAGAGCTGCTGATCTTTCATAATTTAGACACCCTTGAACAGGCAAATATTCGACTTATTCCAAAAAAGAAATTAAAAGGAAGAAAGAAGCAAAAAGTGGATACAGTTAAGCAGTACCTGGAATGGAACTCAAATGTAAAGAAGAGGATTCTTGCGCTTGACCAAGAAACGGAAATAACATTCAATCAGCCAATTATCAACTATTATACTGACTCGGCATGGCTGGCTATAAATGAGGATACAATTTACAATCCGGCATTTACTTTTATCGACAGTTTACGTCGAAAAATACGAATCCCCATTGAATTGTCTGAAGAATCAATTTACAGTATTTACTTCCCCGATTCGGCTTTTATTGACTGGAATGGCTTACACAATGAAGCAATTTTTATCGAGATATTTACCAAATCGTTGAGGGAATACGGCACTTTTATTTTCCATTTACATCCTTCAGTAAAGCAATCTTATATCCTTCAGCTGTTGGGAGAGAAGGAGGTTGTTGCCAGGCAGCACTTTTTCGAAACTGATACTACGATTGTTTATAATTATGTTGACCCGAAAAAATATATGCTTAAGCTCATTTTTGACAACAACAACAATGGGAAATGGGATGCCGGAAATTATCTGATGAAACAACAGCCGGAGAAAGTCCTTTATTTCAAGAAAGAAATCAATGTTAGGGCCAATTGGGAGGTTGAGGAAGATTGGGCATTTTAACGGGAAAACAGCAAATGCCCAATCGTATTAATATCAGACTTAGTTTAGATAATTACCTTTGCCAATCTGTTTCGATGACTTTTTGTTATCACGCATATCGTAGTATTTAATACTTCCTTTATAAAAACCTGTGATCGGCTTTCCTTCTTCGGTTGTACAATCAAAATTAAGCTCGTAGATATCCCCATTCTGAACAACTTTGAGTTTGCCACCATTAATTTCAAACTCTTCACCATCTTCTGTGAGCATACTATAATTGAATACACCACCTGCATAATCAAAAGTGCCTGCATTCTCTGTAGAATTTGAATCATATGTATAATCGCCAATCTCTAGTTTATCAGGGTTTGAGGTATAAATATCAAAAACAATTCCATGTCCAGTTCCTGATAATGAATCAATTTCGCCATCTATTTCATGAACTATAAATCCTGAGGAGAGCAAGACTAAGCCAAAGTTATAAGCTTCCGATCTATCCCATGTTCCATAGTTTTCCAGAAAACCCTGTGACAAATCATATTCAGTTTCATTATAGGTCATTTGATTTTTGGGTGCATCGTCATCATCCTTTTTACAACCAACGAAGAAAATGCCCAGAATAAAAGCACCGATCAAAATTTTAGATAGATTTTTCATTATTAAGATTGTTTAGGAGGGTTCTTAAAAATGGTTTATTCAATCTTGAAAAGTGGAAGAACCCTTTATCCCCTCTCCAAGAGATCATTACAAATATAGTAAAATTATACTTGCTTTATAATGTTCAAAAATAAATATAGCTTTTTTGAAATCGCTTGAAGGGAAAAAAGGAAAGATGCTAATTCTCGTTACAACGGTTGATACATTCCAGAATTTCGGTCAACGTCATATTCCGCAGCATATAGAAAATTTTCTTTCCTTCTCTTTTCGAGAGCAATACATTCTTGTTTTTTAGAATATTCAGATGATGTGAGGCGGTTGCCTGTTCTATACCCAATGCCTGATAAATTTCGGTAACACTCATGCTGTTACCATCTGCTAATAAATCAATAATGGCGATACGCATGGGATGAGAGATGGCTCTGAGTTTACTGGCAGCCATTTCTAGCTTGTCGATGTTAATTTCTATGTGTGGCATTGGATCAATAAATTTTTGCGAAATTAGAAAATATCACACATCGTATCCAAGTAAATATGTACATATATTGATTTTCTACATATTTTATATTTAGTCTAAATAGTGCAGCCAAGAAATGTCATGTATTGAGTCTTTATTTAAGACAAAATATTTTTTGCGATTGTTGGTGGGGACACCAACAATGGAAATCTACAAAAATAGATTTGAAAAACTAAAAGTAGTTCCGTCAAATAGACCTTTGTCGCTGAGTTTTAATTCCGGAATAACAAGTAGGGCCATAAAAGAAAGCGTCATAAATGGAGCTCTTAATTTTGAACCCATCTTATGCGAGAGCAGATCGATTTCATGGTAGCGCTCGGCCACGCTGTAGCCATTTTTTGTGGACATTAATCCTGCTACCGGAAGTGGCAATACTTTTTCTGTTTCGCCATCAACGGCAACAACGCCACCCTGTTCATTGATTACCAGGTTGATTGCCTTTACAATATCCGCATCACTTACACCAACAGCAACAATATTGTGACTGTCATGCGCCACACTGGAGGCAATGGCGCCACTTTTTAAACCAAATCCTTGAATAAAAGCAATGGCGGGTTTGGCCTTTTGGTAGCGGTTTACAACAACTAATTTGAGCACATCATTTTCTGGATCGCTCACTGTATTGCCGTTTTCTACTTTTACATCTGTCTGTTCGACACCGGTAATAAGTTGGCCATCGAAAGCTTTCATTACTTTTAATATGTTACTTTTAGGAGTAAGTCTGATTTCTGATTCAGTAATTGTTTGAGTGTTAAATTTATTGGGTTGATTTTCCTCAACAGTATCAATCAAACTTTTTCCATTTTCAGCTACTTTTTCACCATTCACAAATGTGGATTTTATATTGAAATCGTTTAGGTTATCCACAACAATCATATCGGCAGGATCGCCTTGTTGAAGGATTCCAACTTCTAGATTGTAATGTTGGATCGGATTAAGGATTGCACTGCGCAGCACCTTCATCGGGTCGTAGCCTCTTTGGATAGCACGTACAAGCATTTGATTGATGTGCCCTTTTACCAGGTCGTCAGGATGTTTGTCATCGGAGCAAAAAAGCACATGATCGGCATGGTCTTCAAGTAAGTCAACCAACGCGTCAAAATTCTTTGCTGCGCTGCCTTCCCGAATCTGGATTTTCATTCCGTATTTTATTTTCTCCAATGCTTCTTCCATGGTGAAGCATTCGTGGTCGGTTGTTATTCCGGCTTCAATGTATTTTTTGGCGGCTTCGCCTTTTACTCCCGGTGCATGTCCATCAATGGGCTTGTTGTATTTTTTGGCAACATCCAATTTTTCCATTACCGCAGGATCACGATTGATGACGCCCGGAAAATTCATCATTTCCGACATATATTTTATTTCATCCATGCGTAACAATTCATCCAGTTCCTTTACACCCAATTCGGCACCCGCTGTTTCAAAAGGTGTTGCAGGCACACAGGATGAAGCACCGAAGAAGAACTTGAAAGGAACTTTCTTCCCGTTATTAATCATGTATTTGATGCCGTCAATACCCAATACATTTCCAATTTCATGCGGATCGGAAACGGTAGCCACTGTTCCATGTACTACCGCCAAACGGGCAAATTCGGAAGGAACCAGCATGGAGCTTTCGATATGGATGTGGGAGTCGATGAGTCCTGGTAAGATGAATTGTTTTTCCGTTATCGAATCATCTTTTTCTACGGATTGGATAATGCCATTATTAACGTGGACGGTTCCTTTAAATATTTTTTCTGCGATCAGGTCTACAATATTTCCTGATAAGGAGTAGGATGTTTTGTTTTTCATTGGTAAAAATCTAAATATTATATCAGTTAGCTAAAGTAACTTTTTTACAGTTAATGTGGTCATGGGCATTACTAGTGATGCAAGCATCAATCGTTT
>QMPA01000087.1 GCA_003650365.1 Bacteroidota bacterium | reverse complement strand
TTCACTCATTAACTTTTTTCCTTCCCCTCTGCCTTCGGCATCTCCCCCCAAGGGGGAGAAAAGGGGTTTTCCAAAATTCTTAAAAACAACCCCCAGTCTCCCCTTGGGGGAGATGTCTGCCCAAAGCAGGCAGAGGGGTTTTTATCTTTCACTCATTAACTTTTTTCCTTCCCCTCTGCCTTCGGCATCTCCCCCCAAGGGGGAGAAAAGGGGTTTTCCAAAATTCTTAAAAGCAACCCCCATTCTCCCCTTGGGGGAGATGTCTGCCCAAAGCAGACAGAGGGGTTTTTATCTTTCACATTAACTTTTTTTCACCTTCCCTCTCTTCACAATCACCCAAACCACAATGGGCGCACCTATTATTGAAGTGACTGCATTGATTGGCAGAGAAATATCGTAGCCCGGAAGTTTGGCAATCAGGTTACACAATAAAGTAAGCACTCCTCCCATCAGGATAACAGCAGGCAACAAAATCCTATGATTCGAAGTGCGGTAAAAACTACGTGCCAAATGCGGGACTGCCAGTCCGACAAATGCAATGGGTCCGGTAAATGCCGTTGCCAAAGCAATTAAAAATCCAGCGACAAGAATGAGCACCAATTGTATTTGTTTGGTATTCACTCCCAGACTCCGTGCATAATTATCGCCAAGCAAAAGTGCATTGAGTTGCCGCATAAAAAGAAGGCTAAATAAAACTCCTGTCAAAGTCGCGATTAGCAAGAATGCAGACTGATCGGTACTGGTATTTGAAAAACTACCCAATCCCCAGATCACGTAGGCATGTAATTCGGTGGAACGGCTAAAATATTGCAGCACACCCACTACCGCCGAAACTGCGTAGCCAATCATGATTCCGATAATTAACACAGTTACGATATTACTGATTCGGCCAGAAACAAAAAGGATAACGCCTAATACCAAAAGCGAACCTGCAAAAGCCATTAGTACCACACTCAATTCGCTCATTATTTTTAGGGATTCCGGCCAATAAATATTGAATGCCCCTCCCAATAAAACAACCAGCGCCACACCTAAACTGGCACCCGAACTGATTCCCAATACAGATGGTCCCGCTAATGGATTCCGGAACAAAGTCTGCAACAACAATCCCGCAACACCCAAAGCCATGCCCACAGCAAGAGCCGTTATGGTTTGCGGCAACCGGTATTCCTGTACAATTATCTGTGCTGTTTTGGATGTTTCGCTGCTGTTTGTTAGTGCCGCCCACACTTCCTGCCAGGAAATAAGCACCGAGCCGTACCACAAATTCGTAAGGAACAGAGCAACAAGTGCGACTGCAAAAAACAGAAACCAGAAACCCGTATTTTTTTTTGATTCCATTAATGAACAAAAATAGAATAGTATTTCATGTTAAACGGGATTGGCAAATGATTTTATTATCCCCGGGCTAAAGCCCGGGGCAACTGATTTCTGATAACAACTTTTGTAATGATTAGCCACACTAAAAGCCACAGATTCACAAATTATTAACAATTTACCTTTTGACTAGTCTTATAAAGAATTACCACTAAAATATCTGTCAAAGACAGATATAATTAATCTGAGGAATTTTTAGCAGGTAGATGTTCATAATTATTTCAACAGAATTAATCTGTGCATCTGTGGCAAAAAACAAATCAATTACTATGCCCTTCATGGCAGGGTCAAATAATATCTAGGCTCATAATCTGGCAACAATTGCGGATGAAAAACCTTGATAAAATCAGCCAGCACTATATGTGGTTCGAGGGATGATTTTTCAAAATAGGCTGTTTTCTGTGCATCGCACCAAATAATTTTACGGTTTTTAAAAGCTGCAAAATGTGTATAAAGTTCATTCTCTGTGGCCAATTTATCATAAGATGGTTTATCATCAAAAGAAAGCACAATCCGCCAAAAATCAGCATTGTGCGCCTTTGAGAAGACGGTTTCATAATCCAAAGGAAAGCTGGCATTGTGGGTATCGTCTTTCCAAAGATAATCAGCCCCCGCATCTTTGAACAACGTAGCAATATAACTTTGTCCACCAGCCACATACCATTGACCACTAAAGTATTTATCAGAAAAAACCGTGGGCTTCTCTTTTGCTTCACTGGCAAGATTCTTATACATTTTGTACTGCTTTACAATTGTATTGAATTGCTTTTCTGCTGCTTTCTCCTTCTCCTTCCCAAAAAATACGGCAGTGAATTTCAACCATTCTGCCCTACCAAGGGGGTCATTTTCCATAAAATCGAAAAAAGGAACCATCGGAATTTTTGTTGCAGCCAGTGGATTGCTTTCGTTAGCCTGATAAGGCGAATGAAAAATTACCGACGGACTCAACTGCAAAGTGCGCTCCACATAAAAATTACCGTTGCTGGCCAATTCGGTAACATATCCATCAGTAATGCGTTTTCTTATTTCTGCATCCAAAATATAATCTGATTCTGAAACGCCCACAAGTTTTTCCAGCAGATGCAGATTTTTCATGGCATTGAGTTGTGTTCCTGAAAATACGGCAACACTATCTAAGGGGACAACAGTAAAACCCTGAGCAAAACCAAATTTATCAACAGTTTCATTATCAGCTAAAAAGTAAGTCTTCAGCACTTCACTATTCGACTGTGGTTTGTAAATCACCAGTTTTGTAATCCCGTCAGCTTTGTAAATATCGAAACCTTTGGCATATTGAACCTTGGAAATCGAGTTAGAATCAGCCAATTTTTCAAAAATATCAGCAGCATTTGAAATTTGCTTTTTTTCTTCACAGGATGTGAAAAACAGGCCAATAAAAAATATTGAGGAAAGGAAAAACTTATTCAGACAGTTCATCGCGTTCGAGCAGTAGAATGGAATGTTGGGGAACAATAAAATATTTCTCTTTGTGGTATTGAATTTCCACAGCACCCTTCTTCAGAAAAATAGCGAGATCGCCCACTTTTGCCTGAAGCGGAATGTAGTTAATGGCGTCTTCTTTCTTTTTCCAGGGTTCATCAATATCATCCGATGGCAAAGGAATTGGATAACCCGGCCCGGCTTTCACCACAAACCCGCTTTGAATCTCTTCTTTTTCTTTATAACCCGGGGGCAACAGCAATCCACTTCGGGTTTTGCCAGAGTTGCTTTTGGGTTTAATCAGCACCCGGTCACCCACTACAATCAGTTTATTTATTGGGTTTGGCATAGTTTGACAGAATTATATTTACTGATGGCAAAGTTAAGTTATTTGTTAAAGGTTCGTGCTTATAAGTTAGACGTTTTAAGTTTTGCCTTCAAAGTTTTTTAGCTTTTGTTTATCCCTGACCTAAAGGACAGGGTAACTGATTTACAATAGACTTTTCATTTTATTGTTTTGAGTTTTGCGATTTAAGTTTTATGATTTGAATATTGGGTTTCCCCATTTTAACTAACTTGCGCCTTCTGCGAAAAGCAACAATATGAAAGCACCCAAATGGAGCATTAAAAATGCAATTGGTTTTATTTTAGGACCGCTTGCCTTTATCGGCATTGCCTTTTTTACCGACCTGAAACCCGGGGAACCCGCAGTAACTTACACACTTGCCATCGCCCTGCTGATGGCTATTTGGTGGATAACCGAAGTTGTTCCTCTAGCAGTTACAGCTTTGCTGCCTGTTGTTTTGTTCCCCCTTTTCGGGGTGATGAATGGAAAGGATGTTTCGGCAACCTATTTTAACCATGTTATTTTTCTGTTTATTGGTGGATTTTTGGTGGCACTGGCCATGCAAAAATGGAATCTGCATAAACGAATTGCCCTGAAAATATTGATGTTCACCGGAACAAGCCCTGCACGAATATTATTGGGATTTATGCTGGCAACGGCTTTTCTTTCGATGTGGATTTCAAATACGGCAACTGCCATGATGATGGTTCCCATTTTGCTGTCGATAGTCACAAAACTGGAAGAGTTTGTTGAGAAGAAAGAGCTGTCAAAATACTCTGTCGGACTACTGCTAGGAGTCGCTTACAGTGCTTCCATTGGAGGCATTGCCACATTGGTTGGCACACCCCCCAACTTATCATTTGCACGAATTTACCAGATCATGTTTCCGGGAGCTCCTGAAATCAGCTTTTCTGACTGGTTTATTTTTGCACTCCCTATTAGCGTGTTCTTTTTCATTTTTGTTTGGGCTTACCTTTATTTTATATTTAAACCAAAATCAACATGGAAAAAACTGGACAATGCACATTTTAAAAATGAATACAAAGCATTGGGCCCGGCCAGTTTTGAAGAGAAAGTCATCCTGATTGATTTTACCTTACTGGCTTTGTTGTGGCTGACAAGATCAGGAATTGCTATTGGTGATTTTACAATTCCCGGATGGAGCAGCCTTTTTCCCAATCCAAAATACCTGAATGACGGAACTGTTGCCATCGGAATGGCTATTATTTTATTTCTCATCCCTTCCAAAATGGAGCAGGGCAAAAGATTAATGGACTGGAAAACAGCCGCTAAATTACCCTGGAATATTATCCTGCTTTTTGGTGGGGGATTTGCCCTGGCGAGTGGATTTAAGGAATCAGGATTATCGCTCTGGTTTGGCGAACAACTCAGCGGAATTGCAGATTTTCATCCCATAATCATTATTTTCATTATTGCCATGGGAATGACATTTTTAACGGAACTGACTTCCAATACAGCCACTACCGAAATGTTACTGCCTGTACTTGCCGGATTGTCAGTTGCGGTGGATATTAACCCTTTACTTTTTATGCTCCCTGCCACCATCAGCGCATCCATGGCATTTATGCTTCCGGTTGCAACGCCACCCAATGCAATTGTATTCGGTTCAAACCGGATTACCGTCATGCAAATGGCCCGAACAGGACTCATCCTTAATATTATCGGGGCAATAGTAATTACACTGTTCACCTACTATTGGGGAAGCTCCATTTTTCATATCGATTTGAATGTAATGCCGGAATGGGCGCATTGAGGAATTTGAATCCCAAGTTTAATGTTCGAAGTTTAAAGTCCAAAGTTTCGGGTTTCATGTGGTCAGACGTAATCCGCCAAATCAAACGGTCGTCCAACCACTAAACAAAGCCCGAACTAAAGTGGTCGGACGACGAGTACGTCCTGGCTTATAGTCGTCTGACCACGAGTAAAAACTAACATCTAGTCATCTACTAATTCCCCATTTTAACCATCTTTCCCCTGATAGTTTCATCACCAATCTGAATCGTAAAATAATACATCCCCGAAGACTGTCCGTTTGCATTCCAAACTACTTGCTGTTTGCCCGGTGTTTGTGTTTCCTGAATAACATCCACCAATGCGCCAAGTTGGTCATAAATTGAAATTTGGACGGTTGATGGTTGTTGAAGTTCGTAGCCTATTGTTATTGAAGTTTTAAAGGGATTGGGATAGCTTGAAAGTTGCTCAGAAAACTTCTGCTCTTCTACTGAAACCGTGCAGGCTGCTTCAACTTGTTCTTGATTATAACATTCAGTTTTATTATCGTAAATTTCAACTGTACCATTTGGAGTGGACAGGTAGTCGCAAATGCTTTGCACATGGCAAGTTGATAAATTTGCATTGTCATAAATACTCAAATTGATTATTGATTCTGCATCAATATTATCTAAGCCTGTTAAACTTGTCAGTACATTATTATGTTCAATCTCCAGGTCACCTCCAATTGAAGTCAAATTGTCTAGTGCAATCAAATTAGATAGACCAATGTTATGATAAACAAAAAGTCTCCCCCCAACTGATGTAATATTATTCAATCCCATTAAATTGCTTAAAAGGGGATCACCAAAAATCTCAAGACTTCCAACAATATGAGTTAATTTTTCAAGGCCTGACAAACTGCTTAATGAATGACTGCAACAAATACTAAGGCTTCCCCCGGTGTAGACCAGGCTTTCTAGATCCATCAAGTCTGTAAGAAAATCGTTATCACTAATCATAAAGTCTCCATTTACGGAATCCAAATTATTCAAGCCTATTAAGCTGCTTAATGGATGATTATCAAGTAGGGAAAACCGTCCAGAAACCAACTTCAAACTATCCAGGCCCGTTAAACTACTCAAAGTGTCATTTCCTACTATCTTTAATTCTCCATGGACAGCATTCAATTTATCCAAACCTGCTAAAGTTGTTAAGCTATTATTGTCATCAATCCATAAATCTCCACCGATCGAAGTAACGTTTTGAAGTCCTGTTAAATCAATCAGTGTGTCATTACCCCTAATCCAAAATAAATCTCCAGGTGAACCAATTGAGCTTACATTTTCCAAACCACTTAAACTTGTCAGGAGAGGATTATTCTGGATATACAGATAGCCCCCAATAACAGTTACAGCACTCAACCCGGTTAAGTTGGTTATATCATTTCCTTTAATTTTTACAAATCCATTTAATTCAGTACAATCCTGATAATCACTTTGGAAACTATCAATTTCATCTTGAGTAAAAAAATAAAAATTACCATAAGGCAAACACGAAAGAACAAACCCACCAGCCTCGGCAACTTCAGGTGGGTTATTGCATCCGGTGGCATTATCGTAAATACCTATCGCACCTGTAGGATTAGATAAATAGTCGCCAACGCTTTTGGCATCACAATTTGAGAGTGAACTATTTTTAAAAATAGATAAGCTTCTAATGCTACCGGCATCAATATTATCTAAACCAGTTAAACTTGTCAAAGTGCTGTTATTCTGAATAATGATTGCTCCCTCAACATAAGTCAGGCTTTCTAAACCCGAAAAATCAATAAACGAATCATTAAACCTTATTTCAAAACTGCCGCCTACAGAATCAAGATTACTCAGACCGGTTAAACTAAACAATGAATCACAATTGTTAATTTCAAGCTTTCCTCCAATTGAAGTCACAACACTTAATCCATTCAGATTAATTATTTCGTTTCCATGGATAAATACATAGCCTTCAATCTCTGTACAACCTGGATAATTCGTCTGAAAATTGTTTATTTCTTCCTGGGTGTCAAATGTAATTCCATACGGAATGCATTGAGAAAAAATAGTTGCATGAACAATAATAATTAATGCGAATAATAGACTATACTTTTTCATAATATTGGTTTGTTTGGTTTAGATTAATGCACTTTGGTCATTACATTTTTCCAAAGCCTTAAAGATATGACACTTAATCATGGGATATAGTTGCATGGCTTTTTCAGTAATCAAACAATGACAATACATGACAACCAATGACCAATTATCCCTAATTCACTATTTTCGCCTTCTAACCCAAAACCGTGAATAAAATCTCCAACCAACAAAAAGCCTATTTATTTGCCCTGCTCGCTGTCCTGTTCTGGTCAACAATGAGTTCGGCTTTTAAAATTACTTTGCGGCATATTGCTTTCGATCAATTGTTGCTCTGGGCTTCTTTTACAGGAGTAATCGTTTTGGCAGTAATTAACCAACTTGGCAGCACACCCTTGCGAATTAATCATATCAAACACAAAGATTTATTTGCTTCTGCAATAATGGGTTTCTTTAATCCCTTCCTTTACTACCTCGTACTTTTTAAAGCCTACGACTTATTGGAAGCACAAATTGCCGGCACACTCAATTACGCCTGGCCCATTGTGCTGGTACTGCTTTCGGTTCCATTTCTCAAACAAAAAATCCACCCTTTAAGTATCCTCGCCATTTTTATCAGTTTTTTTGGAATTGTTGTTATCAGTACCCACGGTAATTTGGTGAGCCTTGAAAACATCAATCCTTTGGGGGTTGGTCTTGCTGTTGGCAGTGCGTTTTTCTGGGCTATTTACTGGATATTGAATATGAAAGATAAACGGGAAACGACCGGGAAAATAGGGATGAACCTTTTGTTCGGCTTTGTTTACATTCTGATTTTCCTGTTGGTGACGGGCAGAGGCATTCAATTGCCAAGCGAGAAAGCCATTCTCGGTATCGCATACATTGGCGCCTTTGAAATGAGCATCACTTTTGTGATTTGGTTGAAGGCTTTGAATTATTCTGAGAACACGGCCAAAGTCAGCAACCTGATTTACCTCTCCCCTTTCTTCGCTTTGTTCTGGATCAATCTAGCAGTTGGCGAAAGCATCCGCACTTCAACCATTGTAGGATTGGTTTTAATCGTGCTTGGTATTGTTTTTCAGCAATTTTTGGATTTGAAACAAAAAAGATAAATTGGACTTATCCGCAATTTGATTAATTGTATTTTTGGGACGAATCTAGCAGGATGAAGGTTGAGGTTTTAGGCTAAGGTTGATGTTAAGATTTGGATTTTGAACTATCCCGTTTCGAGCGTCTACGCTCGAAAACCCAAAATTTGATTTAGGGGTTTGATTTAAAACTTCAAGCGAAGACGCTTGAAGCAGGAGCGTTAAATTTCGGATTTTATTTGAGATTTACGCTTTGGACTTTGGAATTTACACCATCTTTGTCTTGAAAAAAAACAATACCAAAAAAATATGTATCCAAAATTAAGCGACTTAATTAACGACTGGTTTGGCACCAACATCGTTTTACCCATACAGAGTTATGGCTTTTTTCTTGCCCTGGCATTTATTTTTGGTGCTTTCTTTCTATACCGCGAACTCAAAAGAAAAGAGGAAGAAGGATTTATCCAGCCACAAATAAAAAAGGTTGAGAAAGGTAAACCAGCAACAATTGTTGAATTGATTACCGTTTTTGTATTCAGCTTTCTCATTGGATTTAAGCTTATTGGTGCGTTGTTGAATTACAATAGTTTTGCCGGCAACCCTCAGGATTTTGTCATGTCGCTCGAAGGTTCCTGGTGGGGAGGAATTGTTGTAGCCAATATTTATACTGCCTGGTTTTACTTTTCAAAGAAAAGGAAAGAGCTATTTCCTCCCGTTTGGGAAGAAGTTACTGTTCATGCACAGGATCAGACCTGGCCCATCGTTTTTGTGGCCATTATTTTCGGGATTCTCGGAGCGAAAGTTTTTCATTGGTTTGAGAATTGGGAAGAATTTACCCGCGATCCATTGGATGCGCTTTTGTCATTTAGCGGAATGAGTTTTTACGGCGGTTTGATTATTGCCGCAATCGCAGTTGGTTATTATGGTAAAAAACAAGGAATAAAATGGTGGTTCCTGGCGGACAGTGTTGCGCCTTCCCTCATTCTTTCTTATGGCATTGGCCGGATTGGCTGCCATGTTGCCGGTGATGGAGACTGGGGGATTGTCAACACCCTTGACAAACCCGGCTGGCTATCTTTTTTACCTGACAATTTATGGTCTTACAATTACCCGCACAATATTCTAAACGAAGGCATTCCGATTCCGGGATGTGTTGGTGCGCACTGTTCGCAACTGGCCGAAGGTGTATTTCCGACACCGGTTTACGAAACCACCATGGCCATTCTTATTTTTCTTTTTTTATGGAGTATTCGTAAGAGCATTAAAATACCGGGGATTTTAGCTTCCATTTACCTGATGTTCAATGGTGCAGAAAGATTTCTTATCGAGAAAATAAGGGTCAACAATGTATTCGATTTTTGGGGGATGAATGTGACGCAAGCCGAGATCATTTCGACTATTTTGTTCCTAACGGGATTGACGCTTGTTATCGTACTTTGGCGTAATCACAAAAGAGCATCGGTGTGATGGATTTAAGAAAAATAACCCACGAAGTTGTCGAACTGAGCAAAACTGTCGGACAATTTATCCGTCAGGAAGCCGGCCGGATTACTACAGAAAATATCAAAGAAAAAGGCGTACACGATTTGGTTACTTATGTCGATCTTGAAGCAGAAAAGCGACTCGTTTCAGCACTACAAATAATCGTTCCGGAAGCAGGATTTATCGCCGAAGAAAATCAAAAGTTAAAACGAAAGGAAGGCTTAAACTGGATTATCGATCCGCTTGATGGCACGACTAATTTTATTCATGGTGTTCCTAATTATTGTGTTTCTATTGCACTGGCAGAAAGAGAAGAAATCATTTCGGCAGTGGTTTACGAAATCAATCTTGACGAATGTTTTTATGCATGGAAAGATGGCCCGGCTTTTCTGAATGGCAATGAAATAAAAGTTTCATCTACAAAAGTTCTGGAAAAATCGCTTATTGCAACCGGCTTCCCTTATTCCGATTACTCTTTACTCAAACCCTACCTTGGCTTGTTTGAAGAACTCCTGAAAGATACACGGGGAATCCGCAGACTTGGCTCTGCCGCCCTCGATCTGGCGTACGTTGCCTGTGGCCGATTTGATTTGTTTTTCGAATACGGATTAAAACCCTGGGATGTAGCTGCCGGCTCACTCATTGTTGAACGTGCCGGTGGGCTTGTTACTGATTTCAAAGAAAAAGACAATTACATTTTCGGAAGGCAAATTATTGCTTCCAATAAAAAGACACATGATGAATTTTCTAAGAAACTAAATAGGCATTTTACAGACCATATTTAATTACTTAGGGCATCTGTTTTTTTACTAATATTGTATACTAAATCTCTTCAGAATTATGACAGCAAAAAGCAATCGCGTAATTGTCAAAGAAAGTCCACAGAGGAGTATTCTCAAAGCTATCAGTTGGAGGATAATTGCTACATCTGCAACCATGGTGATTATCTATAAAGTTTCAGGCAGTTTAGACTGGGCATTAATTGGAGGTGTCTTTGACATTATTGCAAAATTGGTTTTGTACTATTTGCATGAACGATTGTGGATAAATATAACATGGGGTAAGGTATGGAAACAAAAAGCCTGGAGGAAAAAATACAACAAGATGCGTGCAATTCGAGACAAAAATAAAAGTGGTCATGAAAAGTAAAATTCCTATTTTTATCACGGCAATCCTATTCACATTCGTTTTTGGTTTCAACGCTGTTGGACAAGTAGATGACTCAGCTTCGAGTTCATATAAAATCTACACTTTCAACATCCACGAAATGATTGCACCACCTGTTTGGCGAACGACAAAATTAGCTATTGAAAATGCAGAGGAAGAAAATGCCGACCTCATCCTCATCCACATGAATACATACGGGGGAATGCTTGATGCAGCCGATTCCATCCGCACCAAAATATTGAATACAGATATACCGATTTATGTTTTTATCGACAAAAATGCAGCCTCGGCCGGCGCACTGATTTCCATTGCCTGCGACAGTATTTATATGGCTTCGGGCTCAAGTATTGGTGCAGCAACTGTTGTCAATCAGGAGGGCAAACAAATGCCCGATAAATACCAGTCGTATATGCGTTCGATGATGCGCGCCACTGCCGAAGCCAAAAATCGTGACCCGGATATTGCACAGGCGATGGTGGACCCAAAAATCTATGTTGAAAGCATCAGCGATACCGGACAGGTACTGACATTCACCGTTTCAGAAGCCATCGAATTTGGTTTTTGCGAAGGCGAAGCAAGCAGTCTTGAAGAAGCACTGGAACTCGCAGGGATA
Organism: Bacteroidota bacterium; assembly: GCA_003650365.1. Classification (GTDB taxonomy): domain Bacteria; phylum Bacteroidota; class Bacteroidia; order Bacteroidales; family F082; genus B6-G9. The sequence goes on along the minus strand of QMPA01000087.1, from coordinate 936 downwards.
GAAGATTATATTTTTGTGAAACACGAAATTTCAGCCACCGATAAAATCATTGGCTGGCTTATTAACCCAATGGTTAGCGGTATTTTAATCATGGTTATTATTGGTGGGATTTATTTTGAATTACAAACCCCCGGTATTGGATTTCCACTGGCTGCAGCAGCAATTGCTGCCACGCTTTACTTTGCACCTCTATACCTGGAAGGTCTGGCCAATCACTGGGAAATAATGCTTTTCATTGTCGGACTGGTTTTGATCGCTATAGAAATATTTGCCATTCCAGGATTTGGAATAGCTGGTGTTCTGGGTATTGCATTTACCATCACGGGCCTCACACTCAGCATGGTTCAAAATATGGGAACTGGTATTTTCGATTATGACCTTACCAATGTCGTTAAAGCATTTTTTGTGGTTGTGATTGCGTTTTTCCTATCTATTGTCGGATCGATTATTCTCACCAAACAACTTTTCGGAACCACCCATTTTGGCAATCTGGCATTGGCCAAAACACAAAAAACTGACGAAGGTTATACTTCGGCAAGCAGTGCCTACCAAAATATGCAAGGACAGGAAGGAATCGCCAGAACCATTCTCCGTCCGACTGGAAAAGTTTCCATTGATGGAGATCAGTACGATGCCACTGCCCTGACTGGTTTTATTGAAAAAGGCGTTAAAATAATTGTGGTTGGCTACCAGACCGGACAGTTGGTGGTGAAGAAAAAATGACCCCGTTTCAAGCGTCCACGCTTGAAAATTATTGGCAATGTATTTAAATCTTCAAGCGTGGACGCTTGAAGCAGAGAACATATAAAAACAATGCTCAAACTAGCCCAAATACAATTTGCCCCCCAGTTGGGTGGACAGCAGAATAACCTGAACAAAGTTGAAGAACTTATTGGAAAAGCTGAACAAGCTGACTTTATTATCCTTCCCGAACTG
>QMPA01000086.1 GCA_003650365.1 Bacteroidota bacterium | reverse complement strand
TAGTACGTATTGACACCCAGGACGGTGTAGTTACCAAACGTGTAATTATCACCGAATAATACGGGAAGGTAATACACAAACAACCTTAATTAAAAAGGGCAGCCTGAGGGCTGCCCTTTTTTTATTTAGGCTATTGTTTATTTTTGTGCAAAAAAGGAATAAGGGTGATTTCAGTAAATAATATCAAAAAAGAATTTGGAGGGGAAACTTTGTTTAGCGGGATTACATTTTCGTTAAACATGCGCGAACGTGTTGGTTTGGCTGGTAAAAATGGTACGGGCAAAACAACATTACTTAGAATTATTGCCGGCGAAATGCAACAAGATGGAGGAGAAGTTATTTTATCTGAAGGTGACCGTATTGGTTATCTCCCTCAGGAGATGAAGATTGAGAGTGAACAAACCGTATTAGATGAGGCGCTGAAAGCTTACTATTTCTTGGATATCTTAAAGGAACAGGAACAGCAAATCAATCATAGGTTAACTCAAACAACTGACTATCAAAGCAAAGCTTACAGTCGTCTTTTAACAGAACTTGAAAGTATACATCAGCAGTTAAACCTTTATGAACCTGAGAAATTAAGAGGGCTTGCCGAACAAATCCTCACAGGTTTGGGATTTAAGCGTGCTGATTTTGTGATGCCTCTCCGTACATTTAGTTATGGCTGGCAAATGCGGGTTGAACTTGCCAAATTATTAATGGTGAAACCCGAATTACTTTTGCTTGATGAGCCTACCAATCATTTAGATATTGAAGCTATACAATGGCTCGAAGAGTTTTTAATCAGTTATCGGGGTATTCTCATCATTGTTTCCCACGACCGCACATTGTTAGATAATGTAACTACGCGTACAATTGAGATTAACAATGGCAAATCGTATGATTACAAAGTAGCTTATTCGCATTACATTCAATTGCGGGAAGAGCGGGTTGAGCATCAGAAGGCAGCATTTTCAAACCAACAAAAGCAAGTTAAAGAAATTGAAAGGTTTGTCGAGCGTTTTAGGTATAAGTCAACAAAAGCCCGGCAAGTACAATCGCGGATCAAGCGAATAGACAAAATGGAAAAAGTATCGATTGATGATCTCGACAAAGCTTCTATTCATTTTTCGTTTCCTCCTGCTCCACACAGCGGAAAAGTCACCCTTGAGGGTGAACACATTACTAAAAAGTATGACAATAAACTTGTATTCGAAAATATAGATATTCAAATACTGAGAGGAGAGAAAGTAGCTTTTGTTGGCCGCAATGGTGAAGGCAAAACAACACTCGCCAAAGTTATTTCCGGGCAATTGGATTTTGAAGGGCAACTCAAAATGGGTCACCAGGTTATCACAGGATTTTTTGCCCAGGAACAAAAAGAAATGCTGGATCTTAACAAGACAGTTTTTGAAACCCTTGACGATGTAGCTGTCGGAGATATTCGAACCAGGCTGAAATCCATTCTTGGGGCTTTTCTCTTCCAGGGAGAGGATATTGACAAGAAAGTAAAAGTATTGTCGGGTGGAGAAAAATCGCGCCTATCCCTTGCTAAATTACTACTACAACCCACCAACTTACTTATTCTTGATGAGCCAACCAATCACCTTGATATTCTTTCTAAGGACATTTTGAAGAATGCCCTGCTTCAATATGATGGCACACTTATTATTGTTTCTCACGATCGTGATTTTTTACAGGGCTTAACAAGCAAAGTTTTTGAATTTCGTGACCAAATGGTTAGAGAACATTTGGGGGATATTTTTGAGTATTTAGAGAAAAGGAGGCTAATTAATTTAAAAGAACTGGAGCTTAAAGAGAAAAAAACCAAGCGTGTGCCAGACAGTGTTTCTACAAACAAAGCAAAGTGGAAGCAAAACAAATCCCAGGAAAAAGAGAAGAGAAAGCTGAATAACAGTATCCTGAAAATAGAAACGTCTATTGCACTTCTTGAAGATGAAATTGAGGAGTTGAATAAACGTATGTCGAATCCTGAGATGGCCTCGGATGAGATTAAATCAGGGGAAATTTATAAAAAGCACAACGATTTAAATTGGGCTTTATCGGCAGCTCTTAGCAAATGGGAGGCTTTGCAATTGAAATTAGAGACGTTAGACACTTAGGCAATAACAACTATTTTTCCCTGTCAATCATCCGGTGGGCAACAGCAAGTAAGCTTTCCTTTTTTTCAGTATTAAGGTTAATCTTCGCCAGGCTTTCTTTCCCCATTTTGCAGTATTCATCAATTTTCTCAAGGGCAAGTTGATCAATTTTTAATCTGCTAAAAATGGCTTTTACCTCTCTGAATTTTTCTTCCTGTTTTGAATCGTTATTGTAGAAGTCAACTAATTTATTTCTTGTTTCATCATCGGCAATTTCCAGTGCTTTTAGGTAAAGGAATGTTTTTTTGTTTAAAATGATGTCAACCCCAGTCTTTTTACCAAAGATTTTTTCATCTCCAAAAGTATCCAAAAGGTCATCTTTTAGCTGGAAGCCCAGTCCGATATTTTGTCCAAAATTGTAGAGGCTTTCTGCATCTTCGTTATTTGCCCCTCCAATTAATGCCCCAATTTTTAAACTGGCACCAAAAAGGACCGCTGTTTTTAGCCTGATCATTTCGGTGTATTGGTCAACGGATAAATCATTTTCAGTTTCAAAATTCAGATCAAATTGTTGTCCTTCACAAACTTCAATGGCAGTTTTGTTAAACACTGAAAGCGTTATTGGAAGTATATTTACCTCAGTCTTTTGTACGTATTGATAAGCCAGGGCAAATAAAGTGTCGCCCGATAAAACGGCAATATTGTTGTTCCACTTTTTGAATACGGTTTTCTTACCTCGTCGTAAAGGGGCATCATCCATAATATCATCGTGGATCAGGGTAAAATTGTGAAAAAGTTCGATGGCAATTGCTTGTGGTAGTGCTTTTTCAATTTGCCCTCCAAAAAGTTCACAAGCCATTAATGTTAGTACCGGCCGAATTCTTTTACCCCCCAATGCAAGAGTATACTGAATAGGTGCATACAATTCACTGGGTTCGTTGTCGAAAGCCTGTTGCTTTAAATTCGTCTCGAAGTACGCATATAATTCCTCGTATCCCTTCACTCCAATATCTCTTTTTAACTCGTAAAATTAATCAATAAGGTTGAGCAGATATTTGCCATAACCACTTTTTAGTAAAGGTTTGGCAATACGTGCAAGTTGTTCAGCATTAATAAAACCGTTGTGATAAGCGACTTCTTCAATACAACCAATTTTCAGACCCTGCCGTTCTTCGATTACTTCAACAAATTGCGATGCTTGTATTAACGAAGAAAAAGTGCCGGTATCTAACCAGGCTGTACCCCGATTGAGCATTCCCACTTTCAGCGTCCCTTTTTCCAGATAATACTTATTCACGTCTGTAATTTCATATTCTCCACGTGCACTGGGCTTTAAGTTTTTAGCAACTTCAACAACCGAATTGTCGTAGAAATACAAACCGGGTACCGCATAATTTGATTTTGGATTCTGGGGTTTTTCTTCAATAGATAAAGCTTTAAAATTTTCATCAAATTCTACAACACCATATCTTTCCGGATCGCTTACATGGTAAGCAAATACGATTCCACCATCCGGGTCGTTACTTTCTCTGAGGATGTTCTGCAAACCATTGCTGTAGAATATGTTATCGCCTAAAACCAAAGATACTTTGTCATTTCCAATAAATTCTTCACCAAGCACAAAAGCCTGTGCCAAACCATTGGGTATGTGTTGTACTTTATAGCTGAAGTTACAGCCAATGCGCGAACCGTCCCCCAAAAGCCTTTCAAAATTTGGCGTGTCCTCAGGAGTTGAAATAATTAAAATATCACGTATCCCTGTCATCAGTAAAACTGACAAGGGGTAGTAAATCATGGGTTTGTCGTAAATGGGCATTAGTTGTTTACTGACGGCCAGAGTTAGTGGGTGTAAACGTGTTCCCGCTCCTCCGGCAAGAATAATTCCTTTCATGTGTGTGTGTTAATCAATTTTTTGATACGAATCTTTTTCAGGTTTAAGTTCTTCAACAATAAGTTTATCAAGTTCAATGTCTTCTTCTTCGTCGAATACCACCAGCATTGGTTCTTTAAACGATTTGGCAAGTGCCCTTTTGTCTAAAGTTAGTAGCATTGAAGGCAGAACAAAAAGATTTGAAAACAGGGCAATCAGCAAGGTAAACGAAACGAGGTATCCCAGGGCTTCTGTTCCTCCAAACGATGAAAGTGTAAATACGTAAAATCCTGAAAATAATACGATGGCCGAAAAAATCATGCTGTAAGCCGTTTCGTTTAATGCGCCAAGAACCGAAGTTTTAATTTGCCATTTGTTGTGCTGCAATTGCAAGCGGTAGCGCGACAGAAAATGAATGGTGTTGTCAACACTAATTCCCAATGCAATACTAAAGATAAGGATGGTTGATGGTTTAATAGAAATACCAAAATACCCCATCATTCCAGCTGTTAAAATCTGCGGGATAATATTCGGCACCAAAGAAATCAAAATCATTCGTGCCGATGAGAAAATCAATGCCATCAGAATAGTAATTACCACTACAGCAAGGGCAAGGCTCATAAACAGGTTTTTAACGAGGTAGTCGGTTCCTTTCAAAAAGACCACACTGGTCCCGGTGAGGTGAACGTCATATTTTTCTGGTGGGAAAATGGTGTCTATTTTGGGTGTCAAATCTGTTAATATTCGCTCGATGTCGTTGGTGCCGATATTGGCCATCTGGATAGAAATCCTTGTCTTGGAAAGGCTAGAATCGACAAAAGCATCAAGGATAGATTTTTTGCCACCACCCGTTAAATTCGGCACATAAGAAAGGATGAAATTCTTTTCCTGGTTATTGGGTAATGAATACATTTTTGGATTGCCCCGGTAAAAAGCCTGCTTGGCCGATTTTACGACTTCAACCACCGAAAGTGGTTTCGAGAATTCGCTGTAAGTGGCCAAAGTGTCCTGAAGCTGATCCAGTTTTTTCAAAAACGAAAGCCGGAGTATTCCTTTATTTTTATTGGTGTTGACAGTAATTTCCAGAGGCATTACGCCATTGAAACTCTGTTCAAGAAAAATCATGTCTTTGTATAACTTTTCTTTTTTCGAAATGTCATCAACTATATTTCCTGTTGTTTTCAATTTGGTAACCCCGAAGATTCCTCCGATAAAAAGTACTGAAGTGACGATGTAAACAGCAGCCCGCCTGTTCAAAACAATGAGTGTTACGCGTTGAATAATTTTACTGATGAAACCCTTTTCAAGGTGTTTCATGTGTTTTGGCTTGGGTGGAGGAAAAAAGCTAAATAAAATGGGCAGTATAAATAGCGAGAGCAAATAAGTGATTAAAATATTCAGCGAAGCAATTATTCCAAACTCAACAAGCAGTTCATTACTTGTAATAATAAAAGCAGCAAAGCCGGCGGCAGTGGTTGCATTTGTAAGTAAATTGGCATTGCCAATCCGCGAGATCATCCGCGAAAGCGCCTTCACTTTATTACCGTGTTCGCGGTATTCGCTCAGGTATTTGTTTAACAGGAAGATGGAATTTTCAACGCCGATAATAATAAGTAGTGGTGGTAATATTCCGGTAAGAATGGTTATTTCGTAGCCAAACAAAACAATAGTGCCCAGCACCCAAATTACAGCCAAAATGACCACAATCATTGCAAACAAAACTGCCCGTGCAGTACGGAAGAGCAGAAAGAGCAGTACCGATGCAATAATCAGCAACAGAAAAATAAACAGCAGCAATTCCCGTTGTATCGTCTGCGAGGTTTTGGTCCTGATAAAAGGCAATCCTGAATAGTGGATTTCTATCTGGTATTTATCGCCGAATTGATCTATTCTTCCTTCAATATCATCAATAAGACCAATTCTTGCTTTCGAGTTAATGACAGCCTTGTCCAGGGTAATCATCATTAAACTCACATTTGTTTCTTTGTTAAACAAACGTCCATCGTATAATTGCAGATCGTAAATAACCCGTTTAATCGAATCGACCTGTTCTTGTGTTTCCGGCCTGGAAGTAACGATGGGTTTGAAGTCAAACTTTTTTAAGCTATCGTTCCTGATCAGGTTGTAGAGGCGGGCAACCGAAACCACTTCCTGAACACCATATACATCCAATATATCATAACTCAGGTCATACCAGTCATTGAAGTGCTCCAGGCTATAAAGTTCAGGATCCTGAATAGCGACAAAAATAACGCTCCCATCCTGGCCAAACTGTTTTTTGAAATCCTCATACTCAACAGTAATGGGATCCGATTTGGGTAACATTCGGGCCATTTCGTACGACATCTTGATCTGCGACCCCATATAACCCATAAAAATGGTACTAAGACCAATGAGTATTAAAATGGTCACACGGTTTCTGAGAATCAGCCTAACGATAAATTGCCACATAAAAAAACTGTCTACTAAAAACTACACTAAAATAAATATTTTTTTCAAGTCCAACGCAATGAAAAATATTGTTGGAAATCAGCGAATCATCCCAACACGAAAATGGAATAAATTCACAATGATAACTCGTGGCAAATGTAAGTTTTGTTTTTAACAATGAAAAGAGGAAAAATTCTGTTTATCGACACGGTGCATCCGTTGCTTTTGCAAGAGCTGGAAAAGGATGCTTACCAATGCGATTTCAGGTGGCTCTACTTCTTAAAGTTTGAATAAAAGGGTTTGCCAATACATATCTAACTTTAGCAAGCTTTCAGATCTTTTTCTGCCTGAAAGCTTGACCCGTTAGCTGAAACCCGCAGTACTTGGTACTTCGACAAATTTAAAGTGGTCGGACGACATTTCGTCTCAGCGTATAGTCGTCTGACTACAAGATATTCTGCAAAGCGGTCTTTTAAATTTAGGTCCATTTACAAACTTCGACCAGTGGATTCAAATAGTGAATGACTTCACGTATCATTCTGTTCGCAAATACCATGCAACCATTTGTAAATAAATAATGTCTAATACTTTATAAACCTCACCACCAAACCTATGCCCTATGAAAAACTTTACATTTCTTGTCTCCGTTTTTTTCGTTATTTCAAGTATTTCAGCTCAGCACAATTATCAACCCGATTACATGATTCAGCAGTTTGAGCCCGGCAGCCCGATTGAGGGTGACCTGGTTAGCGGAATTGATTTATCTTTTGATGGTACAAAACTGTTTGTTTCGCACCGTCACAGCGGTAACGTATTTGTGTTAGATGCTGACACCTACGATACAATTGCAGTAATAAATGCTGCTCGTGGCATTATTGATACACATCTTACAGATTCATGTCTTTACCTCTGTTGCAGAGATACCAGACAACTGTTTATCATTGATGTGACCGATTATTCAATTAAAAACAGTTTTCAAATTGACAATGATGCCATTCAGGTAGAAGTGACTGCGGATGAAGAACTCGTTATTGTTGGCTTCAACAGTTTTCATGATGGATGGGTTACGGCCTACAATGCAAATACCGGGGAAGTAGTTTACCAAACAGATGAACCTATGATTGATGCTCATGGTACAACAAATAATATCCCCGGCAGAACCTTATTGGCTTATTATCCGATTGAAATGTCTCCCAAAGGCAACCAGTTTATAGCCCGTATAACTGATGATTTTTTCCATAATTACCCTGGATTATTTGATGCCTATACGGGGGAGTTAATCAGGACAATCAAGCATGAGGCTTTGAAGGTAACACAGTATAGCCCGACCGGCGATACCCTTTACATCTTGTCAGTGAGCCAGGTACCGGAGCGGACGCTACGCAGAATTGACTGTAGTGATTTCTCAACAATTGATTCAATAGTAATTAATGAAAGTATTGGTATAGTTATGTGTCAAAATATGGCTTTGTACAACAATGGTTCAACGGTCTTCATCCCAACTCGATCTGAAATAGGATATGTTGTTTTCGATTTTTTATCAAATTCATATCAGAATTTTTATGTAAATCTTGGTCAGGCACGTGGTGATACTAAAATTGAACAATCGCCCGATAAGCGGTTTGTATTTATACAACATTCATACACCTATCAGGTTTTCGATTTAGAAACAAATGAATTAAGAGGAGAATTCCCAACTCGATTAACACTTGGATCAAGACTTTGTGCCGCAGCTGATGGCGAAAGGCTGTTTGTTTCAAAACCAGGTTATGTGAGTCGTAATTACGACGAGACTCAGGAAGGTGTATTGGTTATGGATTATAGTGATCCTGATGATGTATTTAAAGATACATTATTAATATCGGCAGAGCTGCCGGAAGCAGACCAGCCCTCATCTGCGACTATTTCACGAGATGGCAAAAAGCTGTATTCATTAAATACAATTTCTACCAGTTTAAGCATTATTGATATTGCAAGCCAAAGTGTTGATACGATCGTTAATTTCCCACTACTCTTTGAAAAGATTACACCCGTTCCAAAAACGGATTTGATCTTGTTGACAGGTCCTGGTCTCAAAGTTTCCCAATCGATTCTTTACAATCCCGTACTTTGTGAAGTTGTTGCTGAAATTGATGCGCCAAGGACATACGCGGTACAAGCTTCTCCTGATGGAAAATACCTGTTCACATTAACAGGTACAGGTTATTTGAGGAAAATTGTAGTAGATGGTGAAAATAGTGAGGTGGTTGACATGAGACTGGTTAACCTGTTTAGACGATGTACTGGTGCTAACAAGGCACTTGAAGATATTTACGAAAATCCATCTTCAACATTTGGGATAAGCCCCGATGGAAAGTATATCCTTGCTGCGGTTTATTATGGTGCCCAGGATGAAAGCTCTATTGAGGTAATCCTGACAGAAACTTTTAAAACAGTCGTTAAGATTCCTGTTGAAGACGCTTGTATTTTCGATTATGTTTTTACCGATGACTCCAAACGTGTATGCGTGCTTATGGATAATGTGGCTAAACCAATTATTTATTTAGACAGTGCAAATTCATATGTAGAGAATATTATACCTCATGACGATTATATGTATTCCGGACAATATAACCCTTCGGACAACATGTTTTATTTGCTTAATAATGAATACGATTATTGGATAGTCGATCCGCTCTCAGGAGACGTTGTAGATGTTGTAAATATTGATGTTTATAATTATGTCATGTGGCAATTGGCCATCGATGAAGATGGCAACGTTATCATAAGGCGAAATAGCGATCTTTATTATGCAGGTAATTTTTATGCTCTGCCTGCTGCATCCAGGCCCATGTATTTTGATATAGGACATAATACTTGTGTGATCCCAATTCCGGGACCGGATTTGGTTTGCCTGTTTAATCCGCTGCATGTTGGCAATCCCGATGGAGGTATTGTAAAACATCACATCAATTTAAAGGTCTACCCTAACCCCGCAGTTAATCAAATAACTATTGATGCAAAAGAAGATATTTTTACAAGGATTGAAATCCTGGATGCACAAGGGAAATTAATTTATTCCCGAAATTTCAATAATTTTAAAACTACAATTGGCACAGAAAATTTCAATTCCGGAATATACTTCATAAAGGTTCACTTCAATAAGCATATTGAATCGAGAAAGCTTATTGTTCAGTGAGTTGAAAAAATCCAATAATAAAACACCAAACTCGGGCGCGAATGTTTCGCGTCCGCTAACTCCCTAACTGCAACAAATACAAAAACCAAAACCATCAACCCCATTCCCTCAATTTTTTACCTATCTTTACAACCGCCATGAAACGCAAAACCCTCCTCATCCTACTTTTTATTTTTTCAGGCTTTTTTGTAAATGCCCAAAACCAGGCGAACATCTGGTATTTTGGTAACTTTTGCGGGGTTGATTTTAATACCGGCACCCCTGTTAATACCAATGAAATCCCTCATGGCGGTGCCAATGCAAACGCTGTAATGTGTGATAGTAATGGTAATTTCTTATTTAGCTTTGATGCGAGGAGAATATGGAACAGGGAGGGTAATTTCATGCCCAATGGTGAGAACTTTATAGGTGATACGCGTGCTACTATGGGTGCTTTGATTGTGCAGCAACCCGGATCAAATCATTTGTATTATGTATTTACCGTTGCTTATAATCAAGCGGAGGAGATTGGTATGCATTATTCTGTAGTGGACATGAACCTGGACGGTGGATTAGGTGATGTTACCTCAGAAAAAAACATAGCATTGGCAAAGGCCTGGGCGGCAAGTAATAAGCTTACATCTGTCCGTCATGCCAATGGGGAGGATGTATGGATCCTTACACGCAATTTTAAGGAGGATCAATGGTATGCTGCCTTTTTGTTGACATCTTCAGGTTTATCAACGCAAGCAGTCCTCAGTTATGTGCCAGAAAGAAGTGAATTAAATAATGAGGGAAGCATGAAAATTTCACCCGACAAAAAATACCTGGTGGCTGCTTACGAATCATGTGATTGCTCGGATAATATAAAAACATCATTAGATATATGCAGCTTCAATGCCTCAAACGGTGAAATAGATATGCTCCATACTTTAACTAAAAATTCATTCTTTATTGGGAGCTATCAACCTTATGCTGTGGAATTTTCACCGGATTCAAAATTACTTTATGTTTCTTATTTTAATCTGACAGACCCTGCGATAATGGAGCTCTATCAATACGATATGCAGTATATTGAAGACTCACTTCAATTTAAGCAATCTGAACAATTTATCGCACGCGGGCCAACTCAAGGTCTGCAATTGGCCCGGGACGGAAAAATATACTGTACGGTGCCTAAAGCTGGCGCTGTGGGATATGGATATGATTACTTAAGTATTATACACAAACCCTGGAAAAGGGGGACAGCATGCAATTACCAAGCCGATGCGTTTTACCTGGATGGTTACAAAACACATGCTTACCTCCCTAATATGTTACTCGACCACCTATACCGTTTTGAGTGGGAAGGGGAGTGTGCCCGCCATCCCATTGCCTTTCAGCCCAATTTTCTTCCTGATCCTGCCAGCATCCTTTGGAGCTTTGGGGATGGTGATATATCTTCTGCACTTTGGCCTATACATGAATATGAAGATGGTGGGGAGTATGAAGTGCATGTAACAGTCACCTATCCAAGTGGAAGGGTCGAAGAAACTTCACGGGTAATTACAGTGGCAGACTCACCAGATCCTGACCTGGGACCGGATCAACTGATTTGCGAAGGAGAAGAAACAGTACTTACAGCAGGAGATGATGAAGGATTTTACGCCTGGAGTACGGGTAGTATTGGGAACAATGTATTTAGCATCACCGTTTCCGATTCTGGAACTTATTGGGTAAAAGTTATCAATGACTTGGGTTGCAGTTTGTCCGATACCATCCATGTAGGTTGGTATGACAAAGTAGTTTTCAATGAAGACAATCTGGTAATAACCCCGACCAGTTGCGGTGGAAGCAGCGGCAGTATTGCAGGTCTGGTTCCCGAAGGTTTTAATATATTCAGTTACACCTGGTACGATGGAAACGGTAACCCGGTGAGTAATGAAATTGATATAGACAGCCTTTCGGTAGGAAACTACTTCTTACATATAATGGACGGCCACGGCTGCATCACCATCTCTGAAGCTTACACCATAACCGATGCCGGTGATATTGACATAATGGAAGTTGTGTTTAGTACTGTACATTGTGGGCAAGAAGATGGAAGTATTGAAATTACAGCCAGTTCAGGAGCAGGTACGGATTTACTGTTTTCCATTGACAACGGAGTCAACTGGCAAAGCGACAGCATTTTTACAGGCCTTCCGGCAGGTAATTATTTTGTCAAAGTCAGCGATGAGGGAGATTGCGAAACTGTGTTTGAAAACAACCCTGTTGTCATTGAAAACATTCCCGGTGCAGAAATAACAAATATCACCACCTCCCCTGAAAACGATTACCTCGCTGATGGCAGCATTTTTCTGGAAGCTATTGTGGGAAGCGGGGATATTTTATACTCCATTGACAACGGAATTCTTTTCCAAACAAACGATGGGTTGTTTCTTAATTTATCGGCTGGAACGTACACCTGCATAGCAAAAGATGATTTTGGCTGTGACACCACTTTTACGGTTATCATTGACAGAATCCTCTCCCAGCTGATTGATGCCATCGCCGGAGACGGTTACACCTGCATCGGTGATGCCACATCCAGTGAATTACTGTTGAACAACTTTATAGATATAGACAGTTTTCATGTACAACTTACCTACAACCAAAATGTAATCCAATGTGACGGCTACATACAAGTTCACTCTGATCTGGAAGATGGCTTCTTGGCGAGTATCATGCCAACAATTGGAGAAGTCCATATCACCTGGAAAGGAGAAACACCTACTACCTTACCCGAAAATGCCAAAATGGTTGAAC
>QMPA01000085.1 GCA_003650365.1 Bacteroidota bacterium | reverse complement strand
TTTTAAAAGAAGATATCCTTAGAAAATATCAAGACCCTCTTATAAACCAAAAAGATCTGGAGAAACATTTGAATGAAAGTGGGGAAGTACAAGTTTCCAACTCCGACCCCGATAGCCGCCAACTGATCACTCGTAACAATATTACCGCAACTATGCTGGGGGGTCTTCACCTACAAAGACAGCCATGACATCTGGTGGTCGTCGAGCGAGGTCTCAGGTGGCGTGAGTTCCAGGCTCCGGCGCCTGTACTACGACAGCGACCAGGTGCTCCGGGAAAACGGGGGAAATACGGAAGACCTTAATGTCCATTGCTTAAAGGACTGAGTGGATGCCTTTCGGTGGCCATTGACAATTTGTATATTTGACTATTTGGGGCATGGGTAATGAAATTAACAAATGGATCGGTTCAAGGTATTTTTATGAAGCTGAATTGGCTTTTGAGTTGCAAATTTTTTGAATGATACAAAACACAATAAAAGTAAAACAACCCTAAACCCTGATGAAGCCTGCATTACACGCAATTTTGATTTTTAAAATTTATTTTAGCAATAAAGTGCGAAACAAAGAGAAATAGCTTACTTTTGCACTTTTTAAAACTTATTATTTTATTACACTATTACAATGAAAAAAGGAACAGTAAAATTCTTCAGCGGATCCAAAGGATTTGGATTTGTTATTGAAGATGAGACAAAAGAAGAGTATTTCGTACACGTTTCAGGATTAATTGATGAAATCCACGAAGGTGACGCAGTTGAATTTGAACTCAAAGAAGGCAGAAAAGGCTTAAATGCAGTAGATGTTAAAGTGATTTAACATTTGTATTAAACTTTTTTTTGAAAAAGCCCGTCCATATGGACGGGCTTTTTCTGTTTATAGTCCGAAGTATTCCATAGAAATCATTTCCAGATTGTGTTATTTTTGTAGCAAACCAAAACCCGATGAAGCAAATCACTAGAAATTTTAGCATCAGTATTATTGCTGTTCTTTTACTTTCAGTTATACTGACAGCCTGTTCGCAAGAAAAAACATCCGACCTCACGAAAGCAAATCTGATCCCCAAACCGGTTCTTATAGAATCTGCCGGAGGATTTTTTACATTGACTGAGCATACCAACATTTATATTCAGGATGAAAACCAGGAATTAATAAGGATCGGACAATACCTTTCAGACAAACTTAGTCCAGCAACAGGCTTCAAGACCAAAGTATTATCATCTGGCAAGAAGCCTAAATCAGACTACATATTCCTCTCATTAAATAATGACACAAAACTCGGTAATGAAGCTTACGAATTGTACATTACGAAAAAAGGGGTGGTGCTCGAAGCAAATAAACCGGAAGGATTATTCCGCGGAGTCCAAACCATCCGTCAGTTATTGCCTGAAAAGGTAGAGATGAAAACTTTACAACCGGGCCCCTGGGAAATAGCCACCGGAAAAATCACTGATTATCCAACTTACGGCTATCGTTCAGCCATGCTTGATGTGGTTCGCCATTTTTTTGATGTAGATGACGTAAAATATTATATCGACTTACTGGCAACTTACAAAATAAACACCTTACACCTGCATCTTTCTGATGATCAGGGTTGGCGAATTGAAATTAAATCGTGGCCCGAATTGACAAAAATCGGGGGAAGCACTGAAGTTGGAGGCGGTGAAGGAGGCTTTTTCACCCAGGAACAATACAAAGAAATTGTCCATTATGCTGACGAGCGCTACATTACTATCATTCCTGAAATTGACATGCCCGGCCATACCAATGCAGCACTGGCTTCTTATGCCGAATTGAATTGTGATGGCAAGAAAAAGGAATTATACACCGGTACTGATGTGGGATTTAGCACCTTATGCACCAAGAAAGAAATTACCTACCAGTTTATTGATGATGTTATCAGGGAACTGTCAGCGATGACAACAGGTGATTACATTCACATTGGTGGCGACGAATCACACTCAACACCAATCGAAGATTATATTCCATTCATCCTCAAAGTGCAGGACATTGTTGAATCACATGGTAAAAAAGTAATGGGTTGGGACGAAATTGCCCACACCCAACTCAAACCCAATACCATTGTCGAATACTGGGCCATAAAGGAGAATGCGCTAAAAGCAATCGAACAGGACGCAAAAATCATCATGGCACCCGGACACAAAATGTACCTTGATATGCAATACGATTCCACAACACCGCTTGGTTTGCACTGGGCAGGTTATGTAAGTGTGAAGGATGCCTACAACTGGGATACTGACACCCTTGTTCCTGGAATCACGAAAAAGGACATCATTGGTTTGGAGTCGCCACTGTGGACAGAAACCATTACCAATCTTGACGAATTGGAATATATGGTTTTTCCAAGGATTATCGGACATGCCGAGATTGGCTGGACACCGGCCAATCAAAGAAACTGGGATGAATATGAAGAACGCTTGCGCAAACACACCAAACGTCTTGAAGCAATGGGAATAAACTATTACCGTTGGTATGACATACAAAAGGAAAATGAAACGAAATGATAAATAGACTAATCAGTACCCTTCCGAAATTTGTTGACCTGACAAATACGGCCCATCTTGAATTGATTAATGAGACTGTTGACGAACTCCTGACTGAATTTGATAATCGGAAAAAACTCGATGAAATTGAGCATAAGCTCATTTCCAGAAATGACAAATCACTCATCTTTATTTTGCAGGCAATCAAAATCGCGAAATCAAAAATCCTTATAAATCAAATCACAGAGCCTGTTCGGGTGTCTGTTGTTTTTGCTGTTTATAAAGAAAACAACCGAATCAGAAAGAACAGCGAACATCCCCACGGAGAAGATTTTCTTCTGAGAAAAGTGGCGCAATTGGAAAACCTCTTTGGAAATCATCCCAACTTTAAATGGGAACTCATCGTTGTTGATGATGGTTGCCCCGAACAGAGCGGACAAATCGCACAGGATATTATTGATAAAAATCAATTAAACAACAAAGTTAAAGTGCTGTTTCTGGAACAAGCCATCGAACAAAAGTTACCCATTGTAAATGCCCTTTCTTCTACTTCCGACAGCCAAAAAGGCGGTGCAATCGCTTATGGAATGTGGAATGCCATCCAAAACAGCAGCGATAAAAACCACATTGTCATTTTTACTGATGCTGACCTTTCCACTCATTTGGGGCAGACCGGATTATTGATTCACCCTTTACTTAAACAAGATAAATTGGTTGCCATTGGAAGCCGTCGGGAAGAAACATCTGTGGTTGTAAAAACGGGAACAAGAAACGACCGTGGGAAATTATTTATTTACCTTTGGAAAAGACTCATTCCAAATCTCGGAGAAATCATCGACACCCAATGCGGGTTTAAAGCTTTCAGAAAAGAAATATTAACTGAGATAATTGACGACCTTATTGAAAATAAATTCGCTTTCGACATTGAATTATTACTCAAAGCAGAGCTGATAAAACAGCATGCCATTATCAAAGTACCCATCGCCTGGATTGACAGTGAAGCTGCTTCTACAACTACAGATATCCAACCCTATTTACCAATGCTCAAATCCATTGCAAAAATGTACAGGAAGTATTTTAGCCCCAATCCTGCATCCGATAAGTTTGCAGCATTTATTAACGCATTGGATGAGCATCAGTTTAACCAGATCCTAAACAACATCCCTCCAGCAATTGTAAACAGGGAAGCTTTTGAATTTAACGATTTCGATGGTGTTGGCGTTTCTGACCTGAAAAAATAAACTGTTCTACTGGTATTTTAATAGATAAATAAATATTCAATAATCAACACGGAAATTCACGAATCATCTGAATACCGGTCTATTAGAATCGATAACCTCACAACTCTTTGTTTTGTATTTCAGTATTTATCTCGGTATTCAAGACTAAATTCATATAAAAAACACTTGATTGTTGAATATTGTTTATTGAGTGTTGATAATTTTTTAGTGTTCCACGAAACCCTCCTGTCCGGCCAGCAGGTTCGCGGCAGAACCAAATAAACTCAAAACCGGATTTCGTAATCACTCATTAACAATACTTTTTACATTATTTTTGCATCCGCTAAAACCAAAACCCTAATCATGAAAAAAATCACCTTCATCGTTGCAGCATTTCTTGCTGTTTCATTAATTTCATTTGCACAATCAAACCAGTCTATTGATAATCTTCCTACCGATGCAGCCGACTACCCTTATTGGATAGAAATGATGCAAGATCCGGAAGCTAATTTTTATACCACCGTTGCCGCTTTCGAGAAATATTGGGAAGGGCGTGAAATAGAAAAAAGCTCAGGCTACAAACCTTTTAAAAGATGGGAAAATCACTGGCGCGACAGAATTTATGCTGATGGAACACGCCGTCCTGCCAACGAAGCCTTCAATTCCTATTTTCAATTTCGGGAAACTATGGGTCAAAGAGACAATGAATTTACCGGCGACTGGGAAAACCTCGGCCCCATCGAAAAACCGGGAAATGCCGGAACTGGTCAGCCCAATGGAAACGGACGAATTAATGCAATCGCCTTCCACCCTACCGATGCCGACATCCTTTATATTGGCGCACCGGCAGGCGGGCTTTGGGTTACCGAAGATGGCGGAGAAACCTGGACAAGCAATACCGACAGTCTGCCTACGCTAGGTGTTTCATCTATTTTAATCGATTATTCCAATACCGATATTATTTACATCGGAACCGGCGATCGCGATGCCGGTGATGCAGTTGGACTTGGCATAATGAAAAGTACCGACGGAGGGCTTACTTTTGATTTATCGAATACAGGAATGGGAGATGTTACCGTTGGCCGGATGATTATGCACCCAAGCGACCCAGATATTATTCTTGCAGCTACAAGTAGTGGAATTTATAAAACAACCAGTGGAGGCACTTTCTGGAGCAATGAAATCAATGGAAACTTCAAAGAAATTGTTTTTAAAGCAGATGACCCCAACATTGTTTTCGCATCTCAGGGTGGTAGTTTTTACCGCTCAGTAAATACAGGTGATAGCTGGACATTGATTACTTCCGGAATAGGATCAGCCAGCCGTGGTGTAATTGGGGTAACCGAAGCCAATGCCGATGTTGTTTATTTTCATACCGTTTCGGGCAGTGAGTATGCTGCCACTTATCAATCAACCGATGCCGGACTCAATTTCACTGAAAAAGCCACCAGCCCAAATATCATGAGTTGGGGATGCAATGGTGGTAGCGGCGGACAAGGTTGGTATGACCTGGATGTGGCAGTTGACCCCAATAACGAGAACCTGCTTTATTCTGGTGGCGTTAATGCATGGCGCTCAGCAAATGGAGCAAGCAGCTGGAGTATTAATTCACACTGGGTAGGAGACTGTGGTGTTCCTGCCGTACATGCCGACTGTCATGTACTTGAATTTTCGCCTGTTGATGGCAGACTTTATGCAGGCAATGATGGTGGAATTTATTGGACAGACAACAACGGTGCCAACTGGACCGAAATTACCAGCGGTTTGGCCATCTCACAAATTTATAAAATAGGCCAGGCGGCCACCAACAAAGACAAGGTAATGAATGGCTACCAGGACAATGGTTCGGCAACTTATCTTGGCGAAGACGAAGGTTTTCTTACCGTAATGGGCGGCGATGGAATGGATTGTGCTTACGACCATCAGGACCACCGTTATGCTTACGGCGAATATTATAACGGTGCTGGTATTTCCAGGATATTCAACAACAGCAACCAGGGAGGCATTGGTGGCGGAATTGGCGAATCTGGTGCCTGGGTAACACCCTTTGCTTTGGACGTTACTGATCCTGAAACAATGTATGTCGGCATGAAAAACATTTGGGTAAGCCACAACATCCGTTCTTACAATGTGCAGTGGACAAACATCTCTAATTTCAATACCCAAAACTGTAGGGTAGTTGAACAAAGCGAAGCAGACGCTGAAATTTTTTATGTTGCAAAATGGGGGGATGGACTTTTGCGCTCCGATGATATTTCATCAGCAAGTCCGCAATGGACAAACCTAACAGGCTCACTCCCTATTGCTGGCACACCTACCGATATCGAAACCAGCCCACTTTATCCTGATGTGGTTTATATGACATTAAACTACAAAGTATGGAAATCGGAAGACCGTGGTTTTAGTTGGGAAGATATTTCGCTGAATTTACCGGTTGCCAGCACCAACACCATCGAAGTTTATAAAAACAGCGATGAAGGACTTTACCTCGGAACCGATGCCGGTGTTTTTTACAAAGACAATACAATGGACGAATGGCTGCTGTTTGCTGATGGATTTCCTGTTTCGGCCAATGTTACCGAAATTGAGTTTTATTACGACAGCCTCTCTCCTGCCGACGATGCTATTAGGGTTTCAACCTATGGCCGCGGATTGTGGACATCACCAACTTTTTATAGCACGCCTATTGCTGATTTTGAATCAAATGAAAGCAATATTCCTTCAGGCTGCGCCATCGATTTCATAGACAAATCCACAGGAATCCCACACCAGTGGGCATGGAGTTTTGAAGGGGCAACACCCGACACTTCTAACGAACAAAACCCTGTCAATATCCAATACCTGAACCAGGGCACTTTCGCTGTCAGCTTAACGGTTAGCAATCCTGCCGGGGCGGATACAAAAACAATTACCGAATACATTATCGTTAGTGATGCCATGCTCCCTATTGTTAATTTCATGGCGGAAGACACCGTACAATGTACGGGTGGAATCACTCAATTTATTGACCAGTCAGAAGGCTGCCCGATACAATGGTTGTGGTCATTCAGTCCCGACAATATTGTTTACATTGACGGAACTGATGAAACCTCGGAAAATCCCCTTATTCAATTCAACGAAAGCGGTGCTTATTCTGTTAGTCTGACAGTAACAAACAGTGCTGGAGAGAGCAGTATTACCAAAGAAAATTACATTTTTGCAGGAGGACAACTACTGCCATTTTCAGAACGTTTTCAGGGAGACTCCTATGCTGCAATGGGATGGAGTGTTAACAATCCTGATGGCAATACCACATGGGAACTAACTACTTTAAACGGTACGGACCAATTGAGTTGGATGAACTTTTTCGATTATACCAACTTTGAGGCCCGCGACTACCTCACCTCCCCATTGATGAATTTCTCAGGATTGGAAACAGTACTGATGTATTTTGAATATGCTTACGCCCAGCGTTACAACCAGAAGGATTCTTTGATTGTAAATATCTCATCTGATTGCGGCGAATCCTGGACAAGGGTTTATGCCAATGGACCCGATGGTGAAGGAATTTTTGCCACATCAGAACCAAGTGACAACTTCTTTGAGCCAACGAGCACTGCCGATTGGTGTGGAAGTGGGTATGGTGCCGATTGCCCGATTATTGATTTAAGCAATTGGGCAGGGCAGGCAAACATTAAAATACAATTCGAAGCCTTCAATAAATTCGGGAACAACTTATACCTGAACAATGTGGAAGTAGGCAGTACAGTTGGCCTCTTCGATAAGAATGCGAATGGTGACGGTTTCAGCATTTTTCCAAATCCGGCTTCTACTAGCATTACAATTACTGGAAATGAAAATGCACAAATAGATTTGTTTGATCTACAAGGAAAAAATGTGCTATCAGTGATTCCAAAATCAATACAGACCACACTGGATATTCAGTCCTTGCAAAAAGGGATTTACTTTGTAAGGATTACCGGTGAAAGCGCGACAAAGACTGTCAAACTAATTATCCAGTAATCGAACTTATTTCTCAAAAAACCTTCAACACATGCAAAAACTAAATATTTTAATTCTTGTATTCCTACTAAGTGGATGGCAATCATCTATTGGTCAAAATATTCCTGTCGTAAAAGGCAAAGCCACCAAAGCTGCAACCATTGATGTGCTCAGTCTGAAAGGCCTGGATGACAACAGTATTCCCAAGCAGATAAAAATACCCAACAGGAACTGGAAAACCCCCGAATGGACTTTTGATGAAAAAGATGTCATTTACATGGAGACTGAGGGTAAACGAACCTTAAAACAAATACGCGAAGTTTCACCCATGCCCGACACCACTTTTGCGGGAATTTCCGATAACGGCAATTCAATTCCACCCGATGTAAATGGTGCCGCGGGACCTAATCATGTCATGGTTACACTAAATACCCAGGTACGTATTCAGGACAGGCAGGGAAATGATTTATTCACTACTTCACTTAGTACATGGTGGTCGTCATTACCTGGTTATGGTAGTACTTTCGACCCAAAAATTGTATACGACCCCTACGAAAACAGGTGGATTATGGTAACAGCCAGCAGTTCCAGTCCACAAGATTCAAAACTATTCATCGGTGTTAGTGTTACAGACGACCCAAGTGGCGAATGGCATATGTACTGGATTGATCCCGACGAGAGCAATGTAACCTGGTTTGATTATCCCAACCTTGGCTTCAACAAAAAATGGATTGCTGTTGGCGGAAATATGTTTGGCGGCGATTTCTATAGTACGGTTTTTACTTTCGATAAAATGGCCATGTATAATGGTGATGAGCAGCCCGGTTTTACACGTTTTTCCACTACCCAGGCTTTTACATTAGTGCCCTCTTCAACCTACGATGCCGATGCCGAAGACATTTACCTGATTGCTACCAGTAATGGAAATTACAATGGGAATGGTTATATTCAGAAGTTCAAATTAAGTGGTGCTGTCAACAATCCTGAGTTAACATACCAGGGAGCCATTGGCATTCCCGAACCCTGGGCAAATGGTGCCGGAGATGCCGGAAACTTTCTGCCCCAATTGGGATCTAGTGAATTGATTAATTCGGTGGATGCACGCATGGAAACAGTAATCTATCGCAACAGCAAATTGTGGGCTGTACACCACGTTTACCTGCCTGCCAATGACCCACAGCGCACAGCAGTGCAATGGTGGGCATTAGACACAAGTGGTGTTATACTTGAGCGCGGACGAATAGACGACACGACCAATGTCTTTTCATTTGCCTTCGCGAGTATTGCTGTTAATGCCAATGAGGACATTTTTATCGGACACAATGTTTTTTCCAATACGCAGTACGCAAGTGCTGGCTACTCATATAAAGCAAATTACGACGATCCCAATTCAATGCGCACCTATTACCAGTACAAAGATGGCATTTCGCCTTACTACAAAACATTTGGTGGGGGTCGTAACCGCTGGGGCGATTATTCGACAGCTTGTGTAGATCCGGTAAACGACATCGATTTTTGGGCATTGCAGGAATATGCCGAACAAGAAGTTGGAAGCAGTAAATGGGGAACCTGGTGGGCCCAGGTGAAGCCTTCCTTTGTACCGGTGGCTGATTTTAAATCCAATGAAATACTCATTCCCGTAGGCGAAACAGTGAATTTTACAGATCTTACAGTTGGTGTTCCTTCGCAATGGGAATGGACTTTTGAAAGTGCAATTCCGGAAACATCAGGCGCACAGAACCCCGCTGCTGTACTTTATCCCGAAGAGGGTGTGTTTGCTGTCTCACTTATTGCTACCAACAATTTGGGAACAGATACCATCATAAAATCCACACAAATTACAGCCAATTATAGCATTCTTCCCGAAGTTGCTTTTGTTGCAAACAAAGAGATCGTTTGTACCGGAAACCCAGTTTTATTTACTGACCAAACGCAATACAGCCCCAATCAGTGGGAATGGCAATTCGACCCCTCAACTATTACATTTGTAAATGGAACTGACCAGACAAGCCAAAACCCGGAAGTTATTTTTGACATAGCCGGAAACTATGCTGTTACTTTAAAATCGTGGAATCTGAATGGCGAATCAGAACTTACAAAGTTTGATATGATTGCAGCCGGAGGTTACCAACCCTGGTTTGCCGAAGAATTTGAGATTGATGGTTTCGACCGCCACCATTGGACAATAGAAAATCCCGACAACAGCAACAGCTGGGAAATTTTTGAAGTGGGTGGAAATACACCGGGAAATAAAGCAGCCGGCATTAATTTTTCTGACTATTTGATTGGAAAACGCGACAGATTGATCTCGGCTCCTTTTAACCTGACAAATATGACAAGTGCCTGGTTGGAATTTCAGCATGCATATGCCAAAAAATACGAACCCCTTGCCGACTCCTTGATTGTTTATGTATCTGCCGACTGCGGCGAAAACTGGACACGGGTATTTGCTGATAGCGAAGATGGAAGTGGTAATTTTGCAACCCATGAACTGACAGATGATTTCTGGCCCGAGACAACAAGCGATTGGTGTGGCAGTGGATGGGGAGCTTCTTGCATCACAATCAACCTTGAAAATTGGCTTGGGCAAGCCGATATTCGTATTGCATTTGAAAGCTTTAGTGCCATTGGGAATCCATTGTTTATTGACAATATTAATATCAGTCAATATGTGGGTATTGAAGACGAAATATCCAATGAAAACAAGATCATTGTGTTTCCCAATCCTGCCGATGAGAATTTCACAATTAGCCTTCCTCCTGAAAGCGGGTTTACTGAATTACAATTACAGAACCATCTCGGACAAATTGTTTTCTCAAGTTCAATCGACAACAAAACCAATTCGATCGAAATCCAACGCGATCCGAAATGGAAAGCCGGTGCTTATTTTCTTAAGCTGACTGGAACAAAGCAGACAATATCAAAAAAGGTGATTTTGTATTGAAAACCTTATCTTTGTGGGCAACACCATAAAAATTATGCTCCCATGAAAACCACCACTGCCTTTGCAATTTTCTTTTTTTTTAGTTTCTCAAATTTCATGCTTGCCCAAAATATTCCAGGCACAAAAAGCAAAGCAAAAAAACAGACAACAATACATATTTCATCGCTTCCGCAAATAAGTAATGAAATTGGAAAAGGCATTAAAGTACCCAACCCGGGATGGCAGCCACCCGACTGGAGTTTTGCCGAATCGAATGTTATTTACAAAGAAGATAATAGCAAACCGAAAGTAAATGTTCCAAAACAAAGAATCCTCTCCCCAGCTCCCGACACCAGTTTTGCCGGCTTAATGGACAATGGCACGTCCATCCCTCCCGATGTAAACGGTGCTGCCGGACTCAATCACCTTATGCAGACATTAAACACAGATGTCAGGATTTCGGATAAGAATGGCAATGATCTTTTCACCACCTCACTAAGTGCCTGGTGGAGCCCGATGCCGGGAAGCGGTTCTACCTTCGACCCCAAGATTGTTTACGATCCTTTTCAAAACCGGTGGATAATGATTACCCCAAGTGGCAGTAATTCCACAAGCACAAAAATATATATTGGTGTAAGCACTACTAACAACCCACTGGACGAATGGAATTTCTATTGGATAGAAACCGACCCTGACCATACTTTGTGGTTCGATTATCCCAACCTGGGATTTAATAAAAACTGGATCAGCATTGGTGGAATCATGCGAAATTCAAGTTTCGAAGCCGTTGAATTTGTTGTGTTCGCCATGGATAAAATGGCTGCCTATGCCGGTGAAGAAGACCCAACAGTCAGTCGTTTTACAACCACACTTGGTTCTGCTATTGTTCCTGCTTTTACCTACGATTCAGTAAGCGAAGAAATGTTCCTGATTTCTACCGGGGATGGCAACGCAGATGATTACGGATATGTTAACCTCTTTAAGTTGAGCGGAGAAACTGAAAATCCGGTTTTCGAATTGAAAGGTTCTATCGGTATTCCTGAGCCCTGGGAAAACTGGTCATACGAAAATCACAACGATTTTCTTCCCCAAATGGGAAGCAGCGAAAAACTCAACAGTGTTGATGCCCGTATGCACACCATGATTTACCGCAACAACAAATTATGGGCCGTACACCATATTTATCTGCCTGCCGACAATCCGCAACGCTGCGCCATTCAGTGGTGGAAACTCGACACTGCCGGCATTATTTTGGAAAGGGGAAGAATTGAAGACACCAGCAATGCATCTTCTTTTGCCTACCCGAGCATCGCAGTCAATGCTAACGAAGATGTTTTTATCGGGCATGGTATTTTTTCGGACAGCCTGTATGCCGGTGCTGCCTACTCGTACAAAGACCACCTTGACGATTCGGGAAGTATGCGCGATTATTACATTTACAAAGAGGGGCTTGCTCCTTATTACAAAACTTTCGGTGGTGGCCGCAACCGTTGGGGCGACTATTCGGCAGTATTTGTCGATCCTGTTCATGATGTCGATTTTTGGGCCATGCACGAATATGCAGACTTGCCTTCGGGAAGCGACAAATGGGGAACATGGTGGGCTTTTCTGAAACCAAGCTTCCACCCTGCTGCTGATTTTATTGCTGATGAAATACTTATTCCCGTTGGGGAAACAGTAAACTTTACCGATCTCACACTTGGTGTTCCCAACAATTGG
>QMPA01000084.1 GCA_003650365.1 Bacteroidota bacterium | reverse complement strand
CCAGATGAAAACTGGTCAAATACTTATAGCAAATTAAAGAAACAGTGGTATGTGTTTTTAGCGCTTGGATGATTGGAATATTGGAATAACGGAAATGGTTTTCTCTTTTCCCACCCATTATTTCAATCATCCTTGCATTTCAGGTGGATGCCATTCTGCCTGGATTGTTTATAGAACTGTGGGCTCTCAGTTTATTTTTCCGATTTTTCAAATAGAAAATACTTCTTCATCTAACCAAAAGACATGTTTTCGTCATAAAGGCTTTTTCGAGGTCTTGCACCAACATTCACGCCATCAACAAAAGTCTCGACACATTGTTTAATGTCATTATGGTAACCGCCTTCCAGCACAGCGAATATTTTGGGGAAAGCACGGCGCAAACGCAATCCGCATTCATAGTATGCTTTAAGTGAAAATTTTAATTGGAGTAAGCGGTCTTTTTCATAAGCGTCAAATCCGGCAGAAACACCAACAACATCTGGTTCAAATTCACGGGCAACAGCAATTACTTTATCAAGTGCCGCAAAAAATTCAAGGTCACCACTACCCGATACTAAGGGCAGGTTGAGTGTAAATCCCTTTCCCTGACCTTCCCCTGTTTCTTCAGGAAAACCAGTGTATGGATAGGCATACATCTGATGTGTTGATGCATAGAATACTTGATTGGTATTGTAAAATATTGCCTGGGTTCCATCACCATGGTGGCCATCAAAATCAAATATAAAAACTTTTTTTCCTTCATCTACCAACATTTGACTAGCAATGGCGATGTTATTAAACAGGCAAAAACCAGCAGCGCGTTCGCGCCCAGCATGATGTCCTGGAGGTCTGATAACGGCAAAGTCGCCATCCTGTGCGGCTTTTGCTGCCAGTCCTACAGCAGAAATTGCAGCTTCATAACTGTCGGGTGTTAATTGTACTTCAGCGGCAACATCACTATTCAGGCATGTTTCCTTTATTGACTGAGCATATTCTTTGGTGTGTACCAATGTGATGTATTTTTCACCATTACTGTCAATATCCTGAAAGTTTTTCGGAAATTCAGCAATGCGGTAAGCACCTTCAGCTTCACTGTTTACATTGTGATTCAGGAATTTTTTGTTGAAAAGAATTTTCATGATTAATTAGATAAAACCAAAGCCTTCAACAAAAATACACAATTGATTTGCTGCTTTAACAAATTGATGTTGTACAATTTCATATGCGTACTTATTTTTAAATTTGTCCCACTATAAAATGAAACATCCTATATTTTCACTTTTGCGCCAATTGCTGTTTTGGCTGCTTGTTTTTGCAGCGGAGCGACTGCTGTTTCTTGTCTATTTTTCTCCACTCATTCGCGTGAATGAAATGCCTTTTGCCGAGGTACTGAAAACATTTTATTATGCACTGATGTTGGATGTTTCAACAGCCAGTTATGTGCTGATTATCCCATTTTTGCTGCTGCTGTTTCAAACTTTTTCCCGTGCAAAGTGGCCTGATTTAGTGAATAAAATATATACCTCAATCGTCCTGCTTATTTATCTTCTTATAGCAGTTTCAGAATTGGGTTTGTACGGGGAGTGGGAATCAAAACTGTCGTTTAAGGCATTGTTGTATTTGCGCCAGCCTGCGGAGGTATTTCATTCTGTTTCCAATGCTTTGCTGTTTACGGGATTGGCTTTGTTACTCGGCCAGTTTTTTCTGTTTAATTGGTTATACGGACGATTTTTTTATAAGTCATTGAAAGTAAACCAGAAAGCAAAATGGTATTGGAAAACGGTATTTGTTTTGCTTGTCCCTGCGGTACTTTTTTTGGGTGTGAGGGGAGGTTATCAGGAGATTCCGATTACATCAAGTAAATCCTATTTCTCAAAATTTAATTTACTCAACCTGGCAGCCGTAAACTCGGGTTACAATCTGTTTTTTAGTGCCATCGATTATTATCAGGTTGAAGAAAGTAACCGATTTGTAACACTTCCTTCGAAGGAAGCAAAAGTATTGGTGGAAAAATTGCACAGGATAGAAAAGGATACGACCATTTCGATTCTGAATATTCCGAAACCCAATATCGTTATTATTTTGCTGGAGAGCTGGTCGGGTGATTTGATTGAGTCGATTGGGGGCGAACCTGGAATTACGCCTGAATTTAGAAAGCTGGAAAAGAATGGTTTATTTTTCACCCATTTTTATGCAACAGGAAACCGTTCGCAGCAGGCCATGGCAAGTATTTACGGTGGACTTCCGGCTTTACCGGTAACTACTTTGAGTGACCATCCTGAGAAATATTATGCTGTACCCAGCTTGGTGAAGAAGCTGAATGGAGCCGGTTATTTCAGCTCTTTTTATTTTGGTGGACAATTGATTTATGGAAATATTAAATCCTACCTGATTTACAATGAATTTAACAGGCTTGTTGAAGGGGATGATTTTGATGATGATGTTCTCCAGGGAAAAATGGGTGTACACGATGAATTTCTTTTTGAAAATTTTTCCAATGATTTGAATGCAATGCCCCAGCCATTTTTTGCAACAGCTTTTACATTGAGTTCGCATTCGCCTTATGATTATCCCGGGGGGAAACAGATTAGCCATATTGAAAGAGAAGCCGAATTTGTGAACTCGGTTTTTTATACCGACCAGGCTTTGGGGCAGTTTTTTGAAAGTGTGAAAAGTAAGTCGTGGTTTGAAAATACTTTGTTTGTCATTCTTGCTGACCATTCTCACCCATCCCATAAAGGCTATGCTATGCGCAGTTTTGAATACCATAATATTCCTTTGTTGCTTTGTGGTGGAGCCTTAAAAGATGAGTATAGAGGGGAACAAGTTGATAAGATTTTTTCCAATGTTGATTTGACAAAAACATTGCTGCATCAGCTTAATTTATCTGCCGATGAATTTTTCTGGAGCAAAGACATTTTCAATCCTTACTCACCTGAGTTTGCTTTTTTTGAATTGAATAATGGTTATGGCTGGAAACAACCGATGGGAGAAATTGTTTACAACATCAAAGACAATTACTATTACGTAAAGCCAGATAACAAACTTGAAAAGCAGCAACTTGATGAAAAGGGCAAAGCTTATATCCAGGTTTTGTTTGAGGAGTTTTTGGAGTGGTAAAATTATCTGCTGGTCTGGATTTGTAATCCAGACCTTGAAGTAACAGTTTCATATTTTAATTTCAGAAGTATCAAGGATAGCAGCCCCTTTCTCTTTGTGCTCAGGTATTTCAATCCGACGGGTATAAAAAAACCCGGCGGATTTGCTTCCTTGTGACCCGTCGGGTCGTCTTTTGCAACCATTTGGTCATTGGGCTGTTAAAATAAAAAAAGGCTACCAAATAAGGCAGCCTTCCGGTTGTTCTGAAAAATACTAAACTACAGTTGTGGACCTGCCGCAACCAATTGTTTACCTTCTTCGTTGTCGGTATATTGTTTGAAATTATCGACAAACAATACAGCAAGTTCTTTCGCTTTCTTGTCCCATTCTGCGGAGTCTGCATAAGTATCGCGTGGGTCAAGAATATTTGTGTCAACACCGGGAAGTGATGTTGGAACTTCAAGGTTGAAAATCGGAAGCGTTTTGGTTTCTGACTTTTCAATTGATCCATCAAGAATGGCATCAATAATTCCACGGGTATCTTTAATGGAAATTCGTTTTCCTGTACCATTCCAACCTGTGTTTACAATGTAGGCTTCAGCACCATTTTGTTCCATTCGTTTCACCAATTCTTGTCCGTATTTGGTAGGGTGAAGGGTTAAAAATGCAGCACCAAAACAAGCCGAAAAAGTAGGTCGTGGTTCGGTTACACCCAATTCTGTTCCAGCCAGTTTGGCTGTAAATCCGGAAAGAAAATGATACTTTGTTTGTTCAGGAGTCAATTTTGCTACCGGAGGCATCACACCAAAAGCATCAGCTGTCAGGAAGATTACTTTCTTGGCAGGACCGGCTTTTGAAACAGGCTTTACAATATTGTCAATGTGATAAATAGGGTAAGAAACGCGGGTGTTCATAGTGATAGAGCTGTCCGTAAAATCAATCACGCCATTTTCATCCGTTTTCACATTTTCCAACAAAGCATCTTTCCTGATGGCATTGTAAATATCCGGCTCGCTCTCTTTGTCGAGGTCGATGGTTTTTGCATAACAGCCACCTTCAAAGTTGAAGATGCCACTGTCGTCCCAGCCATGTTCGTCGTCACCAATTAAAGCACGTTTGGGGTCAGTTGACAAAGTTGTTTTTCCGGTTCCGGAAAGGCCGAAGAAAATAGCTGTGTCACCATCTTTCCCAACATTGGCAGAACAGTGCATGGCAGCCATTCCTTTGAGGGGCAGGTAATAATTCATGATAGAGAAAATACCTTTTTTCATCTCACCACCGTACCAGCTTCCGCCAACTACTGCGCGTCCTTCAGTCAGGTTGAATCCAACAAAGTTTTCAGAATTAAAAGGGACGCCATCCAAACGCTTCATGCTTTTCCATTCAGGATTTGTTGTTTTGGCAGCATTCAGCATAACAAAACTTGGGGTGTAATTTTCCAGTTCTTCTTCTGATGGGCGAATGAACATATTTTTCACAAAATGTGCCTGCCAGGCTACTTCCATAATAAAGCGAACGGCAATACGTGAATCTTCATTTGCACCAGCGTAACCATCAATCACATATAATTTTTTTCCGGATAGTTGGTCAGCACCCAATTTATAGAAATATTTCCAGGTAGCATCATCAATGGGCTTGTTGTCAGATGATTTGGCTTGCTCAGCCCACCACACTGTATCCTTGGTTTTGTCGTCAAGAACAATGTATTTGTCCTTTGGTGAACGGCCGGTAAAAATACCTGTCAATACGTTGACTGTATCCAGATTGGTTAAAACACCTTTTTCGAAACCTTCCAGATCAGGACTTAATTCATCTTTGTAAAGCTGCTCGTAGGAGGGGTTGTAAATAATTTCTTTAACATCGGTAATGCCATAGCTGGCAAGGTCGTTTTTGATTTTGCTTAAATCTCGTGACATAAATAATTATTTTGGTTAAATGAATAATTTCTCTGAAAAAACATGCAATTTACATATTTCTAAAACACGCCAATAAAAAAGCCACCCGAAATATTTCCCGGATGGCGTTTTTTAGAATAAGTTCAAACAATGAAGGTGTTGGTTGTTGTTGATTATGTGTTGAAGGTTACTTGTTATTTGAACGAACAAAAATCCAGCCATTTAGCAATCAACCAATCCAACCGTCAAACCATTCCTTACTTATGCTTCCTCTTCCAGCTTCTCTTATTTATGATAGTTGCTTGTGCAGCTGCAAGGCGTGCAATTGGCACGCGATAAGGTGAACAGCTCACATACTGAAGGCCTGCGCGATGGCAGAATTCAATAGAACTTGGGTCGCCACCATGTTCGCCACAGATTCCCAATTTGATTTTCTTGCGGGTTTTGCGTCCTTTTTTGACAGCCATCTCAATCAATTGTCCAACACCTTCCTGATCCAATTGTTGGAAAGGATCGTTTTTCAAGATACCTTTTTCCAAATAAACAGGTAAGAATTTTCCGGCATCATCGCGGGAATATCCAAAAGCCATTTGGGTAAGGTCATTGGTTCCGAAGGAGAAGAATTCTGCTGATTCAGCAATTTTGTCAGCAATAAGCGCTGCCCTTGGAATTTCAATCATTGTTCCTACGAGGTAATCAATCTTTTCACCTCTTTCTTCAAATACCTTTTCGATGGTTGAACGCACGATATTTTCCTGCATTTTCATCTCATTATAAGTTCCGGTTAACGGAATCATGATCTCAGGATGCGTTTTGATTTTGCCTTTCTTGAGGTCTAAAGCTGCTTCGATAATGGCGCGGCTTTGCATCTCAGTGATTTCAGGATAAGTATTTCCCAAACGACATCCACGATGTCCAAGCATGGGGTTGAATTCTGAAAGGTCTTCTACCTTTTCTTTGATTTTTGCTACACTCAATCCCATTACTTCTGCCATTTCTTTTTGTCCTTTGGCATCGTGTGGAACAAATTCGTGCAATGGTGGATCGAGCAAGCGTACAGTAA
This sequence comes from Bacteroidota bacterium, assembly GCA_003650365.1. Lineage (GTDB taxonomy): Bacteria > Bacteroidota > Bacteroidia > Bacteroidales > F082 > B6-G9. The sequence continues at coordinate 6,329 of QMPA01000084.1, read as the reverse complement.
CAGGAAGATCGTGCATGGCTTCAAAAATACCTTCAAAGTCTTTCCGTTGGATGGGCAAGAGTTTGTCCAAAGCTTCACGACGTCCTTCTTCGCCATCAGCAAGAATCATTTCGCGCATAGCGATAATCTTGTCATCTCCAAAAAACATGTGCTCGGTACGGCAGAGGCCGATTCCTTTGGCACCAAAATCGCGTGCTACTTGTGCGTCGAAAGGTGTGTCGGCATTGGTGCGGACATACATTTTTGATTTTTTATCGGACAGTTTCATCAGCTTTCCAAAGTCGCCACTCATTTCAGGGTCAACTGTTTTGAGCCTACCATCGTAAACTTCACCGGTTGATCCGTTTAGTGAGATAAAATCACCTTCTTTATAAACATGGCCATCCATATCTAAAGTACGGGCTTTGTAGTTGACACGAATACTTCCTGCTCCCGAAATACAGCATTTTCCCATTCCACGTGCAACAACAGCAGCGTGCGATGTCATTCCACCGCGTGCGGTCAAAATACCTTCTGCTGAATTCATTCCAGCCAGGTCTTCGGGAGAGGTTTCGATACGGACAAGAATTACTTTCTTTCCTTCTTCGGCCCAAGCCTCGGCATCGTCAGCGTGGAAAACAACCTGACCGGTTGCTGCACCTGGTGAAGCGGGCAATCCTTTCGACATGACTTTGGCCTCTTTCATAGCAGCTACATCAAAAACAGGATGCAGTAATTCGTCCAGTTTTTCAGGAATAACGCGCATAATGGCCTCTTCTTTCGAAATCATTTTTTCTTTGAGCATGTCCATGGCAATTTTTATCATGGCAGCCCCGGTGCGTTTTCCGTTACGGGTTTGCAACAACCAAAGATGCTTGTCCTCGATAGTAAACTCAAGGTCTTGCATGTCGCTATAATGTTTTTCTAATTTATTCTGGGTGTCAAAAAGTTCCTTATACATTTCCGGCATGGCTTCTTCTAAGGAAGGGAAATTTGCTTTGCGGTCTTTTTCACTAACCTGTGCCAGTTTTGCCCATCTTTTTGAGCCTTCTTTGGTAATTTGCTGAGGTGTGCGAATTCCGGCAACAACATCTTCGCCCTGTGCATTAATCAGGTATTCGCCATTGAATATATTTTCACCTGTTCCGGCATCACGGGTAAAAGCAACTCCGGTAGCTGAGTCTTGGCCCATGTTTCCGAAAACCATGGCCTGCACATTAATCGCTGTTCCCCACTCATCAGGAATTTTTTCCATCTTGCGGTAAAGTATAGCGCGGTCGTTCATCCAACTGTCGAATACAGCCATTACTGCACCCCATAATTGCTCCCATGGATCGGTTGGGAAATCGTGGCCGGTTTGTTTTTTAACGGCAGCTTTGAAGCGCTTCACCATTTCTTTCAGGTCATCGGTTGAAAGATCGGTGTCGAGGTCAACTTCTTTTTCCTCTTTCATTTCATCGATAATCTCTTCAAATGGATCCGGATCTTCTTTTGATTCGGGTTTCATCCCCAAAACAACATCACCATACATTTGTACAAAACGACGGTAGGAATCCCATGCAAAACGGTCGTTGCCCGATTTTTTAGCAATGCCTTCAACAGCTTCGTCATTCAGGCCAAGGTTAAGAACGGTGTCCATCATGCCCGGCATTGAAGCCCTGGCACCCGAACGAACTGACATCAGTAATGGATTTTCTTTGTCACCAAACTTTGTACCCATGATTTCTTCAACCTGGGCCATTGCATCTTCTACATCTTTTTTAATCATGTCCACAACGTAGTCATGGCCTTTTTCGTTGTAGAGGGTACAGATTTCGGTAGTAATGGTAAATCCCGGAGGAACCGGAACACCGATCAAATTCATTTCGGCAAGGTTGGCGCCTTTGCCACCCAGCAGGTTTTTCATTTTTGCATTACCCTCGGCTTTGCGGTCGCCAAAAGAGTAAACATGCTTAATCTTAGCCATTTGTATTTTGTTTTAAATTAAAATTACAGTCAATTTTTAAGGATGCAAATATAATGAAAAAGCCCCCTAAAAATGAGGCAGGTGATATTAAAATGAGTATAAATTATTTGCAAACGACTGCATGTGATATTCTACGCTCATCCTGGGACAAAGAAGACCCGCTAAGTCGACATGCCCGCTTTTCACGGAATGGACTTAGCGGGTCGAAAAAGGGAATATTTTTTTCGGATGCAAAATAATTGCGCCCGAGCGTGGACGCGAAATATTCGCGTCCGAGTGTGGGGTTTTGGCGAACGCGAAACATTCGCACTCGAGTATGGGATAATCACTCCTCAAACAACTCCAGTTTATTAAAAAATAATTTCCAGGCGAAACTATGTGCAGTATAAGCAATTGGCGATGATAGCCTATTGCCAGCTGATGGGCCTGACACTACCAAACCGGTCATGTCGTAGCGATTGCCTTTGTTGTCTTTAAAAATTATGGGAAGTTCATCTTGAATTACAGAAAACTGAATATTCGGATCTCCGGTTTTGTCAATGAATGCAACTATAAATTGCAGTGTTTCGCTACCTGTAACAATTACTTTTGAGTTGCGGAAATTTGTGTGATAAATTTTGATCGGGTCTTCAAAAACAGCGTAGTTAAAAAGCAGTGCTGCTTCGCCATTTACTATGCCAAAAAGATCACCGCCTGGTAGTTCTATGTCACTTTCGTTAGGGTCTCCAAGGTCGCGACCTGACTTGAAATCGCCACATATTGAATCGCAATTATGCCCTGAAGTGTCGATAAGAACCAATGCATTTGGAAAGGAATTCTTGACCGTTTGTCCTTTGGTTAAAACCAAAGTATGGCTTTCGAGTTGTTGCCCTGCATGATTTCCTTTAATGCTTTGTAAGCGCATTTGTGACCAGAAACTGCTGTCGTTTCTGTCGTAGGGAATCAGGTTCTCATTAAATAGATGTCCTGACACACCAAACTCGGCAACTGTACCATTGATTTCCCTGTTCCACGCCACTGCACTTCCTGTAAGCGGACAAAATGTAACAGCAAAATGGTGATCGTCAATGTGGTCGTTCACAATTTCATGAACGCCCATTATCCTTTGCGGATAGATTTTTACAATATTCCCAAATCTATAAATATAAACAGTTTCGTCAGCCCTCAGGTTTTCAGAACTCAATGTTTCGAAGTGTGGTGCATCAATTGAATGGATTCTGTCGGGAGGCAATTGAGAAAGTATCAATTGGTTGATTGGAACCAGCCAGCCACTTTCCAGTTCGTTTCCAGTCGGTAGTGAATTGGGGGGTGCTTCATTTTTAGAACAAGCAGAAAAAAGTATCCCAATCACTATTAAATACGATATCTTTTTTATTAGTTTCATGGCTTTGTTTGCTGTTTTGTCGGGAGGCCCGGCATAAACTTACACCAATAACACTTTTTTAACAATAATCCAGTACATAAAAAAAGCTTGCTCCATTAGGAGCAAGCCGTCATTATAACATTGTGATTCAGTATTATTGTTTCGATTCAAATTCCAGAATCAATTCCTCAGGCGATTTGCCAAGGTTTTTAAGCGATACTTCTGCATCATCGGCAAATTCACTTTCGGGATATTTTGTCAGGAAAAGTTCATAGTACTTTTTGGCATTTTTATAATCACGTAATTGGTCTTCGTAAACAAATGCTTTTAGGAATAGAACTACCGGTGCTTTTTTAAAATCAGGGTACTCAGTTAATATGCGGTTGAAGAATTGGATTGTTTGCATCGGCTTTTGCAGGTTCATCGAAATGTCAGAAGCGCGGAATAGATATTCAGCTGATAAAGAGTCGTCTGGGTTTTGGTCGGCATACTTTTCGTAAAGGTTCATCAAAATAGTGGCATCCTGCTTATTCAGTCTGTTATTGTTCGAATTAAAGACCTTGTCTTCTTGCAGGCTTATTGATTCTTCAAGATTGATTGTCTCGGCAGTTTCCTTATTTTTGGGTCCATCACATCCTGCAATTAAAAGCCCAATCATCAATACAAGTAAAAAAGTTTTTTTCATTTTCTCCGGTTTTGTTTTTCAAACGAATGAAACATCGTTTTGGTATTTATCGTTTTCCTTTTTTTCTGGGTAAAAGCATGCGGTAAGCTACATCCGTTTTTCCTGTAGATATATCTTTTAACTTTCCTTTAAGTAATAGTTTTTTAAATGGAGGCAAATGTTCAATAAACACAATACCTTCTGTGTGATCGTATTCGTGTTGAATAATACGTGCCGGCATGCCATCAAATCGTTCACGCTCATGAAAATTAAAGCTTTCATCATAATAGCTCAAATACACAATAGGCTTTCGTCTGACGTATTCATTAATGCCAGGTACGCTTAGGCAGCCCTCTTCTTTCTCCCACTCTTCTCCCTCTTCTTCTAAAATCTGAGCATTAATAAAAACCTTTTTAAAACCTTCAGCTTCCGGGTATTCGTCAGCAAAAAGTGTGGCATCAATTACAAAAAGGCGGATGGCCTTATTGATTTGATGTGCCGCTAATCCCACGCCATTCGATTCGTACATAGTTTCGAACATGTCGGCAATCAATTGCTCAAGACCGGGGTAATCTGGCCGGATTTCTTCTCCCTTCTTTTTTAAGGTTGGATGCCCGTAGGCTGTAATTGGAAACATCATTTATTAATCAATATTTGAAGATCAATTTATTCATTTCAGGATTTATAATTCAATAGCAGACATATACGATTGCAGAATCAAAGTAGCACTAATGGTGTCAACCAATGCCTTATCTTGCCTTCTCTTTTTACCAAGTCCGCCGGCAAGCATGGCTTCCTGAGCAATTTTTGAGGTGAAGCGTTCATCGAATCGATCAACCTTCATATCGGGATAAGTTTTGCGTAGTTTTTTTACAAAAGGCTCAATAAACCGGCTGGCATCCGAAGGCTTGTTCATCATATCCGTTGGCTTACCAACAACAATGCAATCCACGTTCTCTGCCGAAAGATAGCCTTTAAGGAAAGTCCAGATATCTTTTGCAGCAACTGTTTTCAGTCCATTGGCAATAATCCTCAATTCATCAGTAACTGCAATACCGACTCGCTTTTGGCCATAATCAATTGACAATATCCTTCCCATAAATCCTGTAAAATTCCAGTCGGCAAAATTAGTGTTTTTTATGTGTTGAATTTGATTACTTTTATCTGTCAAATTTAAAAGTATGAATGAAATTAAAAGATTGGTTGAGCAAGCCTGGGAAAATCGTTTATTATTGAAGGAGGCGGAAGTGAAAATGGCTGTTGATGAAGTAATTGAACTGCTTGACAAGGGTAAGTTAAGGGTTGCTGAACCACAAGGCGAAAACTGGCTGGTAAACGACTGGGTAAAAAAAGCAGTTATTCTCTATTTTCCATTGAGGAAGATGGAGACTGTTGAGCTTGGGATATTTGAGTTTCATGATAAAATTCCATTAAAAAAGGACTATGCAAAACAGGGTATAAGAGTTGTTCCCCACGCAATTGCCCGCTATGGTGCATTCCTTGCCAAAGGTGTGGTAATGATGCCATCTTATATAAATATTGGTGCCTATGTTGGTGGCAATACAATGGTTGATACATGGGCAACGGTGGGCTCCTGTGCGCAGATTGGCAGCCATGTTCATTTAAGTGGGGGCGTTGGAATTGGCGGTGTTCTGGAACCTGTTCAGGCAGCTCCGGTTATTATTGAAGACAATTGTTTTATTGGTTCAAGAAGTATTGTTGTTGAAGGGGTCAGGATTGGAAAAGAAGCTGTTCTGGGTGCCAATGTCGTTATTACCCAATCAACAAAAATTATTGACGTTAGTGCTTCTGAAAAGAAAGAATACAAGGGATACATCCCTCCCCGCTCGGTGGTAATTCCCGGAAGCTATACAAAACAGTTTCCGGCCGGTGAGTTCAACGTGCCCTGCGCGCTTATTATTGGGAAACGCAGCAAATCGACAGATACAAAAACTTCATTAAATGATGCATTGCGCGAGTATCATGTAAGTGTATAGTTTTTAATATTTGCCAATTTGTTAAAGAACGAAAATAAATACGCTAAAATGAATTTAATGGTTACAATAAATAAACTTGCACACTACCCCAATAGCTATCGGGGAAAAGCTGCAAACATAGTTTTAACGCCTGTAAACACTGCAATCGCAATAATAACTATAGCGTCAACTATGTCAATCGGAGATGTTCAAAGTCAAACATTCAATCAAGACAGAGAATTTCTCGGCGATACAATTTATGGAACTGGAATGTTCGTAGCGCAAGATGCAGGAAATGGAGAAAATGTGGCAGGAGTTACATTATATTTACGTCCTGAGGCAATGGCAATGGTTGTTCCAGACATAACATACGAATTTATT
>QMPA01000083.1 GCA_003650365.1 Bacteroidota bacterium | reverse complement strand
TAAGCGCACTGGTGTGCATTCACAATGCCGTACCCAGGTTTATGGCTGGGAAACTTATTTTAGCTCATTGAGTTTTAGAAATGCAGAAACTGCTGTTCTCCGAGAAGCGCAAAATTATTTACCTATTAAAACATTTTTGCTATGAAGAAAATTATTACCTTACTTGCCGTATTCCTGATGGGAACGGCCAGCGTTTTTGCCCAATATGATGTTGATGTAGCATGGTTTTATGCTGCACCATTTTACTGTCAAAGTGAACTCACAGCTGACTATGAATTTAATATAACACTTGAAGTTTATGATGTAGTAAATGACGAACAGGTTGTACTTGTAACTAACACAGTAGATTGGGATGAAACCGGAACCACTTTTACAGCAGCACAGACCGGTATCCAAGATTGGTGTATTAAAGCTACCAAAACACCAAGTTTAAGAATATCAGTGTTAGTAGAGATGGCCCTCATATCAGATCCAGACGATGTTTATTGCTATAAGTATGGCATACAATACAACAAAACGTGCAACTGGTTTAGTAGTAATACTGTTTCTTTTAACCTAACATTCAATTAATATTAGATGTTTAATGATTGAGACCCTGCCTATTCAACAGGCAGGGCCTTGATAATTTTACATTAAAACCAAAAAAAGAACTAATTTCACCAGAACATGAAACCTAAGTATTGTACCTTATTTGTTGCTATTTTACTGTTTAACATAGCCACGGCCCAAAACCAAGCCAATATCTGGTACTTTGGAAATTATTGTGGGGTTGATTTCAATTCAGGCATACCTGTTAATACCCACGAAATTCAAGCTGGTTCTGGTAGTGCCATGTCAGATATGTGTGATAGTAATGGCGATTTCTTATTTTGCTTTAATGGACAAATGATATGGAACCGGGAGGGTAACTTTATGCCCAATGGTGAAAACCTCATAGGTGATCGCCGCGCTTCAATGGGCGCTTTGATTGTACAACAACCAGGTTCGGATCATTTGTATTATTTATTTAGTGTTGATTTTAATGACCCGGGAATCCCTGACATTGGTATGCATTATTCCGTAGTAGATATGAACCTGGACGGGGGATTAGGGGACGTTACTTCAGAAAAAAACATCCCATTGGGCAGAGCCTGGGCAGCAAGCAATAAACTTACATCTGTTCGGCACTCTAACGGTGAGGATGTGTGGATCATCACCCGTAATTTTAGAACAGACCAATGGTATGTAGCCTTTTTATTAAGCGCATCAGGATTAAATACAGAGGGTGTAATCAGTCATGTACCTGAGCGAAGTGATATAAATAATGTGGGAAGCATGAAAGTTTCCCCCAATAAAAAATACCTGGTGGCTGCTTACGAATCTTGTGATTGTCCGGATTATATAAAAACATCATTAGATATATGCAGCTTCAATGCCTCAAACGGTGAAATAGATATGCTCCATACTTTAACCAAAAATTCATTCTTTATTGGTAGCTATAAACCTTATGCTGTAGAATTTTCGCCGGATTCAAAATTACTTTATGTAAGCTATTTCAATACCCAGGTCGGTGTTGGTGAGATGGAACTCTATCAATACGATATGCAGTATATTGAAGATTCACTTCAATTTTTTCAATCTGAACAATTTATCGCACGCGGACCAGTCAATGGCTTACAATTGGCCAGGGATGGGAAGATTTATTGTACGATGCCTTATGCTGGAGCCCCTGGATATGATTACCTAAGTGTTATACATGAGCCCTGGAAAAGGGGCTCGGCTTGCAATTACCAAGCCAATTCTTTATATTTAGATGATCGCCAAACACATGCTTTCCTGCCTAATATGTTATTAGATCACCTATACCGATTTGAGTGGGAAGGAGAATGTGCCCGTCACCCCATTGCTTTTCAGCCCAATTTTCTGCCCGATCCTGCCAGCATACTTTGGAGCTTTGGTGATGGTGAAATATCTTCTACTCTTTGGCCCGTACATGAGTATGAAGATGGGGGGGAGTATGAAGTGCATGTTACTGTTACCTATCCAAGTGGAAGGGTAGAAGAAACCTCACGGGTGATCACAGTACTTGACTCACCTAATCCTGACCTGGGACCGGATCAACTGATTTGTGAAGGAGAAGAAACAATACTTACAGCAGGAGATGATGAAGGATTTTACGCCTGGAGTACGGGTAGTATTGGAAACAATGTGTTCAGCATTACCGTTTCAGATACGGGAACTTATTGGGTAAAAGTTATTAACGATTTGGGTTGCAGTTTGTCCGATACCATCCATGTGGCTTGGTATGATAAAGCCATTTTTAATGAGGACAACATGGTGATCACACCCACCTCCTGTGGTGGCAATAGCGGCAGTATCACGGGCCTGGTTCCAGAGGGATTTAATATATTCAGCTATACCTGGTACGATGGCAGCGGAAATATGATCAGCACCTCCCTCGATATTTTCAACCTCGCTGTGGGCAATTACTTCCTGCATGTTATTGATGGCCACGGCTGCGAAACCATTTCAGATGCCTACACAATTACTGACGCCGGGGATATTGACATATTGGAAGTTGTTTTTAATTCTATCCATTGTGGTCAAGAAAACGGAAGTATTGAAATTACAGCCAGTGCTGGAGCAGGAACTGATTTGTTATTTTCCATCGACAACGGCAACAACTGGCAAACAGACAGTGTTTTTGCAGGCCTTCCTTCAGGCAGTTATTTTGTCAAAGTTGGTGATCAGGGGGATTGCGAAACGGTCTTTGAAAATAACCCGATAGTTATTGAAGACATCCCCGGTCCAGAAATCACGAATTTGGTAACTACCCCTGAAAATGATTACCTCGCCGATGCCAGCATATTCATTGAGGCCTTGGTAGGAAGCGGGGATATTTTCTATTCCATTGACAATGGCAGTAGCTTCCAAACCAACAACGGACTATTTGAAAACCTAAGTGCCGGAACTTACACTTGCCAAGTGAAAGATGAATTTGGTTGCGATACTACTTTTAGCCTAATCATTGACCGCATCCTTTCCCAGGTTATCGATGCCATCGCAGGGGACGGCTATACCTGTATTGGTGAAGCCACATCCAGTGAATTACTGTTGAGCAACTTTTCCGAAATTGACAGTTTCCATGTACAGCTCACTTATGACCCAAACGTGATCCAATGTGAGGGTTACATCCAAGTCCATCCGGAACTGGAAAGCGGTTTTTCGGCGAGTATAATCCTAACATTGGGTGAAGTCCATATCACCTGGAAAGGGGAAAACCCTACAACTTTAGCCGACAATTCCAAAATGGTCGAATTGGTATTCAGTGCCATTGGCGAAGGGGTTTCCCAAATAGACTGGAAAGCCGAGCCGGGCGAAGGACAGTTTTTCAATGCCAACGGGGAAGAAATTGCTGTGAATTATGAACTGGGTTCAATACGCATCTACACCAGACCAAATATCATGATGATGGGAAGTGAACTATCTGCATGTGTAGGCGATACAGTTGTGGTATCACCGCTTGTATTGGAAGGTACTGGGGATATTGATTATTATTGGGAAGGACCTGGTAATTTTTCAAGTAACAGTAGACGGCTTGTAATCATGGGAATTAATGCAAACCAGGATGGGAATTACCAACTCACAGTTACTGACACTATTGATTGTGTTGAAAGCAAAAGCATTGATATCACGGTGAATCCCTTTCCTGAAATTGCATTTGCCAACTATGACACCATTTGGGCAGAACCGGGCTATTTGCTCGAAGCCGGAAACGGTGCTGAATACTATATGTGGAATACAGGAGAAATCACAGAAGCCATCCAAATCGACAGCATGGGACATTATGTGGTAGAGGTTATTTCTTACGAAGGTTGTAAATCGACAGATGCTGTACAAGTCCTATGGGGAGAAGGTGGCGAACCCTTTTATATGCCCAATGCCTTTACCCCGAATGGAGATGGACTCAATGATCTTTTCCGGGCTGTCCCCAAATACGATTACATCAGTAGCTACCAACTCGCCATCTATAATCGCTGGGGACAGCAAATATTCGAATGTAATGACATTGATTGCGGATGGGACGGAACTTATCAGGGCAATGCTTCTCCAAATGGTGTTTACATTTATCGTGTTGTTTACGAAGAAATCAGCCAGCCCGGACATAGCAAAACGGTTGAAGGAACGGTAATGTTGGTGAGGTAAGGGTAGAAAAAGGAAAAAAAAGATTACTAAAAGCATCCTCTAAAGAGTCCAATTGATTTCTTCGAAAAACCACCAGATTAGTAAAGCAAGTCAATTGACTTAAAAAAAAATAGAAAACTGTAAGAGAACTTGACTAAAAATGCCAACCCTTCGCTGTTAAGCACATTGCCAAGTCGCTCGAAAAGCCCACCGCAACAAAAGCCAAAACTTGTCAAAGAGCTTGCCAGCCCCCACCCGTACAGAAAAGAAAAGAGAACGCCCAGTTGCCAACACGCGCTCATACTGCATGCCGCAATTAGTTGTAAATAGTAAAATTATGTTACTTAATTTAGTACATTCGTACGCAGAAAAATACTAAAACCCAACTGCGGCACAGCAGCATAGCGCCATCCGTTGGCAACAAGGCAATCCCACCACACATTCAAGCATATTTGGTTTTTGCCAGCACAAAACGCCAACACAGAAAAAAACCAAAAAAGCTTAAATCTTGCACCACACTGAATTAAAACAGAGAGATAAAAAACTGACACAGAAAATAGGTGTGAGAACTTTGTTATTTAGGTTAGCAATAAATATTGCAATTGACTGCAAATAATATTAATTTTACCAAATCATGAAACGAAAATTTTACACTTTCCTGTTCGTTTTATTTGCTTTCCAAGTGGCTTCAGCACAAAACCAAGCCAATAGGTGGTATTTTGGAGATTACTGCGGGCTCGATTTTATTTCTGGCGTACCTGTAAATACAAATGAAACAATTATTCTTTCTTCCTATGCCGTGTCAATAATGAGTGATACAAACGGAAGTTTACTGTGCGCTACTAATGCCGAACGAATAGTGAACCGTGAAGGACAAATTATGCCAAATGGTTCAAACCTAACCGGTCATCATGACGCTTCTATGGGGGCATTAATTGTCCAACAACCCGGATCAGATCACCTGTATTATGTATTTACAGTAGGTAGGGAACATCCGTATAATATTGGTATGTTTTATTCTGTTGTCGATATGAACTTAGACGGGGGCTTGGGCGATGTAACTGCAGAAAAAAATGTGCCGCTGCAGCAAGCCTGGGCAGCCAGTAATAAACTTACATCTGTCCGTCATGCCAATGGGGAGGATGTGTGGATCATTTCCCGCAATTTTAAAACCGACCAATGGTATGTGGCTTTTTTATTAACTGCTAACGGATTATCTACCGAGGGTGTTGTAAGTCCTGTTCCATGGAGAAACGATATGGTTAACGAGGGGAGCATGAAGGTTTCTCCTGACAAAAAATATCTGGCTGCTGCATATAGAAAAGATGGATTATTGTATGGGGGTTTAAAACAATCATTGGATATTGGCAGTTTCAATGCCACAAGTGGTGAAATTGATTTACTCTATACCTTAACTAAAAATCCGAATGATTGGACAAATCAATATTGGCCATGGGCTGTTGAATTTTCGCCGGATTCAAAACTCCTATATGTTACTTATTATAATGAGGAGGATGATAGATTGATGGAACTCTATCAATACGATATGCAGTTTGTTGAGGATTCGCTTCAGTTTAAGGAGTCGGAAATTTTTATTGCCCGCGGACCGGTCCAAGGATTGCAGTTGGCCAGGGACGGGAAGATTTATACTACCATCCCGCGGCATGGCATAAATTCTAAATATCTTAGTGTTATCCACGAACCCTGGAAAAGGGGAATTGAATGTAATTTCCAGGCCGATGCTGTTTACCTGGGGAATGATCAAAAAGTGTATCACCACCTGCCAAATATTTTACTAGATCATCTTTACCGTTTTGAGTGGGAAGGGGAATGTGCAAAGCATCTCATTGCCTTCCAACCTAATTTTTTATCTGATATGGTAAGTATATTGTGGAATTTTGGGGACTTTCAAACATCAACCGAATTTTGGCCGGTACATGAGTATGAAAATGGCGGTGATTATGAAGTGCATGTTACCGTAAACTATCAAAGTGGCAGGGTTGAGGAAACTTCTCGGGTGATCACTGTCCTTGATACACCCAAGCCTGATCTAGGCCCTGATATCCAGAGTTGTGAAGGAGCAGAAATAGTACTCAATGCCGGCAATGACGAAGGCTTTTATGTTTGGAGTACAGGTAGTTTTGGCGAAAATGCGTTTAGCATCGCCGTTTCCGATTCGGGAACTTACTGGGTGAAAGCCACCAGCAGCCTGGGTTGCAGCTTGTCCGACACCATCCACGTAGGCTGGTTCGACAAAGCTGTTTTTAATGAAGATAATTTGCTCATCACCCCAACTGCTTGCGGTGGCAGCAGCGGAAGTATCGAAGGGCTTGTTGTTGAAGGAACTGAACCCCTGACTTTTGAATGGTACGATGGCAATGGCAATTTGATAGCCACCACCCTTGATATTGCCAATCTCGCTGTCGGCAATTACTTCCTGCACGTTTTGGATAGTAACGATTGCGAAACCATTTCAGATGCTTACACAATAACTGATGCCGGGGATATTGACATATTGGAAGTCAATTTCAATGCTGTACACTGTGGGCAAACAAACGGAAGTATTGAAATTGCAGCCAGTTCGGGAGCAGCTACTGATTTACTGTACTCTATTGATAATGGAACCAATTGGCAAACAGAAAGCATTTTTACAGACCTAGCAGCAGGCACTTATTTTGTCAAAGTTGGTGACCAGGGGGATTGTGAAACTGTATACGAGAATAATCCGGTAGTGATTGAAGACATCCTAGGGCCGGAGGTAACAAATGTAAGCGCTACCCCCGAGAACGATTACCTGGCTGATGGCAGCATCCTCATTGAAGCTTTGGTAGGAAGCGGGGATATTTTATACTCCGTTGATAATGGCAGTAATTTTCAAACCAATGATGGGGTATTTGAAAACCTAAGTGCCGGAACTTATACCTGCAAGGTAAAAGACGATTTTTTCTGTGATACCACTTTTACGATTGTGATTGACAGATTCCTATCCCAGCTAATCGATGCCATTGCCGGTGATGGTTATACCTGCATTGGCAATGCCACAGCCAGCCAGTTGCTGTTGAACAATTTTACTGAAATAGAGAGTTTCCATGTACAACTTACCTACAACCAAAATGTAATCCAATGTGACGGTTACATACAGGTACATCCAGAACTAGAAAACGGTTTTACGGCCAGTATTGTTCCTGCACTGGGAGAAGTCCATATCACTTGGAAAGGGGAAAGTCCGACAACTTTACCTGAAAATGCTAAGATGGCGGAACTGGTATTCAGTGCCATTGGCGAAGGGGTTTCCCAAATAGACTGGAAAGCAGAACCGGGAGAAGGGCAATTCTTCAATGCCAACGGTGAAGAAATTGCCGTGAACTATGAACTGGGAGCCATCCGTATTTACACCAGACCGAATATCATGATGATGGGTAGCGATCGCTCTGTTTGTGATGGCGACACTATCGTCATTTCGCCCCTTGTAATGGATGGTAGCGGCGAGTTCGATTATTTTTGGGAAGGTCCTGGTAATTTTTCAAGTAACAATAGACGGCTTGTAATCATGGGTATCCAAGCGAATCAGGATGGCAATTACAAATTTACAGTAACAGATACTATTGATTGTGTAGAAAGCAAAAGCATTGCTATCACGGTAAACCCTTTCCCTGAAATTGCATTTGCCAACTACGACACAATTTTGGCAGAGCCTGGATATTTGTTAGAAGCCGGAAACGGTGCCGAATATTACCAATGGAATACAGGGGAAATCACAGAAGCTATCCAAATCGACAGCATGGGTCAATATGTTGTGGAAGTTATTTCCTATGCAGGCTGTAAATCAACAGATGCTGTACAAGTCCTGTGGGGAGAAAACGGAGAACCCTTTTATATGCCCAATGCCTTTACGCCCAATGGTGATGGATTGAATGATGTTTTCCGGGCAGTTCCCAAATACGATTACATCAGCAGCTACCAACTCACTATCTACAACCGCTGGGGACAGCAAATCTTTGAATGCAATGACATTGATTGTGGCTGGGATGGTACTTACCAAGGCGAGGCTTCTCCAAATGGCACCTATATTTATCGTATAGTTTATGAAGAAATCAGCCAGCCCGGAAAAATCAAAACGATTGAGGGAACTGTTGTATTGGTGAGGTAGGGATTTAAAAAGCAATAAGGATTCTTTCGTAAAATACCAAATTAACAAGGGAATTCAATTGATTCGTAAAAAATGGAAATACTGAATTAGGATTTGACTAAAAATGCCAACCCTTTGCTGTCAAGCACATTGCCAAGTCGCTCGAAAAGCCCACCGCTAAAAGCCAAAACTTGCCAAAGAGCTCGCCAGCCCTGCCGCAGAGAAATAATGAAGCCCAGTTGCCAACAGCAAATCATACGCCATAGCCGGGTTGCTGCTTCGTAATGAAAATTTATTGTAAATTTAACCACTGTAAACACGTAGGAAAATTCAACAATGAAACGGCTACGGCGCATATTTGCATACCGTTGGCAACAAGGCGAAAACCCTCCGCACATTTAAGCCTATTTGGTTTTTGCCAACGCAAAAGGCCAACACAGAAAAAAACCAAAAAAGCTTAAATCTTGCATCACCCTGAATTAAAACAGAGAAATAAAAAACTGACATAGAAATTACATGTGAGAACTTTGTTATTCAGGTTAGCAATAAATATTGCAATTGACTGCAAATAATATTAATTTTACCAACTCATGAAACAAAAATTTTATACTTTCCTTTTCATTTTATTTGCCTTCCAAGCGGCTTCAGGTCAAAACCAAGCCAACATCTGGTACTTTGGGAACTTTTGCAAGTTTGACTTTAACACAGGCGAGCCGGTGTTTTCACCTGGTCACCCTTTCTATTCGAGGAATGCATCTGCGAGTATCAGCGATTCGGCAGGTAATTTTTTATTCAGTTGCAGTGGTGAAAAAATATGGAACCGTAACGGACAACTGATGCAGAACGGGAATGAACTTATTGGGCAAAAGGATGCTTCACAAGGAGCCTTGATACTGCAAAAACCCGGTTCAGGGCATTTGTATTATGTGTTTACTGTTGCAGGTTATCATGAACTGACAGGCATGCATTATTCGGTTGTGGATATGAATCTTGAGGGAGGATTGGGCGCTGTTACAGACCAGAAAAACATATCATTGGACATTGCCTGGGATGCTTTTCATAGACTGACATCGGTACGCCATACCAATGGCCATGATATTTGGGTGATTACACGTAAGTTCAGGGATGATGCTTTCGCTTCATTTTTATTAACGTCTTCAGGGCTTAGTCTAGATGTTGTTTTTAGCCAAGCACCAGACAGGCAGGATGATAATAACAGGGGCAGCATGAAAGTTTCACCTAACAAGAAATACCTCGTGGTAGCGTATGAGGAATCGGGTGGAGCTTATTTGGACCAGGTCTTTGATATATGTCATTTCAATGCAATAACAGGCGAAATAGAATTGCTTTATTCGTTGGTCAGAAATGCCCATGATGGCAGATATAAACCATTCGCTGTTGAATTTTCCCCCGATTCAAAATTATTGTATTGTGCCTATTGGAGTAACCCAAACGATGTGATGGAGCTCTACCAATACGATATGCAGTATATTGAAGACTCCCTTCAATTTTTGCAATCAGAAAATTTCATAGGCTCAGGGATGGTCAATGGTTTGCAATTGGCAAGGGATGGGAAAATCTATGGTGCCGGGCCACCCTATGTGAGCGACTATGTAGGCGTTATCCACGAACCATGGAAAAGGGGCGTCGCCTGTAACTTTGAGGACAATGCTATTTATTTAGAGGGATATGAAGTTGGCGCGTTCCTTCCCAACATCCTGCTCGACCACCTTTACCGTTTTGAGTGGGAAGGCGAGTGTGCCCGCAACCCTATTGCCTTCCAGCCTAATTTTATCCCCGAACCCACAAGTATCCTCTGGAGATTTGGCGATGGTAACGCTTCTATTTCACTCTGGCCGGAGCACATTTACGAACAGGCAGGTGAATACGAAGTGTATGTTCGGGTTACTTACCCCAACGGAAGGATAGAAGAAACCTCTAGAGTAATCACCGTACTGGAATCACCCCACCCAGACCTTGGGCCGGATACGCTGGCCTGTGAAGGCACAGAAATTGTGCTCCATGCCGGAAACGAACCAGGCATGTATGCATGGAGCAATGGCAGTTTTGGGCAAAATGTATTCAGTATCACCGTTTCAGATTCGGGAACTTACTGGGTAACAGTCACCAATGCACTCGGTTGTAGCATCGCCGACAGCATTCATGTGGGCTGGTTCGGCAAAGCAGTTTTTAATGAAGAGAACCTGGTAATCATCCCAACTGCTTGTGGTGGCAGCAGCGGAAGTATTGCAGGATTGCAAGTTGAAGGAGCCGTACCGCTGACTTATGCATGGTTCGATGCCAACAGCAATTTGATAGCCACCACCCTCGATATTGTAAATTTAGCTGTGGGCAATTACTTCCTGCACGTTACGGACAGCAATGCTTGCGAAACCATTTCCGAAGCTTACACCATCACCGATGCCGGGGATATTGAAATATTGGAAGTCATGTTTAATTCTATTCATTGTGGTCAGGTAAACGGAAGTATTGAAATTACAGCCAATTCAGGTGCAGGAACTGATTTGCTGTTTTCCATCGACAACGGAACCAACTGGCAAAGCAGCAATGTTTTTACAGCCCTTCCGGAGGGCAATTATTTTGTCAAAGTCGGCGACCAGGGAGATTGCGAGACTGTTTTTGAAAACAATCCCGTCATTATCGTGAACATCGAAGGTCCTCAAATTAACAGCGTAAACACCACACCCGAAACCGATTACTTAGCCAACGGGCAGATTGATATTTCAGCAACAGTTTCCGAAGGGGATGTTTTTTATTCCATCGACAACGATACCAGCTTTCAGACAAACAATGGCTTGTTTACAGACCTTTCAGCAGGAACGTACTCTTGTGTTGTAAAAGATGAATTTGGTTGTGACACCACTTTTACCATTGTACTCGGCCGTATTTTCTCACTGGTCATCGGTGCAATAGCAGGGGATGGTTACACCTGTATCGGCAATGCAACTGCAAGCCAGTTGCGATTAAGCAACTTTATTGAAGTCGATAGTTTTTATGTAGTACTCACTTACGACAACACCCTGATTAAATGCGATGGTTATATGCAGGTTCACCCGGATTTGGTAGCAGGTTTTCAGGCTAGTATCATTCCCGCTGTCGGAGAAGTACACATTAGCTGGAAAGGAGAAACTCCTGTTTCTTTACCTGAAAATTCAAAAATGACAGAACTCATTTTCAGCGGACTCGATGAAGGTGTCTCACAAATTGACTGGATAGCAGAACCCAACGAAGGCCAGTTTTTCAATGAGAACGGGGAAACAATCAACGTGGCTTACGAACTGGGAGCTATACGTATTTACACTCGACCGGAAATCAACATGGGAGCCGCACCAGGTTATTGTGAAGGAGACACAGTCATCATTTGGCCAACGATTCAGGGAGGCACCGGGGTAATTGATTATTTCTGGGAAGGCCCCAATAATTTTTCAAGTACTGGTGGATTGTTATGGTTTAATAACATACAGGCGCAACAGGGAGGAAGCTACAAACTCACAGTTACCGATACTATTGATTGTGTAGAGAGCAAAACCATTGCCATCAACGTTAATCCCACTCCTGAAATTGCATTTTCAACCTACGACACTATTTGGGCAGAACCCGGCTATTTACTTGAAGCCGGAAACGGTGCCGAATACTACCTATGGAATACAGGAGAAATTACAGAAGCCATCCAAATTGATAGCATGGGACATTATGTGGTGGAAGTCATTTCTTACGAAGGCTGTAAATCGACAGATGCTGTACAAGTCCTTTGGGGAGAAAACGGAGAACCCTTTTATATGCCCAATGCCTTTACTCCAAATGGAGATGGTCTGAACGATACTTTCAGGGCAGTTCCCAAATACGATTATATCAGCGAATACCAACTCACTATCTATAACCGTTGGGGACAGCAAATCTTCGAGTGCAACGGCATTGATTGCGGCTGGGATGGAAGTTATCAGGGAAATCCCGCTACAAAAGGGACTTACATTTATCATATTGTTTACGAAGAAATTAGTCAGCCAGGTAAAACCAAAACGATTGAGGGAACTGTTGTGGTGGTGAGGTAGGGATTTAAAAAGCAATAAGGATTCTTTCGTAAAATACCAAATTAACAAGGGAATTCAATTGATTCGTAAAAAATGGAAATACTGAATT
>QMPA01000082.1 GCA_003650365.1 Bacteroidota bacterium | reverse complement strand
TGCAGGAACACACATCTCATATCCGGATCGGTCGTGGTGATTTCTACCAGAGAAACACATCAAATATCCAGTACCATGATGTAACATTCACATCCCCAACCAGAAAACAATCCTTGTTTGTAAATACAACTGACACGATTCAGTTCAGAAAAATAAGTTTCAATAATGGATGTTTATCAGGACTGGACAGTTATGTACTGGCTGAAAATATTCAATTTTCCGGAGAGGGAGCCATTAACATTTGGGATACCGCCGGGATGAATGTATACAAAATTGACAAATTGGTTTTTGAATCTTCCGGAGAAGTTTTTGGTAATGACACAATTGGAGAGCTTCATTTTAAGTCGGATGGTTTAATTAGAGGAGATGGAATTTACAGTAAAGCCTACTTTTCGGATGACGGCAACATTATAGGATCCAACACGTTCGGAACTTTAGACTTTTCACCCGGACATGTTTACCAACTATCCGGAGGAGAAACGCAAACAATAACTGATCAGTTCAATATATGGGGAAATAACTGCGAATCAATTTGGCTACAGTCCACCGATGAAGAGCAAGCGGAGGTTTTTAAAAGTACAGGTGAAGTTCATGGTGATTTTATTGAGATGACAAATATCAAAGCTAGCGGTGGAGCCAGTTTCGATGCTGGTTCTTTCAGTAACAACCTAAACTTTTCCAATACAGGTTGGGAGTTCCATGAAAATCCATTGCGGTATAAACTCGATAGCATAAGCATCAATATAGGAGATACATTATTCATTTGCGCTTCAAATTTCAATGCAGGTCCGGATGCAACTTATCTGTGGCAAAAGTATCCTGAAGGCGATACAGTAGGCATGGAGTTTTGTCTGGAACTTCCTCCATACAGTACGGGATATTACACCCTGAAAGTTTATTATGACGAGGGAACAGGCTGTATGAAAGATGACTCATTTCTTTGGGGTTGTTTTTATTCGTTAGATATTGATAAAAATAATGTAAGTTGCTTCGGTAATAAAGACGGGTCTTTTAACATAGAAGTAGTTGAAGCAACAGGAAATGCACCTTACCAGTATCTTTGGTTTCACAATGATGATTTAATTGCCAGCACTCCGCGGGTCGACAGTTTACAAAAAGGCGTTTATTCGTATTCAGTTACTGATAATGAAGGCTGTACATTTTTTGGGAATTCAACAATCGATGAACCTGAAGCAATGGCTATGGATTTTAATGTAGATTATAATCAGAATACAATTGAAGTTGAGGTAAATGGCGGGATTTACCCATACACTTACGATTGGGAATCAGGTTCCATAGATTACTTTACAGATATTCTGGAGGTTGGAGAATATATAATTCTTGTTACTGACAGCAATAACTGTACAAAATCAGGAAGTGTTTTTGTTGACAACAGGTTTAATGTTATTGCCCCCAATGCATTTTCACCCAACGGCGATGGCCTTAATGATTACTTCGAATTATTTTGGCAGGGTCCTGAAATTTTCAATTACCAGATGGATATTTTCAGCAGTTGGGGAAATCCTGTTTTTTCAACCGATAATTATGACGAGTTCTGGAATGGAAAGTTCTTTAACAATGGTGATATGCAACCTGTTGGTGTGTATCCCTGGCGTCTTGTGGTGGTTTCTTATGACGGGAAACAGATCGTTTCGCAAGGTACGGTTACACTGCTGCGATAAACCCATCACTTTTTTCAAACAACATTCCATTGTTTTTATAAACCATCAAGATTAATTCTGGATTGACATAACATAATAATTCCCTTCACAAACAGGCTAAGGTACACTTGACAGTTACGTTTGTCGCCACCTATTCTCCTCAAATAATAAGTCAAACCAACAATATTCTCTATTTTTGACGTTATTTGAATATATTCTAAATAAGCTCCCATGACAGCAAATCCCATCATCGAAAACCTACCCAAGCACCTCCGGTCGTTTATTGTTGAACAACATTACGAAAAATACACACCCCAGGACCAGGCAGTGTGGCGCTATGTAATGCGGCAAAACATCAATTATCTGGGAGAAGTTGCGCACACTTCTTACCTTGAAGGATTGAGCAAAGCCGGAATTTCGGCGGAACAACTGCCAAGTATTGAATGTATGAATGATATTCTTGCTGAAATTGGCTGGGCTGCAGTGGCTGTGGACGGATTTATTCCCCCTTCGGCATTTATGGAATTTCAAATGCATCATGTATTGGTAATTGCTGCCGACATTCGTCCGTACAACCAAATAGAATACACCCCTGCCCCCGATATTATCCATGAAGCTGCCGGCCATGCACCCATTATCGCCGACCCCGAATATGCCGAATACCTGCGCTATTTTGGCGAGATTGGATCGAAAGCTTTCTCCTCGAAAAAGGACTACGAAATGTACGAAGCCATCAGGCACCTTTCTATTTTGAAAGCCGATCCAAACAGTGCAGCAACAAGCATTAAAGAGGCAGAGGATAAGCTGGGAGAGCTGTCCAGTGAAATGGGAATGGCTTCCGAAATGGCACTCATTCGCAACCTGCATTGGTGGACAGTAGAATATGGTTTAATTGGCAATTTGGATAATCCCAAAATTTATGGTGCTGGGTTGCTTTCTTCAATTGGTGAAAGTGTGGACGCACTCAAAAAAAATGTGATCAAACTCCCCTACTCTATCGATGCCATCGACTACAATTTTGATATTACCAAACCGCAACCCCAGCTATTTGTGACACCAAATTTCAAACACCTCACAGACGTGCTTGATAATTTTGCCAACCAAATGGCACTGCGTACCGGGGGCTTGGATGGAATAATGAAAGCCATCGACTCAGGAAATACGGCAACAATTGAGTATGAATCCGGATTACAGGTTTCCGGGACTTTTACGGATACAATGATCCACAATGGGCGGGCTATTTATATCAATACTTCCGGAGCGACAACACTTAATTTCAAAAATAGAATGTTAAAAGGACATTCGAAAAAAGTACACAAAGACGGTTTTGGTTCTCCCATCGGAAAAATAAAAGGCAGTTTAAAACCCACCCGTCTGTTAACTGATAACGACCTGCGGGAACTCGGAATCACAAAAGGTATGTACTGCAAATTTGAGTTTGAATCAGGAATTAAAGTAGAAGGTACGCTGCTGAATACCCTTCGAAAAGAGGCGAAATTACTACTGCTGTCATTTGCCGATTGCAAAGTAAAGCATCAAAGGAAAACCCTTTTTGAACCTTCCTGGGGAATTTACGATATGGCGATTGGTGAGAAAATCCGTTCGGCTTTTAGTGGACCGGCTGATGCCTCTGGTTTTGGATTGAAATATAAAGCACCCATTGAGAAAACCCATAAAATTAAATACAATTCAAAGGCCAAAGAGCTACACAGGCTGTATGCCGGTGTTCGCCAAATTCGAGAAGAAAACAACAATTACAACGACTTAGCAGAAATCTGGAACAACATCAAAACCAGACAGCAGGGAGAATGGCTTCTGCCGCTGGAAATACTGGAATTATTAAAAGATAACTACCAAAATCCGGGACTCAAAAAGGACATCAAAAACTATCTTTCTGAATTAAAAAACAGCAAGCCGGAATTTTCAAAACTAATCAATAACGGATTGAAACTGCTTTGAAACAGATTGAAAATCCTAATCCATTTGGCCCGGGATAAAATATCCCGAACAGCGGAATCCACAACAGCAGATGCTCCAATTATTTTCTACTTTTGACGGGTGAAGCACTTATTCAAAAACGCCATATTCTATTCCATTGCAGCCCTTTTTATAATGGTGGACGCATTCTACAATACCTACCCCATTTTGTATGCTGATGTAACAACCTATATTGCCAACGGATTTGACCTGCAAACACCCTTCGACCGTCCCATCACCTACTGCCTGTTTCTGCGCCTGTTTAGCTTAAATGGTTTGTCATTGTGGACGGTCATCTTTGCGCAATCTTTTATACTGTCGTATTTGATTTTCCGTCTTTCAAAAACACTTTTTGGGGATGCACTAAATAAGTTTATCGTATTGGCCATTATTGCATTTCTCTCCATTTTCACCAGCCTTTCGTGGACAGCCAGCCAGCCGATTTCTGATATTTTTACGCCAATACTATTACTGGCTTCTGTTGTCTTGCTCATTGGCAATCCAAACAAGAAAGAGCGCTGGTGGTTGTATTTAATTTTTCTACTCTCAACGGCAATGCATTTATCACACATCAGCTACAATATTGTTTTTCTATTGGTTGTCAATCTTATCCGTTCGCTACGGTTTTTCCGCTTTCGGGAAGTCATCCGTTTACAAACAATTTTCATTCTTTTTGGGCTCACAATTATTGCTCTATCAAGCATGCTTTCGGCCATGGCCAAATCGAGGCATGTGTTTTTTATGGGTGCAATGAGCGAACACGGAATTCTGAAGACTTTTTTGGATGAGCATTGCGAAACAACAAACTACCAATTGTGCGCCTACAAAGATGATTTGCCAAAAAGGGCATTTGAGTTTGTTTGGGATGCAAATGGACCGGTAAATAAAATGGGCGGATGGAAAGCTACTGAAGAAGAATTCAATGCGATTATTTATCAAACACTAACAAACCCCAAATACATATTTTTGCATGTGAAAGCTTCTGTTGCTGCAACTTACGAGCAATTTTTGAAATTCAAAATTAATGATAGCAATATCCCATTTCCTAAAGGCAGCCTTGTTTACGAGAGGATAATCAATTATTTTCCGGGAGAACTAGACCAGTTTGAACAATCAAAACAAAACCGGGATGAATTATCATTTACTACAAATCTCAATTATTTGTATAGAGTTGTTGTTTTAGTTTCGATTGCAGGAATTGTATTATGGATTTTTGTATTGAAGAAGCAGAAACGAAGAAAGTTTAACTCGCTGACTATTCTTATTATTTTAGGAATCGTGGTCAATGCCTGGGGATCGGCAACCTTTTCGAATGCCATTGACAGGTTCGGTGCAAAAATGATTTGGTTGCTGCCACTGCTGGCAGCTTACGGGTTATGCTTGTATTTACTTTCTAAAGATAAAAAGGATATCAATATAAGATAACATTTTCTATTTTTGCCATCCAATAATTTATTCAACATTTTTGCGTTTAGCAAAAAACAAATAGCTAAAAAATGAAAAAAAACACCCTGATTATTTCAGTAATCCTAGTCATGACCGGCCTATTGGTTTGGTCAACAGGATGTAAAAAAGACGAAACAAATCCTGACTTCCTGATTCAGATTGACAGCATAGTGATGCCCGACACAATTCATGTAACTGACACGCTATTAGTTAAGTTTTATGGAGTTATCGGGCCTGATGGCTGTTATAAATTCGACCGCTTTGAAAATGCTGCTCTTGAAGGAAATGACCCCGCCAATTCCATGAAATTTAAAATCTGGGGAAAACATGAAGACACTGGAAACTGCAACCAACAGATTGTTTATTTAGATGGGGCAGAAGTTGGAATTAATGGTTTTATAAAAGGCATTTTCAACGTTCTTGTGGTTCAGCCTGATGGAACGATTATGGTATCATCGGTTTATGTGAAAGAATAAAGAATTTTAGACCTTAGACATTTGAATCTGTTGACTGTTGATTTCTAACTGAAGACTCAAATTACAATCAAAAAACCCGTGCATTTCCATGCACGGGTTTTTTTATCTTTGCATCCATAAAAAATACCACCGTGGAAATTCTTGACAAATTAGAAAACTTAAAAAACCGGCACGAAGAAATTGCTGATCAGATGAGTGATCCGGCAATAATGTCGGACATGAAGAAGTTTGTAAAACTGAACAAAGACTACAAAGAGCTGGAACCGGTTGTAATGGCCTATAACAAATACAAACAATTGTTGTTGGATATTGAGAGTGCCAAAACCGTACTGGCCGAGGAGAAAGATCCCGAATTTCGGGAGATGGCCAAAGAAGAACTGGATGATCTAACACCAAAAAAAGAAGAACTCGAAGAGCAAATTCGCATCCTGCTTATCCCAAAAGACCCCGAAGAC
This sequence comes from Bacteroidota bacterium, assembly GCA_003650365.1. GTDB lineage: Bacteria > Bacteroidota > Bacteroidia > Bacteroidales > F082 > B6-G9. The sequence goes on along the minus strand of QMPA01000082.1, from coordinate 6,489 downwards.
GATAAAAACTGCGTGATGGAAATCCGTGCCGGAACCGGTGGTGATGAGGCTTCTATTTTTGCAGGCGATCTTTTCAGGATGTACCAGAAATTCTGTGAAACCAGCAAATGGAAAGTGGAAGTAATGGAGTTAAATGAAGGTACGGCAGGTGGTTTTAAGGGGATTGTTTTCAATGTGATTGGAAATGGCGCTTACGGTATTCTAAAATTTGAATCGGGTGTGCATCGCGTGCAGCGTGTACCAAAAACAGAAACCCAGGGACGTGTGCATACTTCTGCAGCTTCGGTGGTTGTACTTCCTGAGGCCGATGAATTTGATGTAGAACTCAACGACAAAGACATCCGAAAAGACACATTTTGCTCAAGTGGTCCGGGCGGCCAATCGGTAAACACAACCTATTCAGCCATCCGGCTCACCCACATTCCTTCAGGAATTGTGGTGAGTTGTCAGGATGAAAAATCGCAGATTAAGAATTTGGCCAAAGCCATGAAGGTCCTTCGCACCCGTCTTTACGAAAGAGAGCATGCCAAGTATCTGGATGAAATGTCGAACAAACGCAAAACCATGGTTTCAACGGGTGACCGCTCTGCCAAAATCCGCACTTATAATTGGCCACAAGGAAGGGTAACCGACCACCGCATCGGCCTCACAATGTACAACCTGCCCGCTATTATTGATGGTGATATTAAAGAAATCATCGAAAAACTGCAATTGGCAGAAAATGCCGAACGGCTGAAGGAGGAATTTGAGGGCTAAACTGTCGCGCGAATTTTTCGCGTGACCAAGAAGCACGCGAAACATTCGCGCGCTAGTAGATTCAAAATAGCACCATGAACAGAAAACAACTTTTTCAACAAATACAAAAAAAGAAGTCCTTTCTTTGTATTGGTCTCGATACAGATATTGAGAAAATTCCACAACATTTACTTCAATTAGAAGATCCTGTTTTCGAGTTTAACAAAGCCATTGTTGATGCAACCCAGCATTTGGCCGTTGCCTACAAGCCCAATCTGGCCTTCTACGAAGCAAATGGACCCAAAGGTTGGGAAAGTCTGGCAAAGACAGTGGATCACATCCGGAAAACTGATGCCAATATTTTCCTGATTGCCGATGCCAAACGTGGCGATATTGGCAACACTTCGGCCATGTATGCCAAAACTTTTTTCGAGACTTACAATTTTGATGCGGTAACCTTGGCCCCTTATATGGGACTTGATACTGTTTCACCTTTCCTCGCTTATACCGATAAATGGTCGGTTGTACTGGCCCTGACTTCAAATAAAAGCGCAGCCGATTTTCAATACCTCACCGATAAAAAATCGGGAGACAAGCTATTTGAAAGCGTTCTGAAAACTGGACAAAGTTGGGGAAATACCGATCAAATCATGTTTGTTGTAGGCGCTACAAAAGCCAAGGCTCTCACTGAAATCAGGAAAATTGCTCCTGATAGTTTTTTACTTGTTCCGGGAATCGGTGCTCAAGGAGGTAGTTTGGAAGAAGTTTCTAACTTCGGAATGAATGACCATTGCGGATTACTGGTCAACTCTTCGCGGGGAATTATTTTTGCTTCAAACGAAATTGATTTTGCAAAAAAAGCTGCAGAAAGTGCTAAAGAACTTCAAATTGAAATGGAGACTCACCTTCGACAGAAAAGTTTAATATAAAACTTCACTCTTTTTCCTGGCAGAATTTTGTTTTAATTGTTGTGAATAACAACCAGCCAATTGCCCGGCTCGCTGATTTCGAATTCAAATTTTGCATAATGCCTATTGGTGTGGAATTTATTCCAGGTCTGGTAAGAAACCTTACAAACAAAAGGAAAACTTACATTTTCATAACCTACAGAACGACCCAATCGCATTTCACCACCACTGCTGGCCACCATCGAAAAATTCTCGAGGTCGGCATTTGTTGTCCCATTCAAATAAATATCAATCAACACTTTTGTCCCATCACCCCTTCTCGAAAAACGAAATTTTTCGACACTTACACTACCAATAACCTGCGGATTTTTAGGGATTGGGCCTACATAATCGCCATTCTTCCATACCCCTGCCGTAACGCTGTCTTTGTCATCAACTCTCGCAATATAAACACCGGCTCCATCTCTTTGTCCTGCTAACCATTGCCCCTCATATCTTTCGCCCGTTGACCATGTATAAGTTCCCTTGCCATTTGGCAGGCCTTTGCGGAACATTCCTTCATATTTGTCAATACCAAATGCTTTCCCTTTTCCATGTGCCAGTCCTTTTTTACATTTCCCAACATAATTATCGGCAATTGCAGGAATAAGCACCTTACAATCTTGCTGACTGTAGCCGACAGTTCCAAGACTACTGAAAAATAACAACAGTAGAAATAAATTTAAGCTTTTCATTATTATTAATTTTTGATTTTACGACTAAACTTAACTACTTACATACTCTGTCAACTTTTTACCAGTACTTGCATTACTTATCGGTATTGCTGCACTTAATTCCTGATCAGCAAAAAGGTCGTATTGCTGTTTTTTTTCGTATTCCAGTTTTGCCAAATTTCCTTTATAATTTTCCCAATCTGCAAGGTTAAGCATAGGAATTGCCAACTGCAATTCATAAAAATCTGTTTTCTCTATTATTTCATTCAAGTCAATTCTCATTAATAAATCTTTTGTTATCATCCTTTTAGCGTCCTTGAACGCAATTGACTGGATGAAATCCTGAGTTATTTCTTTGTTCAGCAGGACTCTTGTTATCTCTGCTTCCATTAATGTGTCAAAACCAACAAAGTAACAAGTATCGTCAAGCATAATTGGCTTATTATTAGCTGGATTTACCAACGAAAATGTCGTTGTTTTATACATTCCCGCAATCGCAACTTTGTAAGGTTTAAAGGAGTAGTCCCCGATTCCAAAAATTGAGAAAACAGGTTTTCCTTTATAAATGCTTGATTTTCTCTTATTAAAATATGCAATGTTGCTGAAAAGATAATTATAGGTTTTGGGGTATTGTTCTTTTATGTATTTGGTTTCCTGACCTATTTTTTTTTGAGTGATGATGGTATATTTACGAGACTTATCAATAATACCGCCTTTTAAATCAGAACTTTTTAATAAACTAAAAACTAATTCATTTTCTATTTCGACAGTTTCTTTATTGTTGTTTAAATATTGACCGTTTACAATTTCTAATTCCATTATCTTTGAAGCATCGTGTTTTACACCTTGTCTCCAGACGAAAGGAAATTTACCATCGATGTTTGCAGATTTTATATACAATTCAATATTTGAAACAAATTTATTGTTAACCCAACCATATTCCCTTATCAGTTTTTTGGAATAGAAATCATATTCGTTAATTGTCAGATTTAGCTCTTTATTCATAGAACACAAAAGCAAACAAGCATTAACCGAAACACTAAACTCCTTTTTTGCATCAATATCAAATTGTTTGATATTCGATATTTGAAATTTTGTTTTATTCTGTTCTAACAAGATATTTTTTACTACCGAGTTTTTAATAAGAAAAGCGAAAGTTCCATTTAATTTTGCAAATACTGATAATAGTTTAATTGAGATATACTCACCAATATCAAAATTTCCCTTTCCTGTTAAAGCATCAAATCCGCTATGGTTTTTGAAATTCGATTTTACAGGCAGATTTTCGGAACCAAGAGAAGATAATTTTGAATTTGTAACCCAGGGAGGGTTTCCAACTATCAGTATTTCTTGATTATTGTGTTTGCTAGAAATTTTTTCAAAGTCAAAATCAAAAATATCATAATGATAGATATTTATTTCAGGTAAAATAGAATAATCATTACTCAAAAAATAGTCAAGTATGGCAAATTTTGTTTCCCATACATAAGGCTTGTAAATTTCAACTCCATAAATAAACTTAATATTCTCAAATGTTTTAAGACTTGAAATAAGAAAATTTCCTTTTCCACAAGTAGGCTCAATAATAACCTCAGGAGAAGTTTTTTGACTTTTTAGAAGTTTGCAAACATTATCGCTTAAATTTCTATTTGTTTGAAAATCTCCATACTCTGCCCTGTCAGGTTCTCTTAATAAATTTTTATTCGCATGTATTGTTTTTACTAAATGGCCAATCTCCGATTGAGCAGTAAAAAATGAATTTATTCCACAAATTGATCTTAGTTCCGAATTGATAAATGATATTGGCAAATCATCATAATTACCAAAGAATTCAATTACAGAATCGGGAATATTTGCATTAAAAACTATCATATTAATGATTCACTTTATCTATAATTTTTGTAATCCCATCCACTTTTTCAGAAAGGGCTACAACTCGTCCATATTGCAATCTCCATTGCAAAGCGTTGGATATGGTTAAATAGCCTAACCTTGGCGCATTTTGCAGAATTTGCTTTGCTATTTGAGTTAAAGTAATGTCATCTGCAGGGATATTTTTATCATTGAGATATGCAATTATATCTTCTTCGATTGCTCCATCCCCAATCATTTCAATCAACCTGAATGTTGTTGTATAATCTGCTGTTCTTTCCTTGTTGATAAACGAACAACTTTTAAAATCTAATACGGTCGTTTCATTTTCTTGATTATCTGTTTTTTCATAAACAAAAACAAGAAGGTTATAGCCAAGTCCGTATATTTTTTGTTTGGCATCTTTAAAGGGGCTTGAAGATTGGGGTTGTTTTATTGAAGTTACCTTTATATCAGTGTTAATTTCAGCTTCTGGCAGGTCAATCCCCCTTGCGGAATTTCCATTATCAACTATATAATTCTCATTCAGGAATTCTTTGAACTTATGCTCAATATATGTTCCTACTGCTTTTCCATCAGTTACTCCAAATAGCTCTTTATTTTCACACTTGGTTTCTTGTTGACAAAAACTATCCGCAGAATTGATTAAACCCTCTATTGTCAATTTTTTCTTGCTCATTTATTGCCCTTGTTAAAAACACAAAGTTACAAATAATTAGTAAGGATTCTATTTGAATTATTGACCTTTCTCACATCACAAATAACAGGCAACTCCCAACTATCAACTGATTATCAAACCTCTTTCACAATACAAGTCCACTCATGTGTGTCTTCAATTTCTCCCTGTTGAATACCCCGAAGGGTTTCGTACAATCGGGTAGAAACAGGCCCGGCAACATCACCGTAATGAATAGTTTTGTCAAGTTTTCTGTCATAAATTTTCCCAATCGGACTAATAATAGCGGCAGTACCACAGGCACCGGCTTCTTCAAAAGTTTCCAATTCGTCAACAGCAACAGGGCGGCGTTCCACCTCAAGGCCAATGTCTTTTGCAATTTGTTCCAAACTCATATTGGTAATCGATGGCAAAATACTATGCGATTGAGGGGTAATGTATTTATTGCCTTTTATCCCAAAGAAATTTGCGGGACCAGCTTCGTCAATGTATTTCTTTTCTTTGGCATCTAGAAATAATACAGAAGCAAAACCATCCTTATGAGCACGATCGGCAGAACGCATGCTTGCAGCATAATTCCCGCCTACTTTTATATGTCCGGTTCCAAGTGGAGCTGCCCGGTCGAAATCACGAACCACTTCAATGGCTACGGGTTTAAAACCTTCTTTAAAATAAGGCCCGACCGGACTTACAAAAACCATGAACATATACTCATCGGCAGGTTTTACACCTACTTGTGGGCCACTACCAATAAGCAGTGGACGCAAATAAAGTGTTGCCCCGGTTCCGTATGGTGGAATGTATTTGGCATTTAATTCAATGGCTTTAAAAATGGCTTCTTTAAAAATATCTGTGGGCACTTCGGCCATCATAATTCCATCGGCAGATCTGCGCATGCGTTTGGCATTTTCTTTCCAGCGAAATAAGCGCACTTTCCCATCTTTTCCGCGATAGGCTTTAAGGCCTTCAAAAGCTTCCTGTCCGTAGTGCAATGCTGTTGCGGCCATGTGTATAGGAATATATTCGGAAGATGTCACTTCTATTTCGCCCCATTTTCCATCACGGTAGTAACAACGTACATTGTAATCGGTTTTGAAATAAGCAAAAGGCAGGTTTCCCCAATCTATATTCATTGTATCATCCATCATTAATTGGTTTTTATATTAAAAATCGAGCAGCTAATTTAGTAATAATCATTGAACCTTTTTGTCGTGTTCACATGTCGAATTCTCTATATATTTATCAATCTTGAAGTTAGACAAAAATGATTTTAAAAAATTAAGGGTATTACGTAGATGTTTTTCTTGGGAAGGATGGTTTTCAGGTCAAAGTTGACAAAAATCAAAAATAGCATGAAAAGATTTTTGTCAAATGATGAGTTTTTTAATGACCCACCCCTTTTCCCCTCCAGGCGAGGGGATTTATTGGAATCATTTGACAAAAATCCTGAAAGGACATTCAATTTTTAACAACTTCATCAAATGCCAATATTTGGAACCAACCACAACAACACAACAATCATCACCAAAGCCGGAAGCATATTCATGACATTGATTTTTTTGATTTCAAGAATATTGATACCCAG
>QMPA01000081.1 GCA_003650365.1 Bacteroidota bacterium | reverse complement strand
TAATAAATCTTGGGATACATTACTGGAATAAAAGAAACTTATATGAGTATGTAGGGTCGATTCCGAATTTACTTCGCCTAAATGGACTTGCTTTAAAATTATCCAAAGAATCAATCTTTTATGAATTAAACCCAAAACTAAAAGAGTCTGTTAAAATCATCAATCAGGTAAGAAACAGAATGTCTTTTTTTCAGCTTGAAAATAAGTTTCAAAGTAATTTTGAAGTTGCATTCTGGCTCTTGTTGGAGTTATTCAAAACGCTGTTTTTATTGGAACCATTATTACTATTTGGCGTTTTAAAAAGACTTGATACAAAACGAGAGCAGATTGAGGATGTATTCTGTTTTGTTGGAGAGATTGATTCACTTCTTTCAATTGCCTCATTAAGATATGGCTTAGGTAAATTTTGTTTGCCAACTATTAGTGAGACGAATATATCCGTTACGGGAATTTACCATCCACTAATCCAGGATTGCGTAACAAATGATATTGATATTTCTGATAACTCTATCCTTCTGACAGGTTCAAATATGTCAGGTAAAACGTCATTTATCAGAGCAATTGGAATAAACATGATTACCGGTTTGACAATTAATACCTGTTTTGCTGATTCCGTCACAATTCCAAGATCCCGGATTTACTCAGCAATCAGGATAAGTGATGATTTAATGAATGACAAGAGTTATTATCTCGAGGAAGTTCTTACGATAAAAGAAATGTTGGAAAGGAGCTGCAATGAAAAACAAAATCTGTTTTTATTGGATGAGCTTTTTAAGGGTACAAATACTGTTGAGAGGATTGCCGCAGGAAAAGCGGTTCTTTCTAAGCTTTCAAAGAATAACAATATTGTATTCATTTCAACACACGATATCGAATTGACAGAAATGCTTCATGGAGAATACGAACTGTTCCATTTTAGCGAGATTGTTAATGATAAAAACGTTGATTTCGATTACAAACTGAAGGAGGGTAAACTAAAAAACAGAAATGCTATTCGGATTCTTAAAATAAACGATTATCCTGATGACGTGATAAATGAAGCGATTGAAATTTCAAAAAAACTCGATAGTAATACTGTGGCTGACAGCAAACCATAGACCATAGCAGGTTAGTGTTTTGTAAGAAAAATGAGAAGTAAAATAAACATACAAGTAATCAACAAAAATCCTGCAACGAAACGGCTACGGGGCATATTTGCAATACGATAATAAGCAGATGAAAAGAGATAGTGAATTTACACTCAAAGAAGTCATTCAGCAGTTACTAAACACCTACCGTTGGGGCAATAAACTTGACGAAGTAAAAATTGTTGAATCCTGGGAAAAAGTTGTGGGTGGTATTATTGGCAGGCATACTGTGAATATGGTGGTGCGTAACAAAACGCTTTACGTAACACTTAATTCCTCAGTTTTACGCAGCGAATTACACATGGCAAGATCAAAAATCGTTCAATCCTTAAACAAAGAAGTGGGCAAGAATGTTATTGATGATATTGTGCTGAGGTAGAAAATTTTCAGCTCATCCAGATTTTTAATCTGGATGTTAAGGGCAAAAGATTTTCAATCTTTTTATTGGTATTGCTGTCAGACTCTTGACTTTATTTTCTGCCTCCTGGGTGCAAAAGGTCACCCGTCAGGTTTATTTCACATTAAAAGCAAGCAGTTTTTTTCCTTCAATAAATGCTTCAAAATGGTCATCAATTTTAGTTGGCCCTACGCCTTTTGGCGTGCCCGTGAAAATGTAATCGCCGATGCGCAAGGTGATAAATTTGGAAACGTAAGCAATAATCTGGTCGAACGAAAAAATCATGTCTTTGCTGTTTCCCTCTTGCCTGGTTTCGTTATTAATTAATAATGAAAACTGAATATTATTAAGGTTTTTAAAATCATCTTTCGGTAGAAAACTACCAACAGGGGCCGACTGGTCAAAAGCCTTGGCAATTTCCCAGGGGAGACCTTTTTGTTTGCATTCGGCTTGCAGGTCTCTTGCCGTAAAATCAATGCCAATGCCAATTTCATCGTAATACTTATGGGCAAATTCTTCTTCGATATGGCGACCGTTTTTACAGATTTTAAGAACGAGCTCAGCTTCAAAGTGAAGGTCGTTGGTGAAATCCGGGTAAAAGAAAGGATTCTTTTTTGGTAACAATGCGGTGTCTGGTTTCATAAAGAAAACAGGTTTTTCAGGTACTGGATTTTTCAATTCTTTGGCGTGGGCAATGTAATTGCGGCCAATGCAGATAATTTTCATTTTGCCATTCTAAATTTAATTCTTGTAATCATCTTTTTAGTGTAGAGCGGAAAATCAGCTTTCATTATCCAATTGTAATAAGAAGGCTCGCTACTGAAAACATCCTCAAGCAATTTTCCTTTGTGTTTTCCAAAATTGACAACTTCTTTTCCTTCCTCATTAAAAATAAATTGTCCAATCAGGTCGGCATTGCGGTGATGGCTTGAAAAAGCAGCAAGGGCTTCCATGTCATTTTTTACCGGGATGCTGGTATTTCCCTTTCGGTCGGTAAATTCTGTTTCCTTGTATTTGTCCAATTGGGCAGTCAGTACTTCATAGGTGGCCATGGTATCGGCCTCAGCAGCATGGGCGTTTTCCAGATTCTTTTGTAAGTAAAATTTATAAGCTGCCTTGAGTGTCCTCTGTTCCATTTTCATGAAAATATTCTGGACGTCAATCAGTTTTCTGTTTGTAACTTCGAAGTCAATATCGGCCCTTAAAAATTCTTCAACCAACATCGGGATGTCATATCTTAAAGCATTGTAGCCTGCAAGATCGCAGTTGTCAAGAAAACGGCTGATGTCTTTTGCCAGTTGCTTAAAAGTTGGTTTGTCTTTTAAATCGTCATTGGTATAACCATGGATTTCCGATGCCTCTGCCGTGATGGGATAGTCAGGGTTTATAAGCCAGGTTTTGGATTCATTCGATCCGTTGGGATTTACTTTTAAAATGCTGATTTCAACAATGCGGTCTTTGGCAATATTGAGGCCGGTGGCTTCCAAATCGAAAAATGCGAGTGGGCGTTTAAGGTTTAATTCCATGGGTTTATGTTGGATTGGAGAACGAAATTATTAAAATGGGGGTTTGTCAGTTTTACTAAGCTGCAGACAAGTTTTGATCTGCATTATTTTCTTTGCTATAATTTAATGTGTCGTGGCATACACTAGTTTTCACTACTACCAGGATGCGCTTTTTCTTTAACAATTATTAATTCTATATCAAGACGATTTTGTGGCAGATTTTTTTTCGCTATTTCCCAAATCATTTCATAGTCAATTCCAAAATACTCATGGGCAATTAAGTTTCTAAGTCCGTACATTTTTTTCCACGGTATCTCAGGATAATTGTTTTTGATATGTGTAGGAATGCTCTTCGATGCTTCACCTATAATTTCAAAATTCCTAATGATTGCATCTACTGCCATATATGACATTTTAAAACTTCTGAAATCAAGGCCGCCAAGATACTCTTCAATTTTTCTCATCGATTCAAGCATGTCTTCAAGGTACAAAACGTATTCTCTTTCCTTCGGCTTCATACGTACTTGACACTATTTAAAATAATTTGCCTTAATTGTTCTTTAAGCGCTTTTTCAGAAACTAAGTCAACTTTTAGTTTAAGTTCGTTTTCGAGTAATTCTTGAAGGTCAAAAAATTCCCAGCCTAAAGGCTTTCGAAAAGAAACTAAAATATCAATATCAGAATCTTTATTTTGTTCGTTACGTGAATAGGAACCGAAATACCCAATCCTGTCAACAAAATATTTCTGAAATAATATTGGTTTCAGTTCTTTCAGTTTATTTTCTATTTCAATATTAGTTTTCATTCTTCAAATTTAGACAATTTTAGGTTTCGTAGAAAAAATGCCTTTTGCAAAACTAGTAACAATTGAATGCTGCTGATCATTAATGGTTATCAAATAATCGTATTCACATCAAAGTTTTCCAGCAACTCTTTCATCCTTTTTAAATACATGCCTCCCAATGCACCATCAACAATACGGTGGTCATAGGCAAGAGAAAGAATCATGATGCTCCGAATACCAATAACATCACCTTGTGGCGTTTCAATAACAACTGCTTTTTTTCTGATAGCACCAATTCCTAAAATGGCTACCTGTGGTTGGTTGATAATAGGAGTTCCTGTCAGGCTGTCGAAAGAACCAAAATTGGTGGTGGTAAAAGTGCCTCCAGAAATTTCATCGGGCAATAGTTTGTTGGCCCTCGCCCTGGCGGCTAAATCATTTACTGTTTTCACCATACCAAGCAGACTTTTTTCATCCGCATTTTTAATAACGGGAACAATGAGGTTGCCATTGGGCAGGGCTGCTGCCATCCCTATATTTACATTCTTGCGGTAGATGATGTTGTAACCATCTAAAGATGCGTTGATTTGCGGAAAGTCCTTAATGGCCTGTGCCGCAGCCTGCATGAAAATGGGTGTGAAAGTTACTTTTTGACCTTCCCGTTTCAGGATACTTTCTTTGACTTTATTCCGCCAGTTGACCACATTGGTCACATCCACATCGATAAAGGAGGTAACATGGGGAGAAACCTGCTTCGACATCACCATATGATCGGCAATGAGTTTGCGCATGCGGTCCATTTCAACAATCTGGTCACCGGCTTCGGTATTTATGGCTGGCAATTGTACTTTTGGAGCAGCCGGTTTTGGTGGTGTAGCACCACTTTTCCGGTTCTTTAAATAGGCAAGTATATCGTCTTTGGTTACGCGATTGTCTTTGCCGCTTCCATTAATTCCATCCAATTCGCTAATGCTAATGTTTTCGGCTTTGGCGATGCTTTTAACAAGGGGAGAATAGAATTTATCAGTTTGGGAGAAATCACTTGCTGAAGTTTCAATTGGCGGCTTTTCCTCTTTGACAGCGGTTGACAATTCTTTGACTTCGGTTTCAAGCATTTCTGCTTTTTCTTCTGGTTTTCCTGATTCTTCTGTGGCTTCCCCTTCAATTTCTACTATTGCAATCACGGTTCCTACCGCAACCACATCACCTTCGTTAAACAGGGTTTCTATTAGTTTACCTTCTACCGGGCTTGGTATTTCTGAATCAACTTTATCGGTGGCAATTTCTACTATCGAATCATCCTCTTCCAATGTATCGCCCACATTTTTTACCCAGCGGGTGATGGTTGCTTCTATGATGCTTTCGCCCAGTTTGGGCATTATTATTTCAAATTTGGTCATTTGCTTTTATCTTAGATAAGCGTAAGTACTTTTGTTTCACTCGTTTATAATTTTCGGTTTGGAAAATTTGAGTTTTGCAAAAGTAATATTTTTTATAATGTGGAATGGGTCTAAATAGATTAATTGGGGTAAGGCTGATTGGAGGCTGCGGAGGCAAGCACTCTTCCTTTTTTTCTCACCTTTTCACCACCTTTATCCCTTCAATCTCCTTCCCATCCCAAAACATCACCACATGGTAAACGCCTGCCGGTAGTATATTGCCGTTGCCATCTTTGCCGTCCCATCGGGTCTGGATGCTACCTCGGCCGGAAGTACCTGATTTAAGTATTTTGACACGCAAACCCGAATTATTGTAAATCTCAATTTGTACATGGCCTGTAAAATCCCATTGGGCGGAGATGGTAGTTTGGTGGTTGAAAGGATTGGGTGCGGCATGCAAAAGTTTGGGTTTCTCGTTTTTGATGGGCTGGTATTGGTATTTATCAATCCCCACGGTTGAGTTCCATTCATAAGCACCCATATCGATGCTGTCGCCGACTATGCGTGGATTTCCGGCGAGGTCTGTTTCTGGCAGTACAATAAAATCGGGCAAGTTGGCCAATGTGCCGGCATCAATGCAGGGCGAGCCATCGGCTATTTGGTAGGGGTGTTCCCATTTGTGGAGGAAGAAGGGGTCGGTGTCGATATTGGTTTCATCGTAGTGGACAAAATTGAAATCCAAATCACCCCCAATTCCATCGTAGCCACCTGCAATTAATGAATTATATATCCACAACGAACAGGGGGCTTCGTTTGAACCAACGCGCATTTCCCTTGGATGCCCTCCATAGAATATTGAGTTATAAATATATGCCTTGGCATAAAACCCCCAAACAAAGAAAACAGCAGAAATATCCTGATGATAAACCGTGTTATCGGCAAAAGTACAATTGGAAAAAACAGCCTTTCCATAATCATAAGAAGTAATAATAAATCCATTATAATTATCATTATCGACCTGGTTGTTTTCAAACAGGCAATTGGTTAGTATATTTACCAATGAATCGGTAGCAATAGATTTTGTACTAAAAGCCCCTCCTGATCCAGCAGTGGAATCAGGGTTAGGTAAATTGTGCCTGAAAATGCAATTTTCGATAAATACGGAATCCGTCAAGCGGGGGTATTCTGGGGCATTGTACATAGTTCCGCCACCTAAAGTTTTTCCGCCAAAATTATCTTCAAAAGTGACATCTTTAAATGTTAACTGGCTACAACCGATAACCAGACCGCTGCTGTGTTGATAGCCTGTGTTCCCCTTGAAAAGTAAGTCTTCAAACAAGATGCTGTCGCAAGATACTAAAACAAATGAACCTTTCATAATGGATCTATTTATATCCCCGTTTCCGTTGACCAGGCTTATGTGTTTAACATTAAAACTATGCTCAAGGCGTGGGCTTTGTAAATGGTGTGTAAAGTTTTCGGCATTAAGAATTGTAGAATCACGTTTCTGGCCGATGATATCAATATTACTAAACAACCCCAATGGAAAAAACTCACCTGTTGATGAAGGGGAATAGGTGCCATTGGCGAGGTGGATGGTGTTTTTTTGCACCGAACCGGACACAACGAGTTGAATGGCTTTGGTCAATGATTTCAGTGGTGTAGCTTCACTGAGGCCGTTATTGCTGTCATCACCGGTTGGGCTGACAAACAAATCACCGTTTACCGATTCCCGTAAGTAGTGGTTCATTTGCACAGGGAAACTATCTCTCGGATAGAAATATTTGTTAACAGAATAAACATGTTGCCGTCCAGGCTGAGATACCGAAAAAGTGTCTAATACAATTTTAAACCCTTTTAAAGCACTACTAAAAGAAATATCTGCGCCGCAATAGGCATGGTTGTTATACACACTACAACGGTTGATAGTGTCAAAAGTTATGGTGTAAGTTACATCATTACTGGCTGTAAATGATATGCCCCCACCTTTATTAAGTGCCGAATGGTTATCTTTGATAGTAGTTCCTGAAAGATATAAATTTGTAAAATAGTTGGCAATGCCCCCACCATATCCACGGGCAAAATTATTATGGATGATACAATTGAAGATGGATACATTGCCCTGTTTTAGATAAAGGCCTCCTCCTCTGTAACCTGACCCTTGTTTCCCAGAACCATTTCGAATGGAAAATCCTTGGATAGTAAAAGTAGTAGGAGATAAAACCCATAAACATGACGTTTCTTCCTGACTACCATCGATGATAGTGCTGTATTTATACTGTGGATCACCGGTGGTTAAATCCAGGCTGGCCAGCATGATATTGTGGCCGCTCAAATCGAGGTTTTCATAATAAGTGCCTGGCCAAACCAGTACCGTGTCACCATCGGTTGAAGCATTTATAGCGGATTGAATAATGATGTAATCGCCTGTGCCATCTTGCTTAACGGTGAGGGTGTCGGCCTGGGCGATTTGGCATATTAAAAGGAAGAAGGCGAGTATTTTGATTGGTGTTTTCATTTTTTGTGTTTTTTGACCCCACCTAAATCCTCCCCTTGGGGGGAGGACTTTGGGGTCGCTCCATAAATCAGGCCAAATCAACAGAAAAGAAACCTTCTGTCCGGATAGGCCATGATAACCGGGAGAAACCCCTAACCCTCCTTTCGGGGGAGGGCAGGGGTGGGGTCATTTCACTATCAACATTTTAATTTTCATCATTTGTCCGGCCTTGATTTTTACAAGATAGATTCCGGGTTTCAGTTTTCTACCTGAATCATCTGCCAAAGAAAACTGAAGCCGGTGTTGCCCGGAATTCAAATTTTCATGTAATAACTCTGTAACAGGATTCCCAGTAATGTCCATTATCAGGATATTTACTATCTCATCATTGTCGAGTGTTAAGCTGCAAAACAAAATAGTAGAGGCCGGATTGGGCCAAATGTTGAATAATGGCGAAGCATCCGCTGCTTGTGGTAGTTTCTGTTTTTTGAAGGATACAAAATAATGGTCTTGTCGTTCTCCCGCATGGATAGCCCTTTTTTCATTCAATCGTTTTTCCCGGTTCCAGACATAATAGTCACCAATGCGATTTCGTGCAATGGATTTGGTGCCATAGTATTTTTCAAATACCACACTGTCGCCCGGACTACCATCCAGGTAAGTACGCACGGCCACCACGGAATCACCGCTTTCAACCACTGTTGCACCTATACAAGTATCGTTTATGAATGCACCAATTTCAACAGGATAGTCCGCACTGTCTAATTCTATTATCATAGGTGTATAATCTGCTTGTTCCTGGGCTGTATAGTAAGCAGGGTTTTGTGTCGGGTCTTCGCCGGCCGGTATCTGTCCGTTAAAAGTCCATTGAAAGGGGATAAAGCCATCGCTGAGACTTTTCAAAACAACCATTTCGCCATATTGGATGTTGTGTACTTTTTTGTCGCATTCCCAAACCAAATTATTGGGTGGCGGTGTACCTCCTGGAAAAGTCCAGGCATTGCTCATTACGCATGTCCAGTCCTCATGCTTGATCAGGTAAAAATAATTGGCCTTACTGCCCATTGCATCAAAAATATCCTGTGATTGGTAAAGCCAATATCCCGTCCAGTTTTCTTTGCTGTCACCATACAATTGTATGGCCGTTGAAGGGTCTGTAACCGTTCCATGCAGGTACAAATGCCTTTCTGCCAATTCATCTTTATGAAACTGCAGTTTATGACCCCGCACATTGTGGATATTGGTTAGGTTTCCACCAGTGTTCCAATTACTCCCATTGTATAGCAAGTATTCAACATTTAGAGGATCTGTCGTCCCAAAGGGCAGGTTTTCGAGATGTGACCAGGTAAACGATTGTGGTAGAATATTCCCATCTACAACAGAGATAGCTTCCTGAGGGTCGCTATTGGTTCTGGGAAACGACAGCCAGTTCCATTCATCAGCTTCTAGAAAAAGGGCTTCATTGGCATCAAAATCCACTACACTTACTTTAGAGTGCGCCCCATTGGGCAGGTAAATTTTGTTGTTGTAGGGGTTGATGTAAGGCTGGTTAAACGAATAATAAAAGAAACGGAAATCGGGACAGTGATCCAGTTCAGGGTAAAAGCTGGTCATGCCCAAATCCTCAACCAATTGCACAGTAATTGGGTTTTCAGAAGGATCAAATTTGTATAAACTCACATTGGTAGCAGCTAATTTCTTATCATCAAACTTCATGTGAATATACACCTTCATATTGTAGGGGTTGTAAAAAAAAGCTGCCGCCTGGCCTCCTATTTCTGCGACTTTAGTAAAATCAATTGAGGTCCCATTGTAGGTGATTTTGTCAATTTGAACATGGCGGTCTGTATCGCAGTTATCATCTTCCACATCTTTTAAGGCAAACAATACATCTTGCTCCGGACAGTAAATTATATTGTTGTATGACAGCCCGGTGTGTTCTATTGATTGACCGTTGGGACTGAAATCATATTCATAAAAATCTTCACCAATTACAAACAGTTTGTTGGCAAATTGCGAATTGGGGATGGCCCCCATTGCATTCGGACAAAGAATCTTTCCCGGATAAGCAAGTGTGCTGGCAACATTTTCTACAGCATCTTCACTAAAACTTACTACCCTGCCAACAGCCAAGTTTGGAGGGGGATAAACTTCACCAAAGTTAGACATACTGTTTGCAGTAGAGCTATACTGATCAAAAGTGTATTCAGTTGGGTGAATTGAGGCATACACTTTATTGAGACTGGCATTATAAGCAAAATATGCTGAGTAATATTCGTAATCCTCTGCATACCCCTGTGGAATAGCCACGTTTAGGTCACCAGTAAAAATCAATGTGTAGGCACTATTACTCCCCTCTTCTGTTGCTCTGTATACCAGTATCTTTGGCTTAAAGCTTGGGTCACCAGGTTTGTTTAGCATATTGGCCATTACATACAAACGTTTGTCGGGTGCAATAAACATTTCTTTCGGGTGTGTAACCAGTGGACTACTAGGTAATGTAATTGTGCCACCGTTTGAATTATCGTTATTGATAATCCTAATATTATAGGTTTCGGTTTCAAAAATGCTTTGTGATATAAGAAACTGATTTTCATATGGATTATAGACAACATCGCCAATCATTCCATCAATATTGTTGTTGGGAT
Source organism: Bacteroidota bacterium (assembly GCA_003650365.1). Classification (GTDB taxonomy): domain Bacteria; phylum Bacteroidota; class Bacteroidia; order Bacteroidales; family F082; genus B6-G9. Next base: position 2,355 of record QMPA01000081.1, on the reverse strand, counting down.
CCGCATCATGATTCAGGTTTGTGGTAGTATTCGCAACAACATCATGAACATACAATCCTGTTTTTTCATTATTTAACTGGTGAAATATATACATTTTACTTCCCAAAGTATTGGCAACAATCTTATTGGTAGAATACCCCATTTTTTTACTAATGGAGAGGTGCTCACCTGCAGCAGAAAAAACTTCGATTCCACTTCCAGCCAGATTGGTTACAAACAATTTAGCTCCTGAAGAAATCCCTTTCATAAAATGATTTCCCTCAGCTTCAAACCATTGACTCCATGTGTAGCTTCCATTTGATTTGTAGATTTTATTTACCTGGTCTTTTTTAAGTACCAGTGCGTTTGAATTATTCAATTTTACCAGGTCGAAAGAAGTATTCATATCGTAAGCAGATTTATTACCTCCCTGTTGATTTGTACTGAATACCTGGCTCGGGGAAGTCTCGAACTCATTATCGCCTTCATTGAATTCGTAAACCGCGATATCGCTATCATAGTCGTCCGTGTTTACAATTTCATCATTGTCCGGTGCAAAGCACAAAAGCAATTCATCATCTGTACTCAGGTATTCGGCATCCAGTATCTTTCTGCTTGCTGTTTGTATGAGCTGATGTGAACCATCCTCACCATCCAAAACAACCATGAGTGGCGTACAATTTTTTGTGCTAGAAGGATATCGATATGGTAGTGCAACAATTTTGTGAATATATGGTTCAGATTCACCCGGGTGTGTTTCATAAATGTATTTTATTTGGCCAAACTTATAATAGGCCCCACAGTAATAGGAGGGGTCTATAATTATCGAATCTATCCTTTGTGCAGATGATGTAGTAACTTCCCAGGTTTCAAGTTTGTTTAATTTAGTTAAATAAAACTTGTTGTTTGAGCGGTTGAAAGCAATATCCGAAATAGAAGAATTGATATAGCGGTTGTACACTGCATCACCTGTCTTACCCAGTATCTTGGCTCTTCTTTGTTCTGAAAAATGTAAAGAAAGACTTCCATCACTGGGATTAACATTGAAAATTGCAAAATATCTTTCCCTTACGTGGAAACCTCCCGTGCCGTTAAAATTACCACCGTTTTCATGATTTCCGATTTTACCTTTTACAACCCAATACAAACGATTGTGGTAACGGTCAAATTTAAGTATATTCAAACCATGTATTGGTTTAGAGTGAGAAATTGATTCTGGTGGAGCAATTTCATCAATATAATTTAATGAGATGGTACTGTAACGTTTAATTACCAAGTCAGGCGTTACAACAAATAATTCATTGCGTCCCTTGTTTAATGCCATCATGTTTGTTTCGCCGTGTAATCTTGCATTGTAAAAGAGCGGGTTAAATTTTCCGTAATCTTTATTGCAAAGTATGATTTCACCGGCATAACTCATGGTTCCGGAATTGTAAACCATAATTTTGCTACCGGTATACACAAATACTTTGCTGTTTGCAACAAGGATGTCCAGTGGCATATTACCGCCATTTGTTTGTGGCAGGTCTATTTGACCAACTTGTGCATCTGCTTGTTTAATGCTGAGCAAACTGAATAGGGTAAGTACTAAAACAAAAGATATATTTCGTATAAAAAGATGTGATTTAATTTTCATAGTAATGATTTTAAGTTAAAAAAATGTAAGTTTTAGCCTGATAGATCGGTACATTTTAATTTAACTTTAAGGTGGGTGGCGCCCTTTCGTTAGCTGGATTCTCTCTCTCTCTCTCTACTGTTTGCTGGTATTTTCATTTTTGCTTGAAATGTTGGGTAAAGTTAGGAAATTATATTGGATTTGCTAAAATAGGTTCTGAATTGTTTTTGATTTTTGTTGTGATGAAGTCCCGCAGCAGGGATAGTAGCGGCAGCCGTGCGAAGTGGCATTGGCTGTTGAGCCGCTTGGCGGAGGCTGCCGAAGAAAGCCCACGCACAAGTGTTGCGAAACACCATTGGCACGAGCATGCTATAGCGGATAGCCCGGGTGCTGCCATAAAAATAGTCGGCAGTCCACAGTCTTCAGTCATCCAACATCTATCCACACCTGATTTTATCAGTCCACAGTCGTCAGTCTTTAAACAATAACAATTGATCAGTTCAACCCTCCAACTCTTACCGGTTTAGTGGTCGGACGACTTCTTTGTATCGGAATATAGTCGTCTGACCACCATCAAACCATCTACCCATTCAGCACATCTTATTAACAAATCAAATAATTGTTAACAAATGGCAATGCTCAAATCAATTTTTGAATTTAATTTTTAATTTTGTTTCGGTTAACATAAAACAATAAAGTAGCAGAATGGAAGAGCAAGGTAAACAGGAGAGACGGGAAGATATTTTCTCGAAAGTAGTAAG
>QMPA01000080.1 GCA_003650365.1 Bacteroidota bacterium | reverse complement strand
CCAATCATCCAAGCGCTAAAAACACATACCACTGTTTCTTTAATTTGCTATAAGTATTTGACCAGTTTTCATCTTGTCTCCTACCTTCATTTTATAAATGTATGTTCCCATCAGCAGGGATTGCACATCCCACGCTAATTTTTGCAAACCCACAGTTTGCTTATTATCTACAAGTTCAACAACTAATCGTCCCTGCATATCATAAATTGACAGCTGAACGTCTGCATCCTTTGCAAGCTTGTATTGAAAACTTAGGGTTGTATGTGCAGGGCAAGGGTAAACGAGCATTTCCATGCTTGCATTAATATGCATTTTCTTTTCTTCCTGAGCAGGTGGTAATGGTTGCTCAAAAACATATTCGTAACATCCCATGTCAATGGCATCATTAAAAATACGGGAATTACCGACTAAGTCTTCATTCGGAATAACCCAATTCAGTGGAAAAAAACTGTTATCGATTATTCCTGCATCAATACATGGTGATCCGGTTAATGGCATATAAGGATGATCCCCAAAACCCATAAAATTTGGCACTTCGTCAATATTCCCTATTTGTTTGTTGGTCACCGGATGCAATACTATTGCTTCAACACCTCCTTCAATATTGCAATATGAAAATGCTATCCCCCTATTTTCGTCACGGATATTTACCTGATCCATCACACGTCCTGCCTGGTTTCCCCAAAGAATACAATTGATTATATCAGCCCGAACATGCGGGAACATATCAAGTGCCCCACCTCCAAATTCAGCATAATTATCAGCAAAAGTACAATTGATAAAAACGGGACGGGACAGCTCCATGACTTCAACAGCTCCCCCAAACTGCAAAGCAGTATTCCTTACAAACAGACAATTATCGATGGCTGGATTTGAGCCCGCAACTACCACCAATGCGCCACCAAATACCGAAGTATTGTCCTGAAAAGTGCAATGCGACACCCTGGCATCACTATTTACCAAAGCCATAGCTCCTCCCTTTGCCTCGGCTTCTCCCCAGGTCAGTGCTTCACAGTCTTCAAAAAGACAATGACTTATTATGACATTATTGGTATTCATTATACCTATGGCTCCACCATAATTCATTGGAAAGCGTCCCCTGGATTTTGCGTAAGAGAATTTGCAGTATTCAAGTTTTGAAAACACATCACGCTCAAATACACCCAGGTTTAACCATCGAATACCGGCCCAGCCCACTTCCTTTCTGTCAGCTGTAAAAATAATGCTGTCCGCTTCGTTCCCAATTGCCAGCAACTGCCCGTTTATTTTCATGGATGAATTTGTATGAAAAATAATTTCAACACCTGCTTCGATGGTGAGGAAATTGTTCTCCGGAACATAAATATCACACTGGATAAGATAAGGAGAGTATTCTAAACTCCAATTCCCACTTACACTTCCTTCTGTAATAACTGTTTGCGCCGAAGCTACAACTGCAACAAACAGAAAGCTGATTGTGAGTATTCTATATATAGTTTTCATGACAAGTCTCTTTTAAATCCAATTAAACAAAAGCTGATTTTGATTTATTATCTTGCAAGCAGCATTTTCCCTTTTTGAATCTCGGACCCTGCATTCAATACATAAATGTAAATACCATTTGGCAATGCATCAGCCTTAAAATCAACAGTGTGCATTCCTTCAGGCTGGGTTTCATTCAGTAAGCTAGCCACCAATTGCCCATTGGTTGAGTAAATATGGAGTACAATGTGTTGACTTCTGCTTAGTGTATATGCGATGGTTGTTTGGTAATTAAAAGGATTGGGGAAATTAACAACTTCGTTTGCCAAGATATTCTTTGCATCTTCAGAATTCATTTCCTGATCACTGACTACAAATAGTCCATCAATCTGTGCACTGCCTTTGTGAAGAATTGAACCACAATTACCAACAACCCATCCATTATTACTATCAGCTAAACAGATATCGTGCAAATTATTTTTCGTTCCACTTGCTTTCACTTGCCACAGGCTTTTTCCTCTTTTGTAAAGAATGACACCATCATCGCCAACCGCCCAGGTTTCATTGTGACCAATAAAACCTACAGCATTAAGATTTTTACCAGGTACCACAAATTCACTAAACCAGGATATGCCACCATTTACTGTTTCAAGTACTAATCCGTCATCACCAACAGCCCATCCGTGGAAATAGTCGATCATTTTTAAATCGTTGATTTTGTTCATTGTCCGGCTGGCCATTTGAATCCATGATTTTCCAGCATCATTGGTTTTAAAAATAACACCCTCATCACCGGCAACCCAACCCGTATTGAGATCAATAAAAGTTACTGTATTAAGGTCTACGTGCGTTGGACTCGTTTTTTCTATCCAGTTATTGCCACCATCAGAAGTATACAAAATTGTTCCGCTCTCTCCAACTACCCATCCAACTCTCGGGACTAAAAAGTAAACGGCATTCAAATCTTCAACCGTTCCCCTGTTCTGGGCATGCCATTCTTCGCCATGATTTTTTGTATGTAGAATCAATCCTTTCTCACCCACTATCCATCCAGAACGCGGGTTGGCAAAAAACACATCACGAAAATGGTCTTCTGAACTTATAAATTCTTTTTCACTCCAACTCATTCCGCCATCATTTGTTTGTAAGACACTCTCTCCAACAGCCCATCCATTTCGCTCATCAACAAAACATGCTGCTTTGATGTCTTTGGTAGAACCCCGACTTAAGATTTCCCAATTGTTGCTGCTTTGCGCAACATGCAAAATTTCTCCATGACTTCCGACAGCCCAATTACCTGATTTAGCATTTACGCACAGTGATTTAATCTCACTGTCATTTAAAGTGAATGCTATTTTCCAGTACTGTCCATCAAGTGTCCTTAATATAATTCCTGACTCTTCGGATCCTATTCCGATTTTTCCGCTGGCCATTGCTTTTTCATCATTTATACAGCGAATTTTTGAAAGGTACATTGTTTCATTTCCTTCAAATTGCACATGCCAGTTTAAGCCACCATCAGTAGTTTGCAGAATGACAGGATTCTCAGTTGGACCTGTTTCTTTTCTTGCAGACATCCATCCATTGTTCCTGTCAGAAAAGCAAATTGAGTTAATTGAAATTAAAGTTACGCTCACATACATTCTTTCCCAACTTTCCCCACCATCTGTGGTGTGTAAAACGGTTCCAGAAGTAACCGACCCATTGCTCGAACTTCCAACTGCCCAACCATTTTCAGGTGAAGTAAAAAATACTGAATGAAGTTTCATTGATGCTTTACCTTTGTATTGCAAACTCCAATTGCGTCCACCATCTTCGGTATAATAAATAACTCCGGTTTTAATGGGGCCAATGTCCATTTTACCAACAGCCCATCCTACCTTTTTATTGACAAACTGTACCGAATAGAAATTGCAGCTGAAACCTTTGAATTGAGAAGTCCAGGTTTTGCCTCCATTTCTGCTATGAAGAATTTCTCCGGATTCACTAACAATCCAACCGTTTATTTCATCAACAAAACTAACCGCTGTTAAATCTGTATTTAAGTTGCTCTTTTGCAAATACCAGTTTACACCGGCATCCTCAGTAAATAAGATAGTACCAGACGAGCCTACAGCCCATCCCGTATTTGCATCGACAAAAGCGATATCTTCAAGTTGATTTCCGACAGGATAAGGATTCTGCCAATTCCATTGCGCCTGACTTGTAATTATCAAAGCCAGCAAGATTGTTGTAAGATTAAAAGTTTTCATGGTATTTGTTTTTAGTTAATAAATAGTTCTGCGATTAATTCAGTTGTAAAATTACTTCGAGATCAAAGATTTGGCTAACAGCCAAGTTTCTTTCTGTAACAACTTTGTTACAAGCACTAACAGACAGGTTTCTTTTCTTAACACGAGTGTTACATGCCAGAAATGTGTTATACAGAAGAACCCTAATAGTTTGATTTAAACCACTGTGTTTGTGGCATATAAGCATAGTTTTTGAAAGAATAAGTATTTTCTATAAAAAAAATCGATCGACAGATGCAGGTGAGGAAAGTATGTGTTTTTTTTAGAAGGCATAAAGCCATTTACACCATATTAAAATACATGGTTTTATTCAATGGAATATGAAAAAAGCTATTATATAACAGCTCAGAAGAATAAGCCTAAAAAGCCTTATTCACAATCTGTTGCCATTCATCGGTAATTTTACTGGCTGTATTTTCAGGCATTTCAGGGAAAAACTCTTTTTCCAATGACCATTGTCCGATAATATCGTCCACATCCTTCCAAAAGCCAATTGCGAGGCCAGCTAAATAGGCAACTCCCAATGCGGTGGTATCTAATACTAATGGGCGTTCGACCTTCATTCGTAAAATATCAGATTGGAATTGCATCAATAAATTATTAACGGCAGCACCGCCATCAACCCGTAGGTTTTGGATGTGTAATCCAGTGTCTTTTTCCATGGCATCCATCACTACATAACTCTGAAAAGCAATAGATTCCAATGCTGCACGTGCAATATGGGCTTTGGTAGTCCCACGGGTTAGTCCGTAAATTAGCCCCTTGGCATGTTGTTGCCACCAGGGCGCACCCAATCCGGTAAAGGCCGGAATAAAATAAACACCTCCATTATCTTTTACAGTAGATGCTAGTTGTTCAACACCTTTCGAACTACTAAAAAGCTCCAATCCATCGCGTAACCATTGCACGACTGCGCCACCAACAAATACACTTCCTTCAAGTGCATATTCTGTTTTACCATCTAACTGCCAGGCTATAGTTGTCAATAGTTTGTGTTTAGAAAGAATTGGCTTTTGGCCGATATTCATCATCAGAAAACAACCTGTTCCATATGTATTTTTCACCATTCCTTTTTCAAAACACATCTGACCAAATAAGGAAGCCTGTTGATCACCGGCAACACCGCATATGGGAATTTTTGAATGCAAAATATTTCCAGAAGTCTTTGCAAAAACCGTACTATTGGATTTTACTTTAGGAAGTAATTTTCTTGGAATATTGAATAACCGCAATAATTCGCTGTCCCACTTTAAAGTATTGATATTGAAAAGTAATGTCCGAGACGCATTGGAAATGTCTGTAAGATGACTTTTTCCATGTGTCAGATTCCAGATCAACCAGCTATCAACTGTACCAAAAGCCAATTCTCCGGCCTCTGCTTTCTTTCTTGCCCCGGGAACATTGTCTAACAACCACTTGATTTTTGTTGCTGAAAAATAGGCGTCAATTTCAAGGCCTGTTTTTTCTTTGATATTTGCTGCATGACCATCTTTTATCAATTGGTCACAAAAGTCAGCTGTTCTGTGATCTTGCCAAACTATGGCGTTGTATATGGGTTTTCCGGTTTTTCGATTCCATATTATTGTTGTTTCCCGCTGATTACAGATTCCGATTCCTGCAATTGAAGCAGGTTGTATACCAAGTTTGGCAACTACTTCAGAAGCAACTGCTATTTGCGATGACCAAATATCAAGTGGATTATGTTCAACCCAGCCGGGTTTCGGATAGATTTGTTTGTATTCCTTTAGTGCTTTTGCACAAATATTTCCCTTACGGTCAAATAAAAATGCTTTCGAACTCGTCGTTCCCTGATCTAGTGAGAGTATGTATTTTTCGGTCATCTTGATTTTATTTTATTTCTTCAAAAATAAACATTCTATTAAGTTCCCAAGGCATAGGAAATTAGGACTCATTTTATGGTACAAATTCTAATTACACTGCATCAATATTAATTGTTGTTAATAAATAATATTATTATTTTTTGGAAACTCTTGACTTTGGATGTTTCTTTCGTATATTTGCATCGCTTGTTTTGTTTGTTTTTCATAATTGGGCCCACCCTATATGACCGCTCGGTCAGGGGTGGGTTTTTCCATTACAGATATTTTCATCAAAAAAATACTTCTACCTCTAAGATTATTATTGTGTATAAAAATCTTTGATTCCAAACAATTACACAATCTGATAGGTTTCCCCTTCCTGGCAAATGATTGTGTTTTCGAAAACTACTTTCGCTTCTTTCAACAATAGCTCATAATTGTTATGGCGGCTAGAAAAATGACCGATCAGCAATTTCTTTGCATCAGATTGCTTGGCAATCATTGCTGCTTCCGCAGCAGTTGAATGTAACCACTCATGTGCTTTGGACTGAAGGGAATTATCAAAAGTGGCTTCGTGATAGAGAAGGTTCACACCAGAAATGAATTTGGAAATAAAAGGCTCATAAGCTGTGTCTGAACAATAAGCATAAGACCTTCCCTGTGGCGGATCGTGTGTGATGGCCCCATTTTCAAGGAAGGTTCCGTCTTTTGTCAGAAAACCTTTTCCATCTAATATGAGGCTGATTTCATTCACAGCAGGTTTGTACTGCTTTATAAAAGATTTGTCGATACGTCGTTTTGTTTCCTTCTCTTTAATAAGAAACCCCCAAGTTGGTGTACTGTGCTTCAGAGGAAAAGACCTTACGATTAAGTAATCATCTTCATAAATATTGCGTTCTCCGAAATCCTCAAGGGCATTAAAAAGCAATGGAAATGAAAGTTTTGTAGCAGTTGTTTGAAGCTGATGATCAAGTAATGTTTGTAATTTTCGAGGTGCATAAATGTGCAATGCAGATTTACGTCCGGTGAGGTGGAAGGTAGAAATAAGACCAATCAATCCATAAAAATGATCACCATGTAAATGACTGATTAATACATGGTCGAGATTCCGATGCCTGACACTATATTTAAGCATCTGCATTTGCGTACCCTCTCCACAATCAATTAAAAACTGTTTGTTGCGATAGCTAATTAATTGGCTGGAAGGATTTGACATTTTCGATGGTACTGCCGAACCACAACCTAAAACTGTCACATTAAAATCAATCATATTATTCTGTTATTCCTCATTCAAAAATAAAAAAAATCCCCTTTTGGGAAACAGCCAAAAGGGGATTAGAATTTATCTCAAAAACGGAATTACTTTTCCCCTTTTTCTTTCTTCTCAATCTCTGATTTCAGGTTGGCAAGAACACCAAGATCACCAAATGTAGTTTTCTCAACTTTCTCATTTACCTTCTTCACAGCTTGTTTAGCAGACCTTGCTGTTTTCTTCTCTTTATTCACTTCTTTCTCCTTTGCAGCGCGAGGATCTTCTTCAAACAAACGGGTGTGCGAAAGAATGATTTTCTTATTGTCTTTCGAAAACTCAATTACTTTGAAGTCGATTGCTTCATCAGCTTTGATCGTGCTTCCATCTTCTTTTTTCAAATGACGCGAAGGAGCAAAACCTTCAACACCATAAGGTAGCGAAACAATCGCACCTTTTTCATTTACAGTAGTTACTGTACCAGAATGGACGGAATCGACAGTGAAAACAGTTTCAAAAACATCCCATGGATTCTCTTCCAATTGTTTGTGACCTAAGCTCAAACGACGGTTTTCTTCGTCAACATCAAGAACAATAACTTCAATGTCCTCCCCGGTTTTTGTAAACTCGGCAGGATGTTTAATCCGTTTTGACCAAGAGAGGTCGCTGATGTGAATCAATCCATCAACACCTTCTTCAATTTCAACAAAAATTCCGAAGTTGGTGAAGTTGCGAACTTTGGCTGTATGCTTGGATCCAACCGGATATTTTTCGCGAATACTGGTCCATGGATCTGGCAATAATTGCTTCATTCCCAACGACATTCTTCTTTCTTCACGATCAAGTGTAAGGATTACAGCTTTAACGACATCACCTTTCTTTAGGAAATCCTGAGCTGTACGCAAATGTTGCGACCATGACATTTCTGAAACATGTATCAGTCCTTCAACACCGGGTGCGATCTCGATAAAAGCACCGTAATCAGCAATAACAACAACCTTACCATCAACAGCATCACCAACTTTTAGCTTTTCGTCAAGTGCATCCCATGGATGAGGTGTAAGCTGTTTAAGACCAAGTGCAATCCGTTTTTTGTTTTCATTAAAGTCAAGGATAACAACTTTCAGTTTCTGGTCAAGTTCAACAATCTCGTCCGGGTGGTTAATGCGTCCCCAGGAAAGATCGGTAATGTGAATTAATCCGTCAACACCACCTAAATCAATAAATACGCCATATGAAGTAATATTTTTAACAGTACCTTCCAGCACTTGTCCTTTTTCAAGTTTGGCGATGATTTCAGCTCTTTGAACTTCCAGCTCATCTTCGATAAGCGCTTTGTGGGAAACAACAACGTTTTTGTATTCGTGATTGATTTTAACCACTTTGAATTCCATTGTTTTATCTACAAATGCATCGTAATCGCGAATAGGCTTAACATCAATTTGTGAACCGGGAAGGAAAGCCTCGATGCCAAATACATCAACAATAAGACCTCCTTTTGTACGGCATTTCACATAACCATTAATAATTTCATCTTTACTAAAGGCATCATTTATGCGATCCCATGATTTAAGAATACGCGCTTTTTTATGTGACAAAATCATTTGTCCACTGGCGTCTTCCTGGTTTTCAACATAAATATCAACTACATCACCAACTTTTAAATCAGGATTGTATCTGAATTCGTTGAAGGCAAGGATACCATCTGATTTATACCCAATGTTTACAACCACCTCACGGCTTGTAATTCCAACAATTGTTCCTTCAATTACTTCGTGTTCAACAATGGAGCTGAGTGTGTTTTCGTAAAGGTCCTCAAGTTTGCTTCTTTCATCAACCGTATAAGGGTCTTGTTTTTTTCCCAACGCATCCCAATCAAATTCAGGAGGTTCATTAGTCTTAGCAACTGTTTCCGTAGCTTCTTCTGGAGCTGCAGTTGCTTCTTCAGCAACAACTTCTGTTTTTGGTTCTTCTTTAGTTTCTTCTGTCACTGTTTCAGTCTCAACTTCAGCAGTTTTTTCTTCAGCAGTTTCGGGAGTTTTTGTTTCTTCAGCTTCAGTTGCTTCGGGTGAAGGCTCTTCGGCTTTAACTTCTTCTGTTTGTTTTTCAGCAGCTACTACTTCTTCAGAAGTTTTAACAGCTTCCTTTTCAGGTGTGATGTTTTTTTCGTTTTCTGACATCAAAATAAAATTTATGTGTTTTAAACTAACCGCCCGGTTCTTGTAATTTTAAAACTGATTAGACAAAATATTTATGATTTCAAGAATTTGGTTTGTAATTGCTTACCACAAATCCGGGCCTCTTAAAATCGGGCTGCAAAAGTAGATAAATTATCTGAGATCGAAAAGCATTTTTTTAACAAAGAAAACATGAATGTTGACTTGGCTGTTTATTACTTCTTGCAAGCATTTATATCTATGAATCAAGTATTTAATTTGTTGTATCCCTTGCAGAATATGATCATAAACAAATAAAAGATTTTATTGTTATTTTATTAACAATAGCTTGCATAGCAAAATAATCTATTTACTTTTGTACTGTTATTTATTTAACAGTATTTAAATGGATGCAACACACGCATTTGAGCATTTGCCTCATAAGACAATAGAAAGATTAAGCCAGTATAGAAGGGCACTTCTTATTTGTCTTGAGAATAAAAAAACACATATTTTTTCACATGAAATTGCGAAGATTCAACACATCACATCTGTACAAGTGAGACGCGATCTCATGCTTATTGGTTATTCGGGAACCTTACGGCAAGGCTATAACATACAGGAATTAATTGATTTGATCGGAGAGATTATTGATAGTGAAGAGCTCACAAAAGTGGCAGTAATGGGATTGGGTGACTTAGGCAGGGCACTTGTAAACTATTTTCACGACAAAAGGTCGAAACTTGACATAGTTGCCATTTTTGATATAAACCCCGATAAAACCGGAACACTCTTTAATGGTGTACCCTGTTATTCTGTTGAAGAAATTCCAACAATTATCCAAGAGGAAAACATCAGTATTGGAATTATTACTGTACCTGCAGTTCAGGCTCCAGTTACCGCAGGTCGGTTAGTTAAAGCAGGGATTAAAGGGATTTTAAATTATACCCCAACTCCAATACAAGTTCCGAATGATGTTTACCTTGAAGAACTGGACATGATTACCACGCTCGAAAAAATTGCTTTTTATGTTAAATTGAGCGATGAAAAAAATGCATTGAAACAATAAACAAAGTTTCTTTTATACTGTTTATCTAGACAATCGTCACCCTTGTTCCTCCATTGTCAACTCCCAATAAAGTAGTATCGGTTATAATTGCATCTTTTCCACTGCGTTCGACAAAACTAATGGCAGCACGGATTTTGGGTGCCATGCTCCCTTCAGCAAATTGCCCATCTTTTAAATGACGCCTTGCTTCTGCAATATTCATCCTGTCAATTGTTTTTTGCTGTGGGGTGTTGAAATTCAAACACACCTTTGGAATATCGGTAAGTATGAATAATTTATCAGCCCGTATTTGCGTAGCCAGCAATGCCGATGCCAGGTCTTTATCAATAACTGCATCAATACCTTGTATTTTATTTTCTTCTTTAAAGTAGCAAGGAATTCCTCCGCCTCCAACAGCAATAACAATGTGACCCTCACGGGCAATTCTCTCAATAGATACCCTGTTGAAAATCATCATGGGTTCTGGCGATGCCACTACTTTTCGCCATCCTCTGCCGGCAGCGTCCTCTTTAAAAACAGCATCGGTTATTTTTTGATGTGCCTCGGCCTCCTCCTTCGTATAATAGGGTCCAACGGGCTTTGTCGGCTTGGAAAAAGCAGGGTCGTCTTTATTCACCAATACTTGTGTAATAATGGAAATAATGTCACGATCAAGGTCTTCGGCCATGAGTACATTGCGCAACTGTTGTTCCAAAACATATCCGATAAGTCCCTGGGAATAAGCAACACTCACATCCAACGGCATATCAGGAATACCATACATTCTAAATCCCGCATTATTGGCCAAAGAAATATTTCCAACCTGCGGGCCATTGCCGTGTGTAACAACAAGGTTATAATCCTTGGTTATTAGCTTTACCAGATTCTTGGTTGCAGCATAAGCATTGCCTTCCTGCTCTTGAATTGTTCCTTTTTGTCCTGCTCTCAGCAGCGCATTTCCGCCAAACGCAACAACAGCTAACTTGCTCATATTCGATTATTTTAATATTAAAAAAAGGAGTGTAAAATTAGTTTATTAATTGAGTTTAATAAATGGCCCTATTCAATGACCAATTACAAATACATCCGGTCTCTTTGGGCTTGTATCTTTTCGTCAGAAATATAGTCATCGTATTCCATCTTCTTATCGATCATTCCTGTTGGGGTAAGTTCGATAATCCGGTTAGCAACACTTTGAATAAATGCATGGTCGTGTGAAGAAAAAAGCAGGTTCCCTTTAAAATTCACCAGTGTATTATTGAATGCCTGAATCGATTCTAAGTCCAAATGATTTGTTGGTGTATCGAGTACCATAACATTCGCATTTTTTAACATCATGCGCGATATCATGCAGCGCATTTTTTCGCCACCGGAAAGCACATTGGCTTTTTTGAACACATCCTCGCCAGAGAATAACATTTTACCAAGATAACCACGTAAGTAAATTTCTGTTGTATCGTTTGAATATTGTGCCAGCCAATCCAAAAGATTCAAATTGGTTTGAAAGAACTCAGTATTCTCTAACGGCAGGTATGCATTTGAAATTGTTTGTCCCCATTCAAAATTTCCAGTATCCGCTTTATCATCGCCCATTAGTATTTCAAAAAAAGCCGTCATGGCTAAGGGGTTGTGGGAAAGGAATACAATTCTGTCACCCTTATCCAGTGCAAAATTTATATCCTGAAAAAGAAAATTACCATCAATACTCTTACTCAGATTATTTACTTCTAACACTTTATTTCCCGGTTCACGCTCGGGCGTAAAAATAATGGCAGGGTATTTTCTGGTTGAAGGCTGGATGTCATCTACATTGAGTTTCTCCAGCATCTTTTTACGGCTTGTTGCCTGTTTCGATTTTTTGACATTGGCAGCAAAACGAGAAATAAACTCCTGCAACTCTTTTCGTTTATCCGACGTTTTTTTGTTTTGCATTTGCTGCTGTTTCAAGGCCAACTGACTCGATCCATACCAAAATGTATAGTTACCTGCAAATTGCTGTACACGTTGAAAATCAATATCTACCGTATGGGTGCAAATGGCGTCCAAAAAGTGACGGTCGTGGGATACAACAAGTACTGTGTTTTCGAAATTAGCCAAATAATGTTCGAGCCAATTTACCGTATCAAGGTCCAGATCGTTGGTAGGCTCGTCGAGCAGTAAATTGTCAGGCTTACCAAATAAAGCACGTGCAAGCAGCACTTTAACTTTCTGTTTACCGCTCAAATCCTTCATCATTTTATGATGAAATTCTTCTTTAACCCCTAAACCACTCAGCAAACTTGCTGCATCACTTTCGGCATTCCACCCATCCATTTCTACAAAACGACCTTCAAGTTCCGAAACTTTTACACCATCGGCATCTGAAAAATCAGGTTTTGCATAAAGCTCATCTTTTTCGTGCATCACTTCCCAAAGTTCATCATGACCCATCATTACTGTATTCAATACAGTGAAGTCATTAAACTCGGAACGATCCTGTTTTAAAACAGAAAGTCGTTCCCCCGGGTTCATGGAAATATTGCCTTTGGTCGATTCAAGATCGCCACTCAATATTTTTATCAAGGTCGATTTACCGGCACCATTGGCACCAATTACACCATAACAATTACCGGGAGTAAATATCATATTTACATCCTGAAAAAGGACACTCTTTCCAAATTGCATGCTCAGGTTCGAAACAGTTAT
>QMPA01000079.1 GCA_003650365.1 Bacteroidota bacterium | reverse complement strand
TCCCATCGATACATTTTTTCACAAAATTGTAATGGTTCGTGACCGATTGCGCGTGATGGAACAAAAAATCAACGCTTCAAAAGGATTAAGTGATGCTGAGAAAGTTGAGCTGCAACAATACATTACCAGAATCTATGGCAGCCTCACTACTTTCAATATTCTTTTTGCAGATAAAGAAGACCAGTTTATTGGGGACAGGGGGAAGTAGATTGGGTATTTATACCATAAACATACTAAGCCGTTAGATCTTTACAAACTTCCCCAAGTAGGTACTTTTATTTGTAATCACGCGAATTAAATAAATACCTGGCAAGTATACACTGATATTTAAAACCCTTCCATCGAAAAATTCACTATGAAAGATCACCCTCCCACTGCTGTCAGTAATTTCGATTTGCTGGATTTGAGCATCTTTCGGGAGGCTTAAAGTAATCTGGTTTTCAGAAGGATTTGGTTTAATCGTCAATGGTTTCACATTTTCGTGGGAATAGATACCACTGGCATAATCAGGGAAGAGCCACAAATAGGCCTCTTTAAATTCCTGCCGCCAAAGGTTCTCATTGTGCTGGCCCTGAGGAACAACTTTTGTTTTCACCTCACTCTCTGCAAAGCCAATTTCCCTGAGTGTGTCGGCCATATTCATCATATCCGGAACGGTGTTTTCCCCTTCCATACCGCCACACATCAGGTAAAACCGAATATTGGCTTGTTCTCCGGCATCACTTGTAAAAGTCCAAACAGAATCAGAAAACCAATAGGAAGGAGAAAAAATTCCAGCTTTACTAAAAACATCCTGGTATTCAAGAGAGCCGAAATGAGAAATAAGTCCGCCCAACGAACTGCCCATAATTCCGGTATTTTCACGATCAGACAAAGTGCGGTAATTCTCATCAATGAAGGGTTTCAATGTTTCCACAATAAATCCCATATATTGCTCACCTTCTCCACCACCGTATTGTGGATTAAACCAGGGTGAGTATTCATCAATCCGATATCCTCCACCATTATCAATTCCAACAACAATAGGCACCTGGTATCCCTGTCCGGACAAATCATTTAAAGTTTCGTCAACTTCCCACTCACCGGAAAATGAAGTCTGCGTATCAAAAAGATTTTGCCCGTCTTGCATGTACAGAACCGGGTAATTAAGTTCAGTATTATTGTAATCAGGGGGAAGATAAATCCAGATGCGGCGTGTACGATCCAATTGGGGCATATAAAATGCATCATCAATAATGGCTACATTTTCTGCAGCCGTACTTTCACCACCACCTTCTGCCCAATTGTGAATCACAAGATGCTTTGTCAATCCATTTCCAAAGGAAAAACTTCGATTATCAATCTCTTCGCCATTGGGTCCTTTTTCTACTGTTTCCCAGCTACCGCGTGTAAACTTGAACAGGATTACCAGACCATGAGGTTGTTCACCCAAAGTGATACTCCACTTGTCGTCGTCGTTTTTTGTGAAGACATATTCTGTTTGCCCCGGATTCCAGTCGTTAAAATCGCCGACGATGTAAATTTCATCACCCGGTGGTGTATAATCCGGAATGGAATCCAAAATAAACGTAACCTGCGATTGAAGTGAAAACACAGTCAGTGATAACAAAAAGACGAATAGACTTTTATTCATATTTATAAAAACAGGGAAGCAATAATAATTAACACGATCAATGCCATGCCTATAACTGCATATTTGTTACCGTAATTTAGGGTCCAGCCTAATAATGGATTTAATTTAGGAACGATAATTCTTGGGTCTTTTCTATTCACATAAAAAATTCCTTTCCAATTATTGGGATTCTTAGTCATTGAATTAATGATCTCTTTATCGAGTTTCGTCTTCATGTTTTCAATCAATTTAAATCAACCGCATCTCCACAAGAATTTCTTTAACGAGTTTAAATGTCCGTTCAATATCATCATCAAGACCAACCGAGAAACGGATTAAACCGGGAGAAAGCCCCATTTCTTTTTGAATTTCTACGGGTACTTCCGATGAAGTACTTTTCCCAGAATTGGAAAATAAAGTTCTGAAATAGCCCAGGCTTACAGCATGATATCCAATTCCTGCTTCCTGCATTTTCTCCATGAATGGTGCAGCTATTTCTGCCGTACCCACATCAATGGCAATCATTCCGCCAAATCCGTAGCGCTCATTCATTATTGTCTTCAACAACTCATGGCCAGGATGTTCTGGCATTCCGGGGTAATTGAATTTCAAACCAATTTCTTTAAATTTATTGGCAACATACATCGCATTCTTACTATGTTGCTGCATACGAATGTGTAAAGTCGCCAAGTTTTTAAGAATGGAGGATGAACGCAAAGGATCGAGCACCGGCCCCAATAACATTGCGGTCCCTGTATTCACATCACTGATGGCAGCAATAAATTCATCGGAAGCACAAATGGCACCGGCTACGCAATCATTTTTCCCATTGATAAATTTCGTCATGGAATAAACCACAATGTCGGCTCCCAATAAAAACGGACTGATAATTAATGGGGTAAAGGTATTGTCAACAACCAGTTTAATTCCATTTTCTCCTGTCAACTTTGCCAATGTTGGAATATCAGATACCTGGAGCATGGGATTGGTAACACTTTCGGTGTACAATACTTTGGTGTTTGGACGGATGGCTTTTTTAACACTTTCGATGTCTTCGATGTTGACAAAAGTCACATCAATATTGAACTTGGTTAAATAATTTTTCAGGAAAGCAAAGGTGCCACCGTAGGTTGTAACACTGGTTACTACATGATCGCCAGTATTGCAAAGTTGCAGAATGGTAGTTGTTATTGCAGCCATTCCGGAACCTGTCACCCAGGCTGACTCGGTGCCTTCCATCGCGGCCAGCGAGTCCGCAAGGAATTTATTTGAAGGATTCCAATGACGCGAATAGAGAAAACAACCTTCAGCTTCTCCGTGGAATGCATCAATCATTGTTTTTTCCTCAAGAAAAGTATAGGTTGCCGAATCGGTAATCGAGGGATTTACACCACCAAACTCACCAAATTGGTGTACGTTTTGCATGGCTGTTGCGGGATTGAATTTTTTACTCATGGGTTTTGTTTTATCACGTGGCGACGCTAAGGCGCAACGTTTAAGGTTTATAATATCATTTTTGGCAAAGGTGAAAACATACTTTCAGCTACGACATTGTAATGCAGCCTCGAGGTTTTCCTGACAAAAATACGAAACAAAAGCCCATTTTATTATTTTTAACCAATTTTTAATACCTGGACGGTGCACTCTTACTTCAAAAAAATCATTGGTAAATGAAGCTCAGTTTTAGCAATAGAAAACACATCGGCTTACTACTTATTTTGATGGCTTTCTCATTTGCTATTGTCAATTTTATTGGCCCCAGCAAAACAAGGAAAGTAATCATTGACGGGGATGGAAGTGGTTTATACGCTTACCTCCCTGCAATATTTGTCTTTCATTCTGTCGATTTTACTACTGTTCTTGAATTTGAAAAAAACCGTCGGCCACCTGATTACCAGGGACATTATTTTCATGAAGTCAACGGAACTTTAATCAATAAATTTACTTCCGGACAAGCTCTGCTTCAATTGCCTTTCTTTCTGATTGCTTATTTATTGTCATTCCTGACAGGATTAGAAACAGATGGCTACAATATCTTCTTCCAATATGCTGTTGCATTTGCTGCCTTGTTTTGGACGAGTGTTGCTTTGTATTACTTTGTCAAACTTGCAACGACCTATAAAATCTCAAAAGAAAGTGCATGGTTGATGGCTTTTATTGGTTTTTTTGGAAGCAACCTTTTCTTTTATACTATGGTGGCTCCCTCCCACTCTCATGCCTATTCGTTTTCAATCGTTACCATCACATTTTATTTTGTGCGGAAAAGTTTCCTGACGCAAAACAGAAATACGATACTGATGGCGGCCTTTTGGTTTGGGATGGTTGTTCTTATACGGCCTGTTAATCTAATTGCAGCAGCGGCATTTCCTTTTTTGGCTTCTTCGCTGTCGCAATTCCGGGCAACAATTAAATTCAAACTATTCAACTTCCATTTTCTTGCTACTACCCTAGTTTTCCTTCTTGCACTGAGTCCTCAATTCATTATTAATTTCTTGCAGACGGGAAAACCCATTATTTATGGTTATCAGAATGAGGGCTTCTACTTCAGTAATCCTGAGATATTTAATTTTCTGTTTAGCTTCCGCAAAGGATGGCTTGTTTACACACCCTTGATGTTGTTGCTTATTCCTGCGATGGCCTATCTTTTTAAACGTTCGAAATACGAGTTTTATACTTTTCTTGCATTCTTTGTTTTACTGGTTTATGTTTTCTCTTCCTGGTGGAATTGGTTTTATGGTGACAGTTTTGGTATGCGGCCAATGGTTGATCTCTACGGGCTGTTTTTTCTTGTGATATTATTGATGATTTCATCGATTAAAAAGAAAATGCCGCTTATTCTTACAGGCCTGTTTATTTTAGTCGCTATCTTCCTCAACCTTTTTCAAACATGGCAGTATGCTGTCGGAATTATTCATCCCGATGCAATGAACAAACAGGCATACAACTATGTATTTCTTCGTTCTGATAAAAGTTTAAAGCACATTGTTTCAGCAACCGATGAATCTTTTTACGGTGTTTTACAAACAACGCCATTTTTTGAAACAAATACAAATCTGGAAGGCAACTTAAACGGTTGGAAAACAAACTTACTTGTGGAGACTGCAAATGAATCAACGGCTGCAAAGCTGACAGAAACTATGCATTATGGTCCTTCCTTTGAATATCAGATTCCTGATTCGTTTAAAGAGAATGTTTATATTTATTTTGAGTCGAAATTCTTTGAACCACAAATCAATGCAGCTATCAATGCACTTTTTGTTGTCGACATGAAAGATACTTCAGGCAGAACTGTTTTTTACAAAACATTTAAACTGAAACGACTGCCAGATGAAATAACAAATCAATGGAAAAATGGGAGTATTGGATTCAAAATTCCAGATTTTACTGCTAATTTAGGCAGTATTAAGTTTTATATTTGGAATAAGGATAAGCAAGCATTTTTGTTGGATGATTTGAGGTTACAGTTTTATACTTACGAGCATTAAACTAAAGTGTCTGGGTATGCGAAAACTCGTATACTGGTATAGCACTCCGTTTAACTTATCAACAACCATCACCCCGATTGTCGATAAAAAAATTTGCAGTATGGTTATGTGATGTTATATTTGCATCCTGAACACAAGATAATATGCACAACGGTTCAGGACAAGAAAGAGCAATAAGAAATATACGATGAAAGACGGTTTTTTACCGTCTTTTTTTGTGCCCTGAACTGTTTTAAAATAACCGCAAATGCACAAACACAAAAAAGCTACCCTTGTCCTTGAAGACGATTCTGAATTTATGGGATACTCATTTGGATTTGAAGGTTCTGTAGCCGGAGAAATTGTTTTCAACACTGCCATGACTGGTTATCCCGAAAGCCTGACCGATCCATCCTACCGTGGGCAGGTATTGGTATTGACTTACCCCAGTATAGGAAATTATGGCGTTCCCGGAAAAACTGAAAAAGATGGAATGCTGGAGTTTTTCGAGTCAGAACACATCCACGCTACGGCATTAATTATTTCCGATTATTCAGAAAAATTCAACCACTGGAATGCCACCCAAAGTCTTGGCGATTGGTTGAAAACAGAAAAAGTTCCCGGACTTTTTGGAATCGATACACGAAAACTCACCAAGATAATCCGTGATCGGGGATCGATGTTGGCAAAGATTATCTTCGAAAAAGACATCCCTTTTTACGACCCCAATAAAGTCAATCTTGTTGACGAAGTCAGTATCACAAAAAAAAGGGTTTACGGTAACGGAAAGCACAGAATTCTACTCATCGATTGTGGCGTTAAGAGTAATATTGTCAGGTATTTATTAAGATTTGACACGACTGTGATTCGCGTTCCATGGGATTATGATTATTCTAAGGAAGATTTTGACGGTTTGTTTATTTCCAACGGCCCCGGTGACCCGGAAATGTGTATTCCGACAATTGCTCATTTGAAAGATTCGATTCAAGATGAACCACCCATTTTTGGTATTTGTCTCGGTCACCAATTAATTGCCCTTGCGGCCGGGGCAAAAACCTACAAACTAAAATTCGGCCACCGCAGCCACAACCAACCGGTTTTGAAAGTTGGTACCAACAAAGCCTATCTCACTTCTCAGAATCATGGTTTTGCTGTTGAGAATGACAGTATCCCATCCGGCTGGAAAAGCTCTTTTGAAAACCTAAACGACCAAAGTAATGAAGGCCTGAAACACGAAACCAAAGCCATTTTTACAACGCAATTCCACCCTGAAGCATCCAGCGGACCAACAGATACTGCCTTTTTGTTTGGGGAGTTTATTGGGATGATTGAAGGGAATAAGGGAAATAGGGAAATAAGGGATAAGGGTAATAGGGGGGATAAGGGGAATAAGGGAAATAGGGGAAATAGGGAATAAGGGTGAAAACGTATAAAGAAACTGACATACGAAAAGAATAGAAAAAGATGAACGAAAAAGATTTTTTTGAAGAACCGGCCGGGGAGTATAAAAAAGAGAAGGATTTTACAAGTCTTTTTTGTTGGCAGGACTCGAGAAAGATGAAGTTGTTTTTTTACAATGAAGTAATTCCTAAACTACCTTCATATGAAGAAGGAAACCTAAAATCTCAAATGCGCAGAGCAGCCGTGAGTTCGACAGCGAACATTGCCGAAGGTTATGGACGATATAACTATCAAGACAGCACTCGGTTTTACAGGATTTCAAGAGGCTCAACATTTGAATTAAAAGATCACCTCATTTCCTGTCTTGATCTTAAATATATTGAAAAAGAAGTATTTGATAAAGGTTTGATTCTGATTGAAGATGCAAAAATCAAGATTAACGGCTATATCAAATATGTTCAAAAACTTAAAAAAGATCAAAACAAATGAAAACTGTTTATATTCCTATTCCCCTTATTTCCCCTTATTGCCCCTATTCCCAATTCCCCCTATTGCCCTTATTTCCCCTATTCCCAAAACCTTAACCTTTAAAGCAATTAATCCATTATGAAAACCCCTATTAAAAAAGCCCTTATCCTTGGTTCCGGTGCGCTTAAAATTGGCGAAGCCGGTGAATTCGATTATAGCGGTTCGCAAGCCCTCAAAGCATTAAAAGAAGAAGGTATCGAAACCATTCTCATAAATCCCAATATTGCCACGGTGCAAACCTCGGAAGATATTGCCGATAAAATCTACTTCCTTCCAGTGACCAGCTATTTTGTGGAACAGATCATTGAGAAAGAAAAACCCGAAGGAATATTGCTGGCTTTTGGTGGACAAACCGCTTTAAACTGTGGGATTGAACTTTTCGAAAAAGGCATTCTCAAAAAGCACAATCTCCGTGTTTTGGGCACGCCTGTCGAAGCCATTATTGAAACCGAAGACCGGGAAAAATTTGCCAAACTATTGCATTCCATCAATGTAAAAACACCAAAATCTATTGCTGTAACTTCAGTAGAGGATGCACTGAAAGCTGCCAACAAAGTTGGTTTTCCGGTGATTGTCCGGGCAGCTTTTACCCTTGGAGGACAAGGCAGTGGGTTTTGTTTCAACGACAACGAATTGCAGCAATTGGCTAACAAAGCATTTTCGTATTCAAGTCAAATCCTTGTAGAAGAATCACTAAAAGGATGGAAAGAAGTGGAATACGAAGTGGTGCGTGACAAATACGATAATTGCATCACCGTTTGTAATATGGAAAATTTTGATCCATTGGGTATCCACACCGGCGAAAGTATTGTTGTTGCCCCTTCGCAAACGCTCACCAATAGTGAGTACCACAAACTGCGGAAGCTCTCCATCGAAATTGTAAAATCAGTTGGTATTGTTGGCGAATGCAATGTGCAATACGCCCTCGACCCCAATTCGGAGGATTACCGTGTGATTGAAGTCAATGCCCGGCTTTCGCGTTCCAGTGCTTTGGCATCGAAAGCAACGGGTTATCCGCTAGCATTTGTGGCGGCCAAATTGGGATTGGGCTATGGTCTGCACGAATTAAAAAACAGCGTCACCAAAACTACAACAGCATTCTTTGAGCCGGCCCTGGATTATCTTGTTGTGAAAATCCCACGTTGGGATTTGAATAAATTTCTGGGGGTTTCAAAGGAGATTGGCTCCAGTATGAAAAGTGTTGGGGAGATTATGGCCATCGGGAGGAATTTTGAAGAAGCCATTCAAAAAGGCCTGCGGATGATTGGGCTGGGAATGCATGGATTCACAGCCAATAAAGAACTTGAAATCACCAATATCAAAAAGGAATTAAGCAATCCAACCGACACACGAATTTTTGTTATTGCAGAAGCATTTAAATTAGGGTGGACTGTTGAAGAAATCTTTTTAACCACAAAAATTGACCGATGGTTTCTGGAAAAATTGAAGAATATTTTCGATTTGGAAATAGTTATTCGAACTATCCAGAGCCTTCATATAATGCCTGACGATTTACTGTTGAAAGCAAAACAATATGGATTTTCCGACTTTCAAATAGCCAGACTATTATTCCGTGATCAAGAAATCGGTGGCACTGATGATGAAATCCTGAAAGTGAGAAACTACCGGAAATCCAGAAACATTGTCCCCTTCGTCAAACAAATTGACACATTGGCGGCAGAACATCCTGCGGTTACTAATTATCTGTACCTGACTTATCATGGCGAAGAACACGATATTGATTTTGAAGCCGACAACAAATCAGTCATTGTACTGGGATCGGGCGCTTACCGGATTGGCAGCAGTGTCGAATTCGACTGGTCAGGGGTCAATGCCCTGAAAACGATCAAAAACAAAGGCTTTCGTTCGGTGATGATTAATTACAATCCTGAAACGGTGAGTACCGATTATGATGTTTCCGACCGTTTGTATTTTGATGAACTCAGTTTCGAGCGCACTCTTGATATTATAGAATTAGAGCAACCATTTGGTGTGATTGTTTCTACCGGTGGACAGATTCCCAATAATCTGGCCATGCGTTACTTTCGTCAAAATATACCCGTTTTGGGAACGCAGCCGGAATTTATCGACCGTGCTGAGAACAGGCATAAGTTTTCGGAAATGCTTGATAGTATTGGCGTTGATCAGCCACAATGGAAAGAGTTAAGTAGCATGGAAGATATTTTTTCCTTTACGAAAGATGTTGGATTTCCGGTACTTATCCGTCCTTCTTATGTGCTCTCGGGGGCAGCCATGAATATTGTTTCAAACAAAGATGAACTCGAACATTTTTTGAATCTTGCTACCCAGGTCTCCAAACAATATCCGGTTGTGGTTTCTAAATTTTTGACCGATGCCAAGGAAATTGAAATGGATGCGGTGGCCGACAAAGGTGAGATTATTGTTTATGCCATTTCCGAGCATATCGAGTTTGCAGGAGTTCATTCGGGCGATGCGACCATTATGTTTCCCCCACAGAAAGTTTATGTTGAAACCATCCGCCGTATCAAGAAAATCAGCCGTCGTATTGCCGAAGAACTGCAAATCAGTGGACCTTTCAATATCCAGTTTCTGGCTAAAGACAACGACATTAAAGTGATTGAATGTAATTTGCGGGCATCACGAAGTTTGCCGTTTGTAAGCAAAGTTCTCAAAACAAACTTTATCGATTACGCCACCCGGATTATGTTGGGTGAGAAAGTGGAAAAACCCAATAAATCACTTTTCGATATTGATTACATTGGCGTGAAAGCTTCACAGTTTTCGTTTTCCCGCTTGAGCAAAGCTGATCCTGTTTTGGGTGTTGACATGGCCTCAACCGGTGAAGTGGGTTGTTTGGGTGATGACTATTATGAAGCCATTTTGAAAGCCATGCTTTCGGTGGGTTATAAAATTCCTAAGAAGAATGTATTAATTTCCTCGGGTCCCATGCGTTCGAAAACTGAACTTTTGGAAAGTGCCCATTTGTTGATTGAGCAAGATTATCATTTGTTTACTACCAAAGGCACTCATGATTTCTTTGCGAAAAATGACATTCCGTCAACACAGGTGAACTGGCCGGATATCAAAAAAGAACCAAACGCCTATGAACTAATCAAAAACAAGAAAATTGACCTTGTTATCAATATCCCCAAAGACTTGAGCCGCGAAGAGCTGGACAATGATTATACCATTCGCCGTGCGGCAGTTGATTTTAATGTTCCGTTGATTACCAATGCCCGCCTGGCCAGTGCTTTTATTTTCGCCATTAGCCGTTACAAACTGGAGGATTTGACTGTGAAGAGTTGGGATGAGTATTCGTGACCATCCGCTGTTCGGGATTTGCAATCCCGAACTTCCAAACAAACTGAAGCCACTCCTGTAAAGGATTTAAAATCCTTCTCCTCGAACTACCGGATTGAAAATCCGGAAGAGCACATGATTTGTTGTTAACAACTCCCCTCCCTTTGTCGATAAATAAAAATAATTAAAGCCCAAAATCGCTGTATTTTTGTGACCTGAAATGAAGAAATTATCTGATTTCAGAAACAACACAATCACAACAAAAAGCACTTCAAAAGTGCGGGTTTAATTTATTTTCAGACGGTGAACAGCCGTCTTTTTTTATGCACCATCAACAAATAAATCATGAGTAAATTAAAAGGAAAAAGCCTGGTATCCATTACCGATTACAGCAAGGACGATATTCTCAGAATACTGGATACAGCCGAGGAATTTGAAGCCAATCAACGGCAGAATATCCTGAACGGATACGTTATTGCCTCCCTGTTTTTTGAACCTTCCACACGAACACGGCTGAGCTTTGAGAGTGCTGTCCAGTATCTTGGAGGAAGCATTATCGGCTTTGCCAGTGCCGACACTTCCAGTGTGAAAAAAGGGGAAACACTCAAGGATACTATTCTTACAGTCAGCAATTATTCAGATCTGATTATCATGCGTAATCCCATGGACGGAAGTGCTCGCTATGCCAGCGAAGTTTCTCCGGTTCCAATTATCAATGCCGGAGATGGCGCCAATCAGCATCCCACCCAGTGTTTACTCGATTTATATTCCATCAGGAAAACACAGAGCACGCTTGATAATATTGACATTGCCATGATTGGTGACCTGAAATATGGCAGAACGGTTCACTCATTGGTGCAGGCACTTAGTTTGTTTGGCGCAAAGTTTCATTTTGTTTCTCCTGATTCATTGAAAATGCCAAGCTCGGTAAAAACATGGGTGAAAAATGCAGGCTTAGAATACCACCAATACACAGAGTTAACAGACGTTATCCCGATAGCAGACATCTTATATATGACACGCATCCAGGGCGAACGTTTCCCCGATCCTTTGGAATATGAAAAGGTGAAAAACTCCTACATCCTTGAAAATGCCATGCTCGAAAACTCGAAAGACAATATGAAGGTTCTGCATCCATTACCAAGGGTAAACGAAATAACTGAAGATGTTGACGACAACCCGAAAGCCTATTATTTCCAGCAGGCGAAAAACGGAGTTTACATTCGCCAGGCATTGATTGCAACGATTTTAGGATTGAAATAAGTTAGGAGTTAGGAGTTAAGAGTTAGGAGTTAGGAGTTAAGAGTTAGGAGTTAGGAGTTAAGAGTTAGGAGTTAGGAGTTAAGAGTTAAGAGTTAGGAGTCCAAATAACGCGAAGCCAATGACCAAGCACAAACGACAAAAACAAAAACCATGAGTAATAAAAGAACCGAATTAAAAGTATCAGCCATCCGCAACGGAACAGTTATCGACCACATCCCTGCTGACAATACATTTCAAGTCCTTAAAATGCTGAATTTGGATGAATCAAACAGGCAAATCTATTTCGGCACCAACCTCGACAGCAAAAAGTTTGGAAAGAAAGGGATTATTAAAATCAGCGGTAAATTTTTCGAGGAAGAAGAAATCAGTAAGATTGCATTGGTTGCCCCATCGGCTACGCTGATTGAAATCAAAGATTACGATGTATCCAAAAAAGAATCGGTACGCCTTCCTGAAACGGTTGAAAAAATTGTGAAATGTTTCAATCCAAAATGTGTGACCAATATCCAGCATATTCCTACAAAGTTTACGGTTACACAAGACCATAAAGGCAATATGAAACTGGCTTGCCACTATTGTGAGAAAACAATGGGTGAAAAGCATATTGAGTTTTTGTAATTGCCCGTTTCAAGCGTTTTCGCTTGAAAACAACACGTACATGAAATTCAAGCGTGGACGCTTGAAGCAGAGGGCCATCCCCGTTTTAAGCGTCCACGCTTAAAAAACAACACGTACATGAAATTTAAGCATGGACGCTTGAAGCAGTGGGGCTTCCCCGTTTTAAGCGTCCACGCTTAAAAAAAAGAACATACGATGAACTTCAAGTGTGGACCGTAACCACTGCAAGCGTGGACGCTTATAACAGCGTGTTATATAAATTCATGAAAAAACAACACCCCATAAAAATCCTTATCGCGCAGGGCGAGCACCAGCAATTGGATTTCAAATTCGAGATTTCGGATGCTGCAAAAATTGCCCGTTCGCTGGTTGCCTTCGCCAATACCGATGGCGGAAAATTATTGATTGGCGTGAAAGACAATGGAGTAATAGCAGGTGTACGTTCTGAAGAGGAAAAATTTATGATTGAAAATTGAGACTAACGTCAAATCTTATTACTGATTATCTGTAAGTTAGCAAATCCAATATCATTTGGATTCAGGTCAAATTTAGCAATATTTTTCTTGATTCGGGATACTATTCTCAGTTTTC
>QMPA01000078.1 GCA_003650365.1 Bacteroidota bacterium | reverse complement strand
TCAGGATAACAGGCCAACTCATAGTCATGGTTACCTGGAAGAACCGTAATCTTGATTTTCTTCCCGGCTTTACGGAAAGCTTTAAAAATTTCAGGGAACTGACCAATCAGT
The DNA here is from genome assembly GCA_003650365.1 of Bacteroidota bacterium. Lineage (GTDB taxonomy): Bacteria > Bacteroidota > Bacteroidia > Bacteroidales > F082 > B6-G9. The sequence goes on along the minus strand of QMPA01000078.1, from coordinate 12,953 downwards.
TTTTCGATTTTTTCAATCCCTTCCACTCCTGTAAACTCCCACAAACCAAAAGCATCGCCGATGATAATCAATTCAGCATCTTCTTTCCGGCTGGCAAGCTCATCCAAAAAAGAAATTAGCTCATCCTGGAAATCACATACCCCAAGTGCCTCATCACCACCAATATGGAGGTCGCTCATAAAATAGTATTGCTTAGGCATGGTTTACATGACGTATTCATTATTCACACTTACTATTGGTTCCGGAATTTCCGATTCGCCTAAAGTTTCAAGAAGGTTAATTTCAATGGTTCTTGTAATCTGATCCAGCGAAATTCCTGTGGGAACAGCTTCAAAAGGTTTAAGAAGTGCCTGACCTATGGACTGGATTGTTATAAAGATATAGCCTATCAGGGCTCCATAGAATATTGACCAGGATCCAACCATATTTGTAATTACAAAAGTGGTGCTGATCATCAGAATCCAGGTAAAAACACGTGTATAGAAATTATAGGTTGGTGGGAAAACCGTGTTCTTTATTCGTTCTGATTTTCCCATTTCATCACTAAATCGGATTAACATTTTATTGAGTTCAATAAACCTGAAACCATCAATCCAGTTATCACTGCGTAGGGTTTCCAGTTCACCCGATTGAAGATTTAATATTGCATTGTGAATATTTGATTGGCCTTCTACTTTTTCTATGTCTTGTTGCGAAATATATTTCTTGTAATCATTTTTCTTCTCATTTCTGAGGTTGCCTTTCAGTGCATACAAAAAAGCAATGTGTCTGAAAATGGCAGTTTTCTTTTTCTCAAATAACTCATCTTTGGTTTGCCCGTCGGGGAGGCTCAGGTAAGAGTTGATTTGCCTGGCCCACGATCTGGAATCATTAACAAGCGCGCCCCATATTTTCCTGGCTTCCCACCACCTGTCATAAGCCTGGTTGTTATTAAACCCTATAAAGAAAGCAAGCGCAGTACCTAATATTGTTGGAATAACAGCGGGAAGTTCAACGACTTCATGAAAAACATATTCGCTAAAAAAAAACGACAAAGTACAAACCAGAATAACAAGCAAACCGTTTTTCCAGGTCCCAATTAAGACCCGTTTTACCTTAATTTTTTTTGTAATAATCATTTTTAATTATTTATGATAGTAGCACAAAATTATCCCAAACATTTTTTAAACTAAATTCTCAATATGAGAAAACAAAACTAAAGTATTTTTTTTGAGCAGGAGTTGATACCGGTTCAAACAACAGCTAATCCAGCATTCTCAATTTCTTTCTTCCGGCATTGCCAGCGGATCCTTAATCATCAGCAAACTGCCTTTGTAAAAAAACCACGCACTTATTGCCATCAACAAATGACTAATATCGAAATGATTGAACCAGATACTTATCCCCCATTCGTTCATAAAAACCAAAGCCGAAAGGGATGAGAAAGCCACGGCAAGCAGAAAAGTACGGCTTCCTTTGTTCCTTGTTTTGATGAAGACAATCAAGCTAAAACCGGTTGTGACGATTAGCAAACCGTAAGCGGCATGTACTTCCACAAAAAAGAAATTGAGTGTAATAAAAGTGATGGTGACAAAAGTCGCCAATTCAATCACATTGAGCCAGGCAAAGAGCTTTCCCAGAAATGGAAGGATAAGCTTTCGCGCATACAAAATAACCGCCCGCTCGAGCAAAGCAACAGAAATCATGCTGGTTAGCCAGCCGGGCAATTTCCAGGCAAAGGCAAACAGATAAAAAAATCCATGACCGATAATACCACCGACGGCCGTTGCAATTCCCATGCTCAGGAAATAATATTTCAAGTAAAAATGAACATTGTTTTTCACAGGAATGCGAGACAAACGTACAAATGCGTAGATACACACTGCAGTAACAACGAGGTCAGTTATCATCGTTACCGGCTCATCAACCCTAAGGCCGAGTACTTCTATGGATGGTTGGATGTAAGGCATTTTCTTTGTGTTTTCAAAGATAGGAAAAAAGGGTATAAGGGGAATAAGGGCATACGGGAAATAGGGTCATAAGGGTATAAGGAAATAAAGGTATATAGGAAATGGGGGGATAAGGGAATTTATGGGAAATAGGGGAATAGGGGGATAAGGATCTTTGTCTCGTCCTGAAATTTGTTTACTTCTTGTGTCAACCTTTCTCAGAACAAGACAGGCAGAGAAAAATTGTTTTTCAAATGCCTTTGATTTTGTGGTTGGGAAGTTTAAATGAGCACGAATGATTTACCTTACCTTTGCGCCCCATGAAATACCGCCTTACTTCCGACTTTAAACCCACCGGCGACCAACCCGAGGCCATCAAACAATTGGTGGAAGGTTTGCAGCGGGAAGACCAGTCACAGGTATTATTGGGAGTTACGGGTTCGGGCAAGACTTTTACGGTGGCCAATGTGCTTGCGCAAACCAATCGCCCGGCACTTATTCTTAGTCACAATAAAACCCTGGCGGCACAGCTTTATGGCGAGTTCAAACAATTTTTTCCAGAGAATGCTGTAGAGTATTTCGTTTCCTATTATGATTATTACCAGCCTGAAGCCTATCTTCCGTCCTCCAATACTTATATCGAAAAAGATTTATCGATCAATGAGGAAATTGAAAAGTTACGCCTCCATACTACTTCTTCCCTCCTATCGGGACGCAGGGATATTATTGTTGTTTCTTCGGTTTCGTGCATTTATGGTATTGGCAATCCCGATGATTTTACCAACAATGTGCTTAGCTTGCAAGTTGGAGAGAAAGTCAGTAGAAATCCATTTCTCCGCAAACTGGTAGATGCTTTGTATTCGAGAAACGACATCGAATTAGGCCGTGGCAATTTTAGGGTGAAAGGGGATACTATTGATGTTTTTCCCGGCTATGCCGATACCGCTTTCCGTATTATTTTCTGGGGAGATGAAATTGAACAATTGGAAACCATCAATCCTTTGGACGGAAAACGTCTTGAAAAATTACAAAACATCACCATTTACCCGGCAAATATTTTTGTTACATCTAAAGAGAAAATGAAATCATCGCTTGTTGATATCCAGCTCGACATGGGTAAACAGGTGGAATATTACAAAGAAATTGGCAAACATCTTGAAGCCAAACGCCTTGAAGATCGTGTAACCTACGATCTGGAAATGATGAGGGAACTGGGTTATTGTTCGGGGATTGAAAACTATTCACGCTATTTCGACGGTAGAAAACCCGGATCGCGCCCCTTCTGCCTGTTGGATTATTTCCCGGAGGATTTCATTACCGTAATTGACGAAAGCCATGTTACTGTTTCACAAATCAAAGCCATGTATGGTGGCGACCGTTCGCGCAAGCAAAATCTGGTGGAATATGGTTTCCGGCTTCCTTCGGCAATGGATAACAGGCCATTAAATTTTGATGAATTTGAACAAATAACCGGCCAAACAATCTACGTAAGTGCCACTCCTGCTGATTTTGAATTGCAGAAATCGGAAGGTGTTGTTGTTGAACAGCTCATCCGTCCGACAGGATTACTTGACCCAATAATTGAGGTAAGGCCCAGTATAAATCAGGTTGATGATCTTTTGGATGAAATTGAAGATACCATCTACAAAAAGCAACGCATTCTGGTAACCACGCTTACCAAACGAATGGCAGAGGAATTGACTAAATACCTCGTTAGGCTCGATATTCGAACGCGTTACATCCATTCGGATGTGGATACTTTGGACCGTGTGGAAATATTGCGCGATCTGCGGCTTGGCAATTTTGATGTGCTTGTGGGTGTGAACCTGCTTCGCGAAGGACTTGATTTGCCCGAAGTTTCGCTGGTCGCCATTCTGGATGCTGACAAAGAAGGCTTCCTTCGCTCTGAAAAATCCCTGACACAAACAGCAGGACGTGCCGCCCGTAACCTCGATAGCAAGGTGATTATGTATGCCGATAAAATTACCAAATCGATGCAACGCACAATTGAAGAAACCGATAGACGGAGAGAGAAACAACTGGCCTACAACGAAAAGCACGGCATTACTCCCAAAGCCATCATAAAATCAACCGATGCCATCATGGGACAGACCAGTGTTGTTGATGCCCAACTCAAAGAGAAAGCTTATGCCGAAAGTCTTGAAACTAGTATTGCGGCTGATCCTGTTGTACAATACATGAACCGTGATGCGATTTTAAAAACCATCGAAAAGAACAAAAAAGAAATGCAGAAAGCCGTGAAAGTACTGGACTTTATAGAAGCTGCAAGATTAAGAGACGAGAACAGAGAGTTGGATAAATTATTAGAAACGAGATAAGCCCCCTGCCTTGCGGGCATCTCCCCAAAGGGGAGAATTGAGTCTGCCCAACTAAACTCTTTTCATGAGGAATCAAGAACTTAAAATAACAATAAATAGCTATTTTTCGATAATAGACAAATGACCAATTATCCAGTGACCAATTATCTAATAACCAATTAACCAAAATATGAAGCATGAATCAACACCAACTAATCGAAAGGCTTTAAAGCTTAATCTTGATACTAATTTTTACGGAAGTTTTGCTGAAATTGGCGGTGGACAAGAAGTAGCAAGAAATTTTTTTACGGCCGGTGGTGCTTCCGGAACCATTGCAAAAACTATTTCTGCCTACGACAAAAGTTTTAGCGATTCACTTTACAATAAAAATAAATCCGGAAGATACGTTTCTGAAGGGCGTCTCTTAAAAATGCTTGATCGTGAATATACGGAAGTGACTAAATTATTGGCTTCCAAAAGGAAGCATACTTCTTTCTTTGCTTTTGCCAATACAGTTGAAGTGCTTAACTTTTCCAAAACAAATTACAGCCATGGATGGATGGGTGTTAAATTCCAATTGCATGCTGGGCAGGAAGCAAACCTGGTTATTCTGCATGCAAAACTGCTTGAAAATGATGGGTTGCTACAACAAAGAACGCTTGGAGTTTTGGGCGTGAACCTCTTGTATGCTTGTAAAAATTATCACCAACACCCAAATATTTTTCTTCAATCGCTGATTGACAATTTAAACACTGACCAGCTAAGAATCACCATGATACGCATGTCTGGGCCTGACCTGGATTATGTCGACAACCGTTTGCTTGGGGTTCAATTGGTGAAGAATGGGATGACCAGGGCAATCATGTTCGACAACAAAGGCAATGTGCAGCAGCCTTCAGAAATGCTTTACAAAAAAAATGTGCTGGCATTCAGGGGTAGTTTCCGTCCCATCACCTACATTTCAAAAGATATTTTAAATACAAGCTTGCAACTTTTTCAGAAAGATGAAGATTACACTGTTGGGAATACTTTGTCTTTTTGTGAAATTACTTTAAACAACCTGTTAAACGAAGGAGAAATTGATGACCGTGATTTTCTGGAAAGGGTTGATATGCTGAACCAGATTGGACAAAATGTGATGGTTTCAGAAATAAGAGAGTATTATAAATTGGTTGATTTTTTCTCCCAATTTCAAGTAAAAAAACTTCGAATAGTCATGGGTGTTCCTGCACTAGAAAGCGTATTGGATGAGAAATACTACAAACAACTGAAAGGTGGAATTCTAGAAGCGCTGGGCAAACTATTTCCACAAAATCTGAAACTGTACATTTACCCAACGCTAAAAAAGGGAAGTGAAGAATTGACCACTTCAAAAAATATCAAAGTAGAAAACAGCATCCGTTTTTTATATCAATATCTTCAGGAAAATCATTTCATTCTCGACATCCAAAGCAATATGTCGGAGCAATTGCACGTAAAAGCAAGGGAAGTCTTGAAAATGATTCAGGAAGGTAATACCAAATGGGAAAAATATGTACCAATGGTAATTGCCAAAACAATTAAAGAAAAAGGTTTATTTCTTTCCAGGAAGAGTAACAGCAATTTGTAAAACTAAAAAAGGAAACCTGAGGTTTCCTTTTTTTGACCAATCTATAAAACTTTGGGCTTTGCGAGAGGATCAGCCCTGAATCCCTTTTTGAAGCACTTGTTTTGTTTACCGCTTCAAGTATTAGTACCAGAAAAAATAATAATTGTACCCCCCCTTATTAAAAAACTTTTGATTTTTTTAAGAATAATCCATTTCACTCTGGTTATCTTTGAGTTATAAATCAAATTATTTGGTAAAAAAAATGACATTATCAAACAATAGAAGAAATTTTTAGATAGCCTTAAATATCCTTGCCTGAGAAATACCGGGTGCTTGCACATCAATATCCAGGAAATAACCAAAGGGGGTTTGTACACATTCGTAATCGGCATTTTGCATACGCAGTTCGACCTTGTCAAATAAATCTTTTGTAAGAAAAGGATTCGCTTTTGTTTCAGCCAGGTGAGCAAACGAATGTAAAACCACTTTTCTGGTATTGTTCTTCTTGGCTGCCCATTTCAGGTTTTTCACCATCTTGGTTTCCACTGCTTTCAGGTTTTCTTCATCCTGCTCTTCTGCGTGAATAAAGGCAACTAGTGAGTCTGCAAACTCCTGTCCTTCTTTTACTTCCGGAAACTCCGGCAAAGTATGTACCTGAGGTGTATAACCAAACTTTGCACAATAAATCATCAATAATTTCATACGTTCGTTTTTTAGAATGAGGATAAAAGAACCAAGATTAAAGAGCCAGGATGCAAGACTAAAAAAACATGCCCAATCACATTATTTTATTCATGCATTCGCGGCTATCTTTTTATTCGTCCTTAAACTTCCTTGCATCTTTTTTATCAGATACGGCTTTTTTGTCCTTCAGTCGTTTTTCAATTGATCCTTTGCTACGTTTTGTTGGCACTCTTTTTTTAAGCGGTTTCAGGGCATCTTCAATTAAACCAGTAAATTTTTCAAAAGCAATCTCTTTATTTCTTGACTGACTTCTGGTTTCCTCACATGCAACAGTTAAAATTCCATCCTTCGAAATACGTGCTGTCAGTTTATCTTTGATGATTACTTTTTCTTCTTCTGACAAAACACTAGAACCTTCAACATCGAACAGCAGTTCCACACGTGTGGACACTTTGTTCACATGCTGCCCTCCTGCCCCACTGCTGCGGCTGGTTCGAAAACTGATTTCCTTTTTTAGGCCTTCCTGCATTTATTCAAAAATACACATTTTTCAAGAAGTCCTTTTTCTTTTTGCGTATTTTTGTTTTCACTTGAACATTAAACATTGAACCAATAACTTTTAACATCAAAAACCCATGCCCTCTCCCCTAGCCGAACAACTTCGCCCACAAACACTTTCCGAATACATCGGTCAGGAACATTTGGTTGGAGAAGGTGCAATCCTGCGAAGAAGTATTGAATCGGGAAATATTCCATCCATGATTTTGTGGGGACCTCCTGGTGTTGGCAAAACTACCTTAGCACATATTATTTCGCAAACACTTCAAAGGGAGTTCTATACATTAAGTGCGGTTAGTTCAGGTGTGAAGGACGTTCGACAAGTGATCAATTCTGCAAAAATGTTCGGTGGTTCAGCTATCTTGTTTATTGATGAAATCCATCGCTTTAGTAAATCGCAACAGGATTCATTACTGAATGCCGTCGAAAAAGGAATCATTACACTTATTGGAGCTACTACTGAAAATCCTTCTTTCGAAGTTATCTCTCCACTTCTTTCTCGTTGCCAGGTTTATATTCTGAAACCGTTGGAATCTGAACACCTTAGAAGATTGCTCAATACCGGAGTTGCTGCACTTGAAAAGCAATTCGATATTCAGATTCAAATTAAAGAAGATGAAGCCCTGTTGGGGATTTCCGGAGGGGATGCACGCAAACTGTTGAATGCTTTAGAGTTGTTTGTTTACCAGGAAAAGGTGAGCAAAAAGAAAGTACTTATCATGAACAAAGCCGTTCAGGATGTCATCCAGGAAAACATTGCCATTTATGACAAGCAGGGTGAAATGCATTACGACATCATTTCGGCTTTCATTAAATCATTGCGCGGAAGCGACCCCAATGCTGCTGTTTACTGGTTGGCAAGGATGGTAGAAGCCGGAGAAGACCCAAAATTCATTGCCCGCCGAATGTTGATTTTGGCTTCGGAAGACATCGGAAATGCCAATCCCAATGCACTGCTGTTGGCCAACAGCTGTTTCGATGCCATCAGCAAAATCGGCTGGCCTGAGGGGAGGATTATTCTTTCACAAACGGCTGTTTATTTGGCGAATTCGCCCAAAAGCAATTCGAGTTATATGGCAATTGGTGAAGCACAGGCATTGGTTCAGAAAACAGGAAATCTCCCTGTACCGCTACATTTACGGAACGCACCAACCAAATTAATGAAGGATATCGGTTACGGAAAAGATTATAAATATGCCCATCAACATACCGACAACTTTGTTGAGTTGGAATTCCTTCCTGATAAAATTAAAGGAACAAAAATCTTTGAGCCGGGAAACAATCCACGCGAGAATGAGGACAGGAAGAAGTTAAAAGAACGATGGAAAGGGAAGTATGGGTATTGACCCCTCTGTCCTGCGGACATCTCCCCCCAAGGGGAGAATTAGGGGTTGCTTTACCATAAAAGACTATAAGACTTGAGATTGAGAGACTATTAAGACCTCCAACGTCCATGAGGACCTGGCAGCGTCTGACAAAAAAATAAAAAACAAAACCATGAACAACGATACACAGAAAATTATCGATCATTCGTTTGAATACGCCAACGAACTTCTTGAAGATACAGGCGAATTTTATCCATTTGGCGCTTATCTTGACAATAAGGGACAAGTCCATCCGCTGGAATTTGAATTGGATAAAAAGAATATGCCAACAAACGGACAAGTCATAGAAGGACTGACCATTTATTGCAAAGATGAAATGGAAAAAGGGAAGATAAAGGCTTTTGGCATTACTTTCGAAGCCGGTGTTCAAATGAAAGAAGGTGAAGGTCCTATCGAAACAGTGGCCGTCGACATTACTTTATCAACAGGAGAAATTGAACCCGTCTATTATTTTCCCTACAAAGTAAAGCAAGAAGGCAAAATTGAATTTGGAGAAGCATTTGCCGTAAAACGTTAAGTCCTCACATTATTTAATTTGACGCTGTTTTTTTTCCTTCCTGTACGACCAGACCATTAATCCAATGGCCATAAACAGCAATGCTATCGCCATTAAAAAGGTTGCGGCGAAACCAAACATTTCGTAAAATAAAACACCTAACAAAGGGGCAAAAAGTGCGCGAAAGCCGGTAAGTGAAAGGTGGAGCGATTGGTAAGTCCCGGCTTCGTTCGGCTTGCAAAAATAGGCCGAACCAATGTTCCAAAGCAAAACCATGGTAGCAGCAAAAATGCCGTGAAACAAAATGTAAAACAACAAAGTGTAATAAACCGTAATGTCAGCAAAAACAAAACTTGCAGGAAAATAATCCGTTAACAAGACAAAAAATATGTAGGCTGCAATGGAAGCATAAGAAACACTGGCAAATTTCCGGGGATCGATATTACCCAATAGTTTTCCAAAAAATGGAAGCAATAAAATTGCAACAATATTATAAGCATTCCGGTAAAAAGCAACACTGGCATAATTGAGGTTCAAGGCATCATAAAAGTAAATGGTAATTACAGTTACCGAAATCATAAACGAGAGTCCGTAAAACATAAAACCCAACTCGAAGTGGCGGTAAGGAACATTGTGAACCAAAATCCCTTTCGTTTCAAGTATTGAATCTTTTACCGAAGCCAGAATACTTTTTGAGGGATTGACCTGCTGTTCAATCGGGTAACTCAGTTTTGAAAGAATAAATACTGATAACACACCCAAAACTGCAACGATCGGAATAACCCAGGTGAAGGCAAAATTGTCGAAATCCAGTAAATATCCGTAAGCAAAAGTGACCACCAGCATAATCACCTTATTTAACGTAGTAGCATAGCTGTAGAGTTTGCCAAAATTCTGGTGGCGGTAATTTGTTTTCAACAGAAAATTGATATTGGGATAAATAACAACATTTCCTGAAAAGTAGATAAGGAACAGAAACAAATAGATATAATGGTAATAATTATTGGCCAGTATTGTACTTATAGCTCCCGGAAAAAACAATAACAAAACCAGGGGTAAACGCGTAAATATTGCTACCAGGCGCAGCATCCTTTTTCTGTTTTTTACCCTTTTGATAAACTCGTTAATAAGTATCAAAAACAAAAACACTACCATGCTAAACTGAAACAGTAACCCCAACTGGTAATTTGTCCCCAACAGGCTTTTGATAAACACAAACTCATTTAGTGCAAGCACCCCAAGGATAATGCCTTCAATAGCCATATATCCCATATGCAAACGGAAAGCACGTTTTTCATCAATGTTAAGCTGTAGGTTTTGAAAAAGCATCAGTAATAATTAATTGAAATTTTTGGAAGGCAAAAGTAATCAGCTTTATCGAATTCGGTTTCTACATTTCATAATAATTAAGGAATGACTAACAGCAAGAATACAACTTCCCAAACAGAAGAATCAATTGTGTTTTGCTTCAATATTCAATACACTTAAATAGTGCATCACCTGTTGGTGAAAATGCGCAAATCCCAAATTATCTGTATCATATTTCACACATAAGTCGTAAACATTGGTCATATCAGGATTATTGGGGCCAACTTTAAAATCTGCATTTATTTCGGCAAGTAAAAAATGACAGAAAGGATTAGAAGTCCTGACAAAACTGACCATCAGTTCAAACGACAAATCCTGAATATTTGACTTCAATTCTTCTTTCATTTTTGCAAATATTGTGAAATCAGTCAGGTTAAAAAACAGAATAGATTTGTCAGTAACAACATCCAGCGTATCATAAGCAGGACAGAAAACATAGGCTGTCACTTGCTTTCCGGGTGTTTTTATTTTTACAAGAAAGTCTGCAATTTCTTTTAGCTCCTCTTTTGTATTAATGCAAAAAAATAAGGCAAGTTGCGAAACATCCGTCAAATCATTGATCAGTCTCATGCGGTGAGATCTGATTTTTTGCCTTCCTGCAAAGAACAACTGAATGACTTTTTTTATCGGTTCTAACAAAGCTGTTGATTAATGATCGCAATTAAAGATGTAAAAGTAAAAAGAAACGATTTATCTTTGAAACAAAATTATTACGATTGTCTGTTTTAATGATGAAACCATAATTCTACATAAATCTACATTTGAAAAACCCGAAAATAAAAATCCGTTTTCTCGGAACAGGCACTTCGCAAGGCGTTCCTGTTATCGCCTGTCCGTGTGCTGTTTGCAACAGCAATAACTCCAAAGACAAGCGGCTGCGTTCATCCATTCTTATCGAAGTAAACGACAAAGTTTTTACGATTGATGCTGGCCCTGACTTCCGCTACCAAATGCTTCGCGAAAAAATAAAACGTCTGGATGCCATCCTTATTACCCACAACCACAAAGACCATATTGCAGGTTTGGACGACGTTCGTTCATTCAATTTTCTTTTTCGTAAACCGATGGATATTTATGCAAGCACCCGCGATCAAGAAGCCATCAAGCAAGAATTTTCCTATGCCTTTTCAAATTCCAAATACCCAGGCCTTCCCTCTTTTAAGCTGCACACCATCGCCAGTAGCCGGTTTTCTATCGGTCCGGTCTCCATTCAGCCCCTACCGGCTTTGCACTACAGCATGGAAGTTTTTGGCTTTCGAATTGGTGATTTTGCCTACATTACCGACACCAATTATATTCCGCCTTCAAGCCTGCACCTATTACAAGACTGCAAAGTAATTGTTCTGAACGCACTTAGGAAAGAGCCACATGTATCACATTACAACCTCGAACAAGCCATTCGGGTACTTGAGTTTCTCAGGCCCGAAAAAGCTTATCTAACGCACATTAGCCACTTCCTGGGCTTTCATAAAGAAGTTGAAAAAGAATTGCCCGATTTTATCCAATTGGCTTACGATGGATTGAGACTGGAAGTTTAGAACACTACTTTTGTAATTCTTTTTTGGACAGTAAGTCAGATTTTCGACATTCGCATACTCGGTTGAATGGTCTTTTTCAAAAAAGCCATTAATTATACCTGCCTGTATCTGGTCGATAAATTACCCAGTTTTTATTGAAAGCCATTTCATGGGATTTGTACTTTTTTCCATTCCCATCTTCCAAAACTACACGAAATGACTTAAACTTAAAATCGCTGCTTTGTAAATACTTTTTAAAAGAATCAAAAGGGTAAATAAATTGAATAACTTGATTTTGTAGAATAAGAATTGGTAAATCAAGATTTTTATGAATCAATCCGGTATCAATTTTTGCAAAGCTTCTTGATTTTGAGATTAATTCTACAAATAAACTACTGACACTTAACTCCTGTAAACCAGTTGTCTGAACAAGGAAATCTTTTGTTTTTCCATCTTGTTTCTGAATAATAACCCGCAGCTGTAATTCTGGATAGTTTTGTGTGGACAACACATATGGTCTTGCTTTGCTACGCCTGAGCTGCCAAATGGCTACCCCGCCAATAATTACCCCAAAAACAATAACATAAGTAAGGATATCTTCCATGGTTGGTTGTTGCAGAAAATAAATCTACTTTAGAACTTTATTAGGAAAAGTCAATCGGTTCTTTTTCTTTCTCATTTTCCTTTTGCAATATCCTCAACGAGGATTTATCACCAAGCATAATACCAATAGAACGTGTTGATTGCCGATGGTCGAAAATTATCTTCACAATCATTGTCAATGGTGCTGAAATTAACATCCCAATGGGACCCAAAACAAAGCCCCAAAGCAATATAGAAAGAAAAACAACCAAAGGGGACAGACCAAGGTTCTTTCCCATAAGTGGAGGCTCCAGAATACTGCCAATTACTACATTGGTTACAAGATATAGGATTCCGGTTACTAGTCCGCTAACAGGGTCCAATTGGATAAAGGCCAGTAAAACAGCCGGAATAGCAGCAAAGATAGAACCGATGCTGGGAATAAAATTTAGAATGAATGCAATAAGACCCCATAATAAGGGAAAATCAACGCCAATGATAAGCAAACCAATGTAAATGATTAAGCCAG
>QMPA01000077.1 GCA_003650365.1 Bacteroidota bacterium | reverse complement strand
GGTTGAACCGGATGTATAAAGAATGAAAAGGGTGTCTTCAGCATCCATTACTTCGGCAGTATTTTCACAATCAACGCCATCAATCAGATCATGCCACCAAATGTCGCGACCTTCTGTCCAGTTGATATCCTGTCCTGTTCTTTTCAGAACGATATTGTGTTCAACAGTCGGGCTTTTTAACAAGGCTTCATCAGCAATATCTTTTAGCGGAATGGTTTTTGTTCCACGATAACCTCCATCAGAAGTAATGAGTGCTTTCGTACTACAGTCATTCAACCTGTCGGATAGAGCTGTTGATGAAAAACCGGCAAAAACGATGGAGTGAATGGCACCGATTCTTGCGCAGGCAAGCATGGCGATGGCCAATTCAGGAACCATGGGAAGATAAATGGCAACGCGGTCACCTTTCTTAACACCTATTTTTTTCAAACCGTTGGCAAACTGCTTTACTTTATCGAAAAGTTCACCATAAGTCAGTCTGACCTCTTTTTCTTTGGGGTCGTTAGGTTCCCAGATAATTGCTGTCTGGTCTTTGCGCATAAACATATTTCTTTCGAAGATGTTTTCGGTGATATTCAATTTACCGTTTACAAACCATTTCACATCGGGTGCATCCGGTCCATCGAAACGCCAGTCCAATACATTGTCCCACTTTTTGCGCCAAAAATTGGCTTCTGCAATCTCTGCCCAAAAACCTTCTGGGTTTGCAACACTTTCCTGGTACTTCTGGAGGTACTCTTTGAAACTCGTAATCTTATTTGCCATAGCTTTAATAATTAAATGAAAAATATTATGTGTTATTTATTATATTCATATTGAAACGCTTGACTTATTTCTCGATAAGACGCAATGCAATGCGTCTCTACTGTATTTTTTTCTAAAAGAAATAATAAACTCCTATTAAGACCCGTACATTTCCAATAGCTTTTGAATCTGTAATTTTACCGTATTCGTCCCTGTTTAATAATCCATTGTCATCCTTGGTAGCATAAGCAGCCACTGTATATTCTATTTCGGGAGCTACGCGGAATTTTCCATAATTCAAAATTAAGCGTGGAGAGATGCGATAGACATAATCGATATTATTTCCCCGACTGTAGAAAACTTGACCATTTGAACTGCTTTCATCTTTTAAATATACATTCAGATCATTGATAACATTGTTGGAACCATGGTTTCTTGTGATGCCGGTAAAAATTCCCACTTGCCAAGTGTTCCCTTTATAATAAGCCTCCAACCAGGCCGAGCCTGTTTTAATGGGTGTATAAGCAACAAATCCTTTTGTGATGTCTGTATAATCTTCTATGGCATAGCCTCCTAACATGGTAAGGTTGAATGCATCCTCTCCATAAAAGCTATAGAATTTTACAGCAAAATGATTGGTTTCGTATTTAGTAAAGAGCGAAAAGCCCAGACTACCAACTTTCGTATCGGTTTTGTATCCTTGACTTGTTTGTAAGCGAGGCTGAAGCATTTTATAATTGGCCATCAATCCAATCAAAAATGATGTTCCTTTTTCTTTGTTTTTAGTATAATATTCAAAACGCAAATTAAGTGCCGGAAGAACCGAGTTTCTTAAATATGAAGAGGTAACACCGATTGGGCCGAAGCTAGCAAAATCACGTTGTGTTAAAAAGGTAAAGGCCAGGTTAAACTTTCCCAATGCCTGGGTAATGCGAATTTGTGGATTACGGGAAAATGGCTGGAATGGAGCCCCTGTATTGAAGGAAACCGTCCCCGGAAAACACTTGGTATGAAACAGTGGATGCCAGTACTGGCCAATCAATAATTGTGTTTTTGTCCATTTCATTTTGATAAATGCATGACGCAACCTGAACTCGTTGATGTCAGGATTAATGGCACCGAAAAATGCCCCTTCGACAAAAGCAGAAATTTTTGCTCCCCAAACATCGGGCCCGGTGGCCAACACCCGAAGCCGGGTTTGGTTGTTGAGCATATTAAAATTAGACTTGGCATTGATATCTTCACCATCGGGGTCAAGATTTTCATTCATTGGATAGAGTAAAAAATGCCCTTCACGAACAGAAATTGTTTGACGTGAATCAAAGAAAATATCAGTCTTTACAAAACCGCTGAATTTTACATTAAACTTTTTTTCTTCCTGTCCGAAGAAGATGAGTGGCAGAATGACCAACAAGAACAGAATTGTCTTTTTCATCACAATTAAATTTGTTTTTATAGCTGTTAATTAATTAACAAGTCGAACAAAAGTAGAATAATTTATCAGATTTTTAACCCTTGATTGTTATTTATCGTCAGTCCAAATAAGTAGAAGTAAAATGAAGGATTTTTTTTTGGATTTATCAGTTTACCTTAACAAATTGATACTACTCACAATATAAAACTAACAATACAGGGCCTACGACCATTGATAGTAAAGCCTATGACCAGCAACAGCAAAACCAATGATCAATGGCAGTGAAACTTATGACCAATTATAGCCATTACTTTTTCTTTAACAGCTTGAATTTTCGTAATTAATTTCGTTAAACGAATGGGTTTTGCTCGTAGATTTGCGCAACAATAAAAATAATAGGTAGAATTTTGTCATTCCAAGATACCATAAAAACCGGCTTTGGTCATTTTCAAGAAACAATGAGCTGGTATCCTGACAGTCTGATAACTTTTACTGAGGAGTTTCCCCAACTGCAAACTATGAATGACAGTATTCAAGGAACATTTCTTCACCCCTTAGTCAATGGATCGTTACCCACCGAAATTACACCTTTATTGAGAGTTTCTTCGCCCCATGACTGGTTGACAAATATGTTGCTTTTACAGATGGCATTTATTGTTGTTTTGTGGTTTGTTATGCCTAACCGCCGTAACCTTTTTCAACAGATAAAGCAATCGTTCAAAAGTCAGAGTGACATTGCACATCAAAAATCTGGCTTCTTGTTTCCATTTTTCTTTTACCTCAACTATCTGGCTGTCGTTATTCTTTTCGTTTATGTAGCCATTCAGACCATCATTCAACCGCATATTATTGACGAATCACAAACTTATCTTATTGTAGTTACATCATTCATATTCGTTGGCTATAGCTTGTACAAACTTGTTTTTATTGTGCTCGCAGGTTTTTTATTTAAGACGAGAGATTTGGCTTTTCAGCAAATACGGTTTTACATTGACATTGACAATATGACGGGATTTTTGGCACTATCTATATTGATACTCTTTCTGGCAACCCAATCGAATTATTTTTTTTATTTTTTTATTTTTATCATTCTTATTGCCAACGCTATCAAATGGTTTCAAACTA
Organism: Bacteroidota bacterium; assembly: GCA_003650365.1. Taxonomy (GTDB): domain Bacteria; phylum Bacteroidota; class Bacteroidia; order Bacteroidales; family F082; genus B6-G9. The sequence goes on along the minus strand of QMPA01000077.1, from coordinate 9,811 downwards.
TTGTCATTGGCAAAAGCAATTCAACCTTTTCTTTGTATCATTTAATTATCTATCTTTGCACGCTCGAAATAATACCCTTGTTACTGCTGATAAAGTTCATTGAAAACCAGCGTTTTTAAGCAGATTTTGAGGTTTGTTTCAATAGAAGGAAAGTGTTTGGATTTAAAAGGTAGAGTATTGAAGATAAAGAACATTTTGGTTTCACAACCCCAGCCCGCCGACCTTGAGAAATCACCTTTTGGTGATTTGTGCAAGAAGTTTAATGTGAAAATTGATTTTCATAAATTTATTAAGGTCGAAGGTATTTCTGCTCAGGAATTCAGACGGGCAAAGGGAACATTTAATGGCCATACGGCTATTATTTTAACCAGCCGTCATGCAGTTGACCATTTCTTTCGGATGGCAGAAGAAATGCGTTTTGAAATTCCAGATTCGTTAAAATATTTTTGCATTTCAGAATCAACGGCTTATTATCTACAAAAATATGTTCAGTACCGGAAGAGGAAAATTCACTACGGCAAACAGAATTTTGCTGACCTGATGGAAGTTATACGAAAACACCGGAATGAAACATTTCTTGTCCCTTCCAGCGACATCCACAAACAAACCATGTTTAAGTTGCTTGACAAAGACAAGATTAATTATTCGAATGCTGTTATTTACCGTACAGTTGCGAGTAATTTATCAAAGGTAGAAGTGAGTAAGTACGACATTATTATTTTTTACAGTCCTGCCGGAATCAAATCATTATTCAGCAATTTTCCTAATTATGATCAGGGTGATAAACTGATTGCTGCCTTTGGACCTACAACTGCAAAAGCAGTAAAGGAAGCGGGTTTGAAACTAAATATTGGCGCACCTACCCAAACTGCTCCCTCAATGACAATGGCTATTGATGAGTTTTTAGACCGCGAAGCAAAAGCAAGAAGAAGAAACGGGAGGAGGTAATTATTGAGTGCCTAAAGTTTGAAGTACTTCGAGTGCCTAGAGTTTGATTGATTGTCAAAACCGTTTTCAGTGAAATAGCTGATTTTCAAAATTAACCATTTCCAAACCTGCAAATTGATTTAGCTTCTGTTTTTAGTATCGATGATAATTGTCACAGGTCCGCTGTTTACCAATTCCACATCCATCATTGCACCAAATTCACCGGTTCCAACTTGTTTTTCCAGTTGTTTTTCCAAGGATTTTATAAACTTCTCGTAAAGAGGTATTGCCACTTCTGGGCCAGCAGCATGAATGTATGAAGGCCGGTTTCCTTTTTTTATACTGGCGTGAAGCGTAAACTGACTTACAACAATTGCCTCTCCATCAACATCTTTCACCGAAAGGTTCATTACATCATCATTGTCATTAAAAATGCGTAGTCGTACGATTTTCCCTGCAAGCCAGTCGATATCTTCTTGCGTATCGGCATTTTCAATCCCCAATAATATAAGGAGGCCTTCACCGATTTTTGATTTTACTTTTCCGTTGATTGAAACTGAGGCATGCGACACCCTTTGAATAACAACTTTCATTATGATGGTTTTGGCTTGCAATTTAGTAATTTTGCTACTTCATTTTTTCTCAAACCATTAAACCATGAGTCCACTTGGAAAATAAAAAAGGCACGTCATTGCGAACACAACGGGAAAGCCTGTGGGATGGCGTGAAGCAATCTAACAATCGAATTATAATTTCAGAGATTGCTTCGCACTTACACACATTGCCAACATGCTGTGCTCGTAAAGACGATACCAACTATTCGGAGTGTACACAACCATCAAACCCATGACAAGACTGAGTGTAAACATAAACAAAATAGCCACTTTACGAAATGCACGTGGCGGAAATATTCCTGATGTTCAGAAAATTGCCGTTGACTGTGAACGTTTTGGTGCACAAGGAATAACGGTTCACCCCCGACCCGATGAAAGGCATGTCACCCGAAAGGATATTGAATTACTCCGCCCCTTGATTAAAACAGAATTCAATATTGAAGGCAATCCCACACCGGAGTTCATTGCTCTAGTGTTAAAACACAAACCTGACCAGGTTACACTTGTACCTGATGATCCGAATCAGTTAACATCTGACCATGGATGGGACACTATTAAACACAAAACTTTCCTGCAAGATGTTGTCGGGCAATTTCAAAATGCCGATATCCGTACCTCCATTTTTGTTGATCCCGACATAGAAATGGTTGAAGGAGCCAAAGCCACCGCCACCGACCGCATTGAATTATATACCGAAAGCTACGCAGCTGATTTTTCTAATGGAAAAGAAGAAGCCATCGCCCCATTTATTGAGGCTGCTAAATTTGCCAAAAAAATTGGCCTTGGACTGAATGCCGGACATGACCTGAACCTGGTTAACCTGAATTATTTTGTCAGGAATATCCCTTGGATTGATGAAGTTTCCATTGGCCATGCACTGGTTTGTGATGCTTTGTATTATGGGTTGGATAATACGGTTCAGCTTTATCTGAGGGAGTTGAAGATCAGCTAATTTGTAACAGAAAACATAAACAAATGACTACCCAGAAAATCACCTTCAATCCAATCGGCATTATCCATACACCATTTGACGGAACAGAAAAAATACCGAGACAAGGGCGTTTTGGAGAAAACAATGATGGAAGCATTGAAATTTTTGAAGAATTTGCAAAAGGGCTGAAAGACCTCAACACGTTTTCCCATGCGCATTTGATTTTTTATTTTCATAAAAAAGATGAAGATTTAAAACTTTTGCAATATCCCAAAGGCAGGACAATTCCCCGTGGTGTTTTTGCCATCCGCAGCCCACTCCGGCCAAATAAAATTGGACTGACTACTGTAAAGATAAAATCCGTTGAGAATAATATCATTCACTTCGAAGGGGCAGATATGATTAACGGTACTCCCCTGCTCGACATCAAACCTTATGTCCCTGAAATTGATTGTTATCCCGGTGCAGGGAATGGGTGGTTTGAAGATGACTTCGGGCGATGACGACAGAAACAGGAGTAAGTCTGTATTCAACGTCGAGCGTGGACACTCGAAGCAGGACGTTCGAAGCAGGGGTAATGCATGCGTTTTTGTCAGATAAACGCTGTCGGCACAACATTTGATTTGGGTTCAGAAAAAGAATGTAAATCATGAGCAAATTCACAGAAATAATCCAAGGAGAAAAACCTGTTTTAATCGACTTCTCAGCAGAGTGGTGTCAACCCTGTAAAATGATGCCACCTATTTTAAAAGAAGTCAAGAATCAGATGGGAGATAAAATCAGGATATTAAAAATTGATGTGGATCGCAATCCGGCCATCGCCCAAAAGCACCAAATTCAAAGTGTTCCTACCATGATGGTTTTTAAAAATGGACAAGTCGTTTTCAGGCAATCAGGTGTAATGCAGGCCGGGCAGATTGTGCAAATGATGCAGGGGCATGTGTAACTGGTTGCTGGAAACAAGGGCCAGAAAATAAGAGCCACTTCCTCATTCTTCAAGATGCTGGGAATTCTTTTCAATAAAAACTTTGAAAACAACCAGATTTGGCTGGAAAAAATACTCCCCGTCAGGCTTTCCCCTTCCTGCATCTTGGCTCCTGAATTTTATTCCCTTCCCCCTCAAGTCTCAGGTCTTCAAGTCTCATGTCTTTTCCCTACTTTTGCCCCCTCAATTTTTCAATCCCAAATGAGTAACATAAAAGAAATCAACAGGCGAAGAACCTTTGCCATTATCAGTCATCCCGATGCCGGGAAAACGACACTTACGGAGAAGTTGCTGCTTTACGGTGGTGCGATACAAGTGGCAGGTGCTGTAAAATCAAACAAGATTAAAAAGACAGCCACTTCGGACTGGATGGAAATAGAACGCCAAAGAGGTATTTCGGTAGCGACTTCGGTAATGGGATTTGAGTATAAAGACACCATGATCAATATTCTTGATACACCTGGTCACCAGGATTTTCAGGAAGATACTTTCCGGACGCTTACTGCTGCCGACAGCGTGATTGTAGTGATTGACGTGGCCAAAGGTGTGGAACCTCAAACCGAAAAATTGGTCAAGGTTTGCCGGATGCGAAAAACGCCCATTATTGTTTTCATCAATAAGCTGGACCGCCCCGGAAAAGATGCTTTTGAATTATTGGACGAGCTTGAACAAAAGCTTGGATTGCATGTTACACCGCTAAGTTGGCCGGCGGGAATGGGTGGTACTTTCAAGGGGGTTTATAGCATCCATTCGAAAACCCTGAACCTATTTCAGGCAGGAAGCCAAGTGGTTGAAGAAGTTGTTGCTTTTGATGACCTGAACGATCCTGAATTGGAAGATTACCTCGGAGATCAAGCTAGCGAACTGAGGGAAGACCAGGAATTGGTGAGTGGTGTTTATCCCGAGTTTAATAAAGACGATTACCTGAACAGTAAAATCTCACCCGTATTTTTTGGCAGTGCGCTAAATAATTTTGGGGTGAAAGAGTTGCTGGATAATTTCATTCAGATTGCACCCACACCCTTGGGAAGGGAAAGTGATTTGCGTTTTGTAGAACCGGTAGAAGAACCGTTGACAGGATTTGTTTTCAAAATTCACGCCAATATGGATCCCAATCACCGCGATAGGATTGCTTTTCTGCGGGTAGTTTCGGGAACTTTCAAACGCAATACCAATTATTTGCATGTGCGGCAAAACCGCAAATTGAAATTCTCAAGTCCGACGGCATTTATGGCGCAGAAAAAATCTGTAGTCGATGAGGTGTTCCCCGGTGATATTGTTGGCTTGCACGATACCGGAAACTTTAAAATTGGCGATACTCTTACAGAAGGCGAAGAATTGAACTTCAAAGGCATTCCGAGTTTCTCCCCCGAAATGTTCAAGTATATCGAAAATGACGACCCTATGCGCTCCAAGCAATTGGCCAAAGGAATTGATCAATTAATGGACGAAGGTGTGGCACAGTTATTTAAGGGAAAGCATACCAACCGTAAGATTATTGGAACAGTAGGTGCACTTCAGTTTGAAGTCATTCAGTACCGCCTAGAACATGAGTATAATGCCAAATGTCGTTTCGAACCCATTCGGCTTTATAAAACAGCCTGGTTTATTAGCGAGAACGCAGCGCAATTAGACGATTTCCGCAAACGCAAAGCCAGCCAAATCGCAATCGACAAAGAAGGCCGCGAGGTTTTTATGGCTGATTCACCCTATTCCCTGCAAATGGCACAGGACAAATACACCGATATTAAATTTTATTTTACTTCTGAGTTTGAGGGGTAGTTGAACAATAGTCCCACACTAGCACGCGAATTCCCACACCACACTAGCGCGCAAATGTTTCGCGTGCTGATTCAATTTTGGCACGCGAAATATTCGCGCGCCAGTTTAACACTTACTTAATCTTAAAAACATTCTTCCCGGCCTTGAAATTCTCAACACCTTTATCCAGAAATTGTATGAAAGCATCAATATCCAAATCGTAGGCGCGGGGTTGGGTAAGTACATCACCATCAGCAGACATAAGTACATAAAATGGCTGCGCATTTACATTGAATTTCGTAATCTGCAGGTCGGCATATTTTTTACCAACAGTCTTTTTTACTTTGCCGTCATAGTCTGAAGTAATCCATTCATCCTTTGGTAATTTGGTTTTATCGTCCACATAAAGTGCCAACACAATATAATCTTCCCGCAGCTTTTTCAATACTTTGGGGTCAGACCAGACATTGGCTTCCATTTCCCGGCAATTTACACAGCCGTGGCCGGTGAAGTCGATAAAAATAGGTTTGTTCTGTTCTTTGGCACAACTGATGGCCTGCTCGTAATCGAAGTAGCCTTCCAGTCCGTGTGGCAAATGCAGGAAGTCGTGGTACTTAGGGGTTTCGCAAATTTCTGCTACTTCGGCTCCACCACCCGAACCGGCATAAGCTTTTACATTTTCACGGATGACATTGTTGAGGTCAAAATCGTGGGTACTTTGTGGGGGAATATAGCCTGAAAGCGCTTTTAGCGGTGCACCCCACATGCCCGGAATCATATAAACCACAAAAGAAAAAACAAAAATGGAAAGCATCAGTCGGGGCACCGAAACGAAGGGCACATCCGAGTCGTGGGCAAATTTGATTTTACCCAGCAGATAGGCACCCAGGAGGAAGAAAATTACGATCCAGATGGCCAGGTAAACTTCCCTGTCCAGCAATCCCCAATGGTAGGTCTGATCAGCAATACTGAGGAATTTAAGACCCAATGCCAGTTCGAGGAAACCAAGCACAACTTTGACCGAATTCAGCCAGCCACCCGATTTGGGCAATCCCTGTAATAATGAAGGAAAGAAAGCAAACATAGTAAATGGAAGCGCAAAAGCCAGGGAAAATCCAAACATCCCGATAATTGGTTTGAGTACCTGACCGCCGGCTGATTCAACCAATATAGTTCCAACGATAGGTCCTGTACAACTAAAGGAAACCAGAACCAAAGTAAGTGCCATAAAAACCGGCCCCATGAAACCACCTTTGTCGGCACCTTCATCTGATTTATTTACAGCCCAGCTTGGCAATACAATTTCGAACATTCCGAAAAAGGAAAAGGCAAAAATCACAAATATCAAAAAGAACAATACATTGGGTAGCCAGTGCGTACTTAGCCAGTTGGCGATGTTCGGCCCTGCTACAACAGCCAATACAGAACCGATAAAAGTGTAAATGGCAATAATGCTAAAACCATACAATAAAGCTTGCATTTTACCTTTCTTTTTGTCCTCGCCGTCTTTCATAAAAAAGGAAACCGTCATCGGAATCATCGGAAAAACACAAGGTGTTAAAATGGCAGCGAGGCCGCCAATAAACGAAAGGATAAAGAAACCCCAGAGTGAAGAATTTTTACCCAAAATATCAGCCGTATCCATGCTCGATTCATCTTCCACGGTATCCGATTCAATTACTGCTGCCTGATTGGTACTGGCTACAGCACCAAGCGCAAAGCTGTAATCCACATCGGTGGGAGGGAGGCATTTGGTGTCATCGCAACACATATAATTTAGGTAGCCTTTTACAACTGCCCCTTCCGAAAGTAGTTTTACTTTCTGTTTAAAAACAGCTTTGTAGGCGAAGTATTTCAGCACCATATCAAAGTTCGGATCGAATTCTTCAATCACCTTGCTTTCTTCGGTAACCTTTCCAACTAGCTCGAAACCATCACCTTCCTCAAAAATGAATGTAGTGGCCGGCGGAGCCATCGGAATGTCTTGCGAATACAAATGCCAATGTTGTTCGATGTCAGCTGTAAATACCAATTCGTATTCAGTATCGGATATTTTATTGGATGAAAACTGCCATTTGACAGGTTCCAGAATTTGTGCTTGTATGTTTACAACGAAGGCAAATATTGTAAATAAAAATAAGATTCTTCCTTTCATTTTATTTCGGTTTAATCGATTCAAAATTTGAGATGCAAAAGTATACAATCTGACGGTTTGATTTTAATAATCTTACAGATGAAAAAAAATAGTGCTACGCCTGTTTCACGCGTCCACGCTTGAAACATACAATGCACAACCCCTGACGTTTTTTAATGATAGAATTTCTTATAGAATTGTAAGCGTGGACGCTTACAGCAGAGCAGGGCAAACAGAGGGGGTGTTACACTTCATTCAAAACCTTCAATACCCGTTTGCATCCCACTCCCACGCGAAAATTTTCCGAAGTTCTGTGTCCAATGATCCAGATGATTTCACCTCCTGATAAAAGCAGCCAAATATTGTCTTTGGTAAAGCGGTCAATTTTATTGTCGATGAAATAATCACTCAGCAGTTTACTCCCTTTCATCCCAAAAGGAATAAATCGGTCGCCTTGTTTCCATTTTCTAATTGTTAACGGAAACTGTAGTTTGTCCGCATTAAAATAGGCTGTCGATGGATTTGAATTGAAAACGAAATCACTATAATTTTCTTCAATATTTATTTGAAGATGAAGCGGTATTTTAATTTCGGTTTCCCCTTTCCGGATCAAGAATTCTGCTTTTGATATTTCTTGCTCGACTTGCTGTAAAATTAGTTCATTTCTATCGATCAGCAGAATATGCGTTTCCGAGTGAAAGGTTTTTCCGCAAGAACTAATTTGAGTATTTTGCAGAACAAAGGTAAGGTCATTTGTCGTTTTTCTCGAAAAGCCATAATCCTTCAATAGGTAATACAACCACACATTCAGAGGCTTTAATTTCTTCAAGGCTTGCATTGAAATAATCACATTTACCCCTTTGTTTTCAAACAGGATTTCTTTCTTATCGTTGATTAATTGCTTCAGAAGCATTGCGTCTTCCTGTAAATATTGAAGACTGTTGGTGATGGATTTTTTTGCCTGTGGTGAAATTTTTTCTATAATAGGAGATAAATGATGACGAATTTTGTTCCGCAAGTATTTGTCAGAAGAATTCGAAGAATCTTCCCGGTATTTCAGCTTATTTTCAGAAGCGAAGATTTCAATTTCCTGACGGCTGGCAAATAATAATGGGCGGATAATTTTCCCTCTTTTTAAGGGCATTCCTTTTAGGCCGGCAGTTCCGCTTCCTCTAAAAAGATTGATAAAAAAAGTTTCAATTTGGTCGTCAGCATTGTGAGCGATTGCAATTTTGTCAAAGGATTCCCGCAATGCAATTTCTTCAAAAAAAGAGTAACGCAGTTCGCGGGCTGACTCCTGTATGGTGAGTTTATTATCATCTGCATATTTAGCAGCATCACAAGAATTTGCAAATAATTCGATATTCAATTCTGAAGCCAGCGAGCGGACAAAATCTTCATCGGCATCCGATTCCTCGCCCCTTAATTGAAAATTGCAATGGGCAATTGCAATGTTTTTATATCCGCTTTGCAAAAAAAGCATCAGCAAAATAACAGAGTCTAGGCCACCGCTGAGCGCAATCATTATTTTGTCGCTTTTTGAACAAAGAGCGTTTTCTTCAATGAATTTTTGGAATGATTGCTTCATAACGCAAAAGTACAAATTCCCTGACCTGCAGGTCAGGGTAACTGATGGATGCCAGCCAAAACAAAAAAGGGCTGCCTAAATTTGAAAGACAGCCCTTTGATAAATAATTCTTCGTTTATTAAGCTTCCACTTCCCAGGTATTACCGGTATGGAGTAAATCATCAACCGATTTCAGAGGAGAAACTTCCTTTTCATGGGCTACAGAATTCCAAACAGCTTCTTCAAATGATACCGATTTCACAGAGCGGATTACACCAAGTGCCACCGGAAATTCGGGAGCCTGCATACTTGCCAGCATCATGTGGATTCCAGGATTCTCGGTTGTAGGATCATGTACAAGAAGGTCGTCTTCGGTGATGCCATTTTCGCCAATGGTAACCACCTCAAGGTGGGTGCTTCTCAATACCAGGCCCTTGTCCCTTTCGGCTCTGAAAACCATTGGCTTTCCTGCTTCAAGAAAAATCTGGTTGTCGTTTTTGGTTTCACGTCCGGTAATCAGGCCGTGGATTTTGTTGTTGAAAATAACGCAGTTGGCTAATATTTCTACAATGGAAGCACCTTTGTGTTTTTGGGCTTCTGTAAATACTTCACTCATCATTTTCATATTGGTGTCAACCACTCTTGCAAAGAATTTTCCACGTGCACCAATTACCAATTCACCGGGATTAAAAGGAGGTTCAAAAGTGCCTTGTGGCGATGTTTTGGTTTTTGATCCTTGTGGTGTTGTTGGTGAAAATTGTCCTTTGGTTAATCCGTAAATCTTATTATTGAAAAGCAAAACATTGAGATCCGGATTTCTTCTTGCAAGATGAATAAAGTGATTGCCGCCAATAGCCATGGAATCGCCATCACCGGTAATCATCCATACGCT
>QMPA01000076.1 GCA_003650365.1 Bacteroidota bacterium | reverse complement strand
TGCCCCAGCCCTACGCTCTAAACGTAAATCACCTATAAGGCCTTTGTAATCTGGTAAAAAATGTCTTGGGTTTATCATGTTATTCATCCTGCAAGATTAAAATATTTGTGGGTACACCGTAGCCTTTTTAAGGGGAGATGCCCGAAGGCCGAAGGGGTTTAACCTGTAACGAATAACTTGCAACCTGCAACCACTTTCTATCTAACCAAAACCTTCTCCGACTGCACCATCCTTCCACCTTCACTCAAAGTAAACAAATACAAACCTTGTTTCCAAATGGAAATATCTATACTCAGCGATGCTTGACTGACAGTTTTTTCAAGTACAACCTGCCCTGCCATATCATATATTACGATTTTCTGCTCTTCACCTGGATTAACAGACAGGTTCACGATGTTTTCTGCAGGATTGGGGAATACCTGTAAGAGCTTATCCAACAATACTTTGTCAGCTTCATCAACATCAACAGTAGGATTCCATTCATAAGCTCCGATATCAATACTACCCCCAACTATACGTGGATTCCCTGCCAGGTCAAATTCGGGGATTTCAATAAAGTCAGGTAAATTGATGGTTCCGGCATCAATACATGGTGAACCATTATCGATTTGGTAAGGGTGTTCCCATTCACCCAAAAACAGTGGATCTTCATCGATATTGGTTTCAGTATCATAGAACACTGTGTTGTAATCACTAATGTATTTAACACCCTCTTCTCCACCATCGATCAGGGAATTGTAGATATTTAAAGAGCAGGGATATTCTTCTTCCCCTCCAACTCCAATCTCAATAGGTTCATTAGCGTATAAAATGGAATTATAAATATGCATATTGGAACCATAGGTTACCCCAATACTCACACTGGTTGGTGACTCGGCCACATTTTCACTGAAGGTGCAATTGATCAGATATGCCTGGCTGGAATATGCAGCATGGAAGGCTGCTGCACCACCACCTCCGTTTTCCAATAGTCTTGCACGATTGTTTGCAAACAAACAATTGGTAAAAAACGCTGTTAATTTATTGGGAGCATCTGACCAGGTTTGTCCAATCAAAACAACATCTCCTCCAAGCCCTTCATTGGGTACAGAACTGTCCGGTAAGTTTTCGGTGAATTGACAATCATTAACATATATGGTGTCAAAGTACTGATCAAATCCATTGGTGAGGCGCAATGGATTTCCTCCAATATTATGACTGAATTCCACATTTATAAACCTGGCATTGTTACAGTGTACAACGGCCCCCCCACTAATATACCTGGCTTTGTTTTCAGTTACCTTCAGGTTTTCAAACAAAACATTTTTATTGTCCCAAAGCCTGAAAGCACCGGTCCGGAAATAGGTGTGCAGGTTTCCATTTCCATTTGTTAATGTCAAGTCTTTAATTGAATAATTGTTCGCTTTTTCAATACCATTCAACAGGTATATCGTATTATTTGCATCTAGAATAGTAGAATCTCGGTTGGTTCCCTTCAAAGAAACATCTCTCTTTAGGCTTAAAGGATACATTTCTCCATCATTCAAACTGTAAATTCCATTTGAAATATGAATCGTATCCGGCGAAATAGTATCGGTTTCCATTTTCAACAGGGCAAAATATATATCTTTCAGTGGTTCTGCTGGGCTTAATCCACTATTGGAGTTATTGCCATTCGGTGAAACATACAGATCCTGTTTGACAGTTTCTATTTTGGAGTGCAAAATATCATAACTTAATGCCTCTCCCATATTGTTTCCATCCATCAGATAATAATAATCAGGTGTTTGTACAGTGAAAGTATCTACGATAACCTGTACCGGCGGATTTTCACCAGATGGATCAAACTGGGCAATATCACTCCCTATGGCTGAAAAGTTCAGGTATATATTACATCTGCTAATTGAGTCAAAGTCTAGTCGACCATTCTCTACATAAACACCACCGCTACTACAATAGGCATGATTATTATAAATATTTGTCGCAGATAGATATACGTTTGACCTGGTAATATCTATTCCTCCTCCAGATAGGCTGGTTACATTGTCTTTGATAATACAGTTTTTAACACTTCCATCAGTTACATACTTGAAAAATACGCCCCCTCCTTTTGGGAGTGAGCCCCAGTGGCCCCATCCATTACAAATTGTAAAACCATTCAACTCCACAAAATCATCACAGTATACGATGACAACACAAGTCGCGGAATCAGCACTTCCATCAATAATGGTTTGTGTATTGTATTGTTTGTCTTGTGTAGTCAAGGTTAAACTGCCCAATACAATGCTTATATCGTTTATGATAAGGTTTTCGTAATAGCTACCCGGCCATACCAACACTGTATCTCCGTCCTGGGCAGAATCAATAGCATCCTGGATATGGATATAGTCCCCGGTGCTGTCTTGTTTAACCGTAATGGTTTGTGCAACTATTGCTTGACAAACCAAAAGCACAAATAGTATATGGAGTGTTTTTTTCATTTCTTTTTATTGTCACTTTGAGCAAAGCGAAGAGTCCTGCTTATGTTGGAAAATGTTGTTGAAGCAAGATACTTCGCCTCACTAAGTATGACAGTTTGTTAGTTTATTTCACAATTATTTTTTTGGTTTCCACAGTTTGCCCGGCTTTGATCTCAACCAGGTAAATACCCGGCTTCAATTGATGTCCTTTGCTATCCACCATTTTGATCTCACCTGAAATTGATTCACTATGCATTTCTCTTGCAAATGGTGTATTCAACATTCTTCCGGCAATGTCCAACAAATATATTTGTACAAGAGTTCCCTTCTCCGCTTGGATGTTGTATTTAACTTTATCAGATGCAGGGTTTGGCCAAATGTTGACATAACTAACGGTTTTTGGTTCATCTGATATTTTGCTATCCTTTTTGAAAGAGATCAAATAATGATCATTTTCCTCCGCAGTATGGATACTGCGTTTATCCCAACTACGGGTTTCTGGATTGTTAACGTAATAACTCTTAATAGCGGGTTTGCCCGATTTCTCAACACCATAGTATTCTTCGAAGATTACTTCTCCTTCAAATCCTTCTGTATAACCTGGTACAAGTACGGCTGTGTCAGCAGGCAGGACTTTTGATGCCCCTACACAGGTATCTCCCACAAAAGCAGCTATTTCTTCAGGATTATCAGTTGCATCCAGTTCAATGATGTAAGATGTATAATCTGCCTGTTCATCAAAGTTATAATTTTCCGGTGCACCTTTCTGTGATGAAGTCGATGTACTTCCACTATTTACCCATGGAAATGAAATATTCTCATTGGCAAAAGATTCAAAAATCACCAAATCGGCATATCTTAACGTAGGGTTTGAACTTGTGTGTGTACCGCATACCCATTGTGGTTCTAACATGCCGTTTACCGGTAACCACTCTTTCACACATACCCATCTTTCAGTCTTTATTAAATCTAAATAATCTAATACACTTTCTGGGATAGCCTCAAAAGGAGATTGTTCCTCAGTCAACCAATACCCTACCCAGCTTTCTTTATCCTCGTAAACAACCACGTTTTCATTTTCATCCAGCACATTACCATAAAAGTAAATATAGCTATTGTCCGGATAAGGATTATCATATTTCAATTGCAGTTTATAACCTAATGTACTCGCAACTTTATCCAAATCCCCTTCTGCCTGCCAGTCACCTAATGTAACAGTATTATACACTGGCAATTGTGGATCATCTAGGTTCATAAACTGTAAATTACTACCATTATTATAGTTATTGGGAACTATCCTGTTGCCTCCTAGGACGGTTTGCACATCTTCCTCAGCATTAATATCCCGTACGAGTCTCGGGAAGGAGAGCCATTTGTAGTCATCATTGTCTTCCGTACCGAGTTCGTAAATTTCCGCCATTTGTACTTTACTGATATTGCTAAATGCAGCATTTGCAACATATATATAACCAGAATTTTGATCCATCAGTATATCATGATTAACAAACCCACCTCCAAGTTTGGGTGCATGCTTGTTATTCAGTGGTATGGCTCTCGATGAATGTGAATAGTTGCCCAAATCATCTTTGGTTACTAGCATTTCCCATATCTGTGTCCCTTTATCACTATTGTAATTATATGGCATGTATGAATATAGATGCCTGTTCAAGTCATTGTATTTCAGGCTACTAGTATTTGTTGGCACATCAATAGTCGAGCTAATACTTGTATTCTCAATTATAGAAATCTCTCCTCTATAATTCGTATTATTATAAACTGCATATATACATCCATTAAGGTCATCATACTCCAAATCATACACTGTACTTGATGAGTTGATGGTAGGGATTATCAGCTGGCTAATTACCTGATCCCTACAATTAAAAACTGTTAAATAATAAATATAAGCTTTTAAATGTGATATGTATATTTTATTCTCTTGCGCACTACATTCGATGTGGAATGGTTTGTTATTAATGGTGTAGTCTGTAAAAATTGGAGTTTCTTGATGGGAAACCTCGGTTAGCAATCCAAAGCTAGGAAAACTTCCGGAGATATCTTTTATTGTGACATATACTTTTCCATTAGAAGGATTATAACAAAACTCTCCGCTAATATGAGGGTAGTTATATTCATTATAATCACCTGTACCATTATCTAGCGAATAGATACCACTGTTTACGGAAAAACTGATCAGCCTACTCTTTTGCTGCCTTTGTACGATACAATATAATTTGCCATTCTCACTGAAGTAAACACTACTACAATGGTGACCTCCATTCCCAAACTGAATTGTTGTAGGGTCTAAAAGCAGATCAGTATCGCCATCAATGACATGTAAACTTCCGCTACTCGTATATTCTGAAACTAATATATGATTGTCCTTAAGGTTTATATCCATACCAGAAATGTGACTACCGATTTCTAAGACGTTAATTTCGTTAGTAGCAGTATTCAGTATATAAACATTTGAGTTGTCCATAAGCTGGTCGCTATAATAATATGCTTTACCAGTAGATGGGTTGAAACATCCAAAATATGCGATCCCTCCAGTTTGGATCGTTTCATCGAGCGTAATCTCGTTATATACATCCGGGATCAATATCTCTAATGTTCCAGAAACTGCACCGATTGCAAAAGCTTTGTTGCCAACGACTGCACTTCTATAGAAATAATTGTTAAAACCACTTTTCACGGAGGTAGTGGAATAGTTATCATTTTCATCAACAGAAACAGCAACAATTTCATGCTGTTTAGTAAGTATGATTTTACCAGCTAATTTATTGATCGACAGGGGTGGTTGATCATCTCCAAAGGTATAATTAACGTCTGTATTTAATGTGACTTCTGTACTGTGGTCACCAGCATTAAAAATCCATAAATCATTTGTACTAGCATGAAGCCCAACATATACTCGCTGATTGCTTGGATTATAATAGCAAGCTGTTTGTGTGGCATCTGGTTGCGTAAATGTACTTACTTGGCTTGAATTATTGAAATCTATTACATGTACAGTTCCAGCCAATCCACTTTGAATCTTTCTGGAGAAGCAAAACAGTTTATTTATACCATTGTCATTAACTAATAACATATCTCCACCTTGAAGACTTCCATTACTAATAGATTTTAGCTGATAAAATGTATTTGCATCATATACCTTGAAGTACCTTCCAATACTAAGATAATATTCACTTCTTGAAACGTTGATTTTTAGATCATAAATTGGGTTTGAATAACTCTCTTTATGTGGATTATTTAGATTATATATATCGTAGATGTATAAGTCGCTGCCGGCTGAAGAATACGAAATTGCCCAGTATAACTGTTCTGTTGTTGGATTGTATTCAAGGAATGTTGTTGCATAAAATGCATCAAAACTCAAATTCGATGGTCTATCAATTAATAATTCCGCTTCGCTATCGGTATCTGTATCAATAGCCACGATTTGAAGATGCTCATTAACGCAATACAATAAATGGTCTGCTTCATTATAAGCTAGGTATTTCTGTGAAGAATACCTTTCTTCATCATAAACAAGTATGTTCATGTATTGACTACTATCTGAAATATCGATTGTTGCCAATTGCGTATTATTTGCAGCGTCAAATACTAGTACTCGGCTTTTTGCGTAAACATAAACCTTGTTTTGAGTTGCAGTCTCAATATGCATAATGTCAATGGGCATGCCTCCACCATCTTCGCCAGGGATCCATATGTTCTCAAGTAGTCCATATTCGTTCGACCTGGTTGGGTTAACATTATTGATAATCGAATCGGAATCTGCTGGATAAACCACAGCAGTTGAAATAGTATCGTCTATTTGTGAATAAGTATTTCCAATAATTGCTAAAGTAAATATAAATACTGCAATTTTATAAATTTTCATTTGTTTAAATTTTTTTGGTTTAAAATTATTCTGGTACTTTCATAAAAACATCATTAGTTCAAATTAAGGATAAACCGAAACTATTATTCATACAAGCTTCAATTTGAGGGTTTTCAGATTATCAACGATGCGATAACCCAATGGTATGCTATCACCTTAGCCCCTGCCTTGCAGGTCTATTCGTGGTGGTATTTTGTTTGGTCTGTTATTGTATATCTTTGTAAAATACCTCCTTTTTTTGTTTACGATGTAGCTCCATTAACATCAGTGTGAATAATTTAAGGGTTTTTTTGCTTATTTTGAACCATCTGGTTTCCCCTATATATTTATGCTGTTTTGTGCTATAAATATAAGGCATTAATAAAGGCAAGTCAATAGGCAAAAACAGGAGGGAAACACCTACTATATTTGGTAGTATTTCTGATGTGAAAAACCCTAACATGCACATTAGATGCGACTTCACATTTATTTATTCAAAACTTATTGAGGTAGTGGTTTTCTGCTTTTTCGCCAGAATTGGCCGATTAGCTTTACTTTCTTTTGCTTTAATTTCTAACAGTAACCGATAGTTACGCAGTCATTCTGAGCAGCCTGCCCTGAGCGTAGTCGAAGGATAACCAGAGGCCAACCCATCCGGATTGTGGCCATGAAGACAATACCAAATCACTATTCACTAATCACTATTAACTATTAACTATTAACTATTCACTATTAACTATTCACTATTAACTAATCACTATTCCCTAATCACTATTCACTAATTACTAATCACCTCACCAACACAACCGTCCCATCAAGGAACTTTGTATGTCCGGGCTGACTAATTTCTTCATAAACAATACGATAAATGTAAACACCATTTGGGCTTGGATTACCCTGGTAATTTCCATCCCAACCGCAATCAATATCGTTGCATTCGAAGATTTGCTGTCCCCAACGGTTGTAGATGGCGAGTTGGTATTCGCTTATGTAATCGTATTTGGGGACAGCTCTGAACGTATCGTTCAGTCCATCACCATTGGGCGTAAAGGCATTGGGCAGGTAAAATGGGGTTCCACCACCCCAAAGGACTTGTACAGCATCTGTCGATTTACAGCCTTCGTAGGAAATTACTTCCACGACATAATGCCCCATGCTGTCGATTTGGATGGCTTCTGTAATTTCCCCAGTATTCCAGAGGTAGTATTCAGCACCGTTTCCGGCTTCTAACAGATACCCCGGTTCTGCCCAAATAGTATCGTAAGCTGCAAATGCAATTTCAGGAAAGGGATTCACCGTGATATCAATGCTTTTGCTTTCAACACAATCAATAGTATCTGTAACAGTGAGTTGGTAATTGCCATCCTGGTTTGCATTAATTCCCAAGATTATAAGCTGTCTTTTGTCACTTGAAAAATTACCAGGGCCTTCCCATAAATAATCGATTTCACCACTCCCATCCATTACAAAAGGAGAAATCACAATAGTGTCGCCTTCACAAACAGACCGATCGCTATCCATCATCATGATATTCGGTCGGGTGTAAATACGGATGGCTCCCAGTTCGTAGACTACAGCAATTGATTCACCGTTCTCGTTAAAAAACTGGCCTTCGCCCGGCTCGGCTTTCCAATCTATTTGGGAAACCCCTTCGCCAATGGCACTGAAGACCAGTTCCACCATTTTAGCATTGTCGGGTAAAGTAGTTGGGGTTTCCCCTTTCCAGGTGATATGGACTTCACCCAATGTTGGGATTATACTCGCCGAAAAACCGCTTTCCAGTTCTGGGTGGACTTGGATGTAACCCTCACACTGGATCACGTTTGGATCGTAAGTGAGCTGTACATGAAAACTGTCTATTTCGAAAAAGTTGTTCAACAGTAATTCACTGGCCGTGGCATCACCTATGCAGGTATAACCGTCACCGGCAATGGCATCAATCACCTGGGAAATAATACGGTCAAGCACAATGACAAAAGTAGTATCGCAGCCAAATTCATCTTTAACCATGCAAGGGTATGTTCCAGCAGCCAGGTTTTCAAATAGCCCGTTGTTGGTTTGGAAGCTGCTGCTATCGTCGATGGAATAGAATACATCACCGCTTCCCACAATAGCTTCAAGTAAAATGCTACCATCGTAGAGGTAGTCGTTTTCAGGGGTGGTGGTGATACTTGTTATTTCTGGGCCACCTATGTTTTCAATCACTACCGGATTGTTTTCAAATACAGTCTCGCAATCGCCTTGGTCGCCGATCTTGACAAAATAATTGCCTGCCGAAAGGTTTGTAAATTCACTATCGGTTTGCCAGTTGTTTCCATTATCAATAGAGTACAGTAAATCAGTACCTGCACCCGAAATGGCTGTAATCTCAATACTTCCGTTTTCTTGACCACAATGGATAGAATTAAACATAACTTCCAATATGTCAATATCCCCGGCATCGGTAATGGTGTAGACTTCGGAAATGGTTTCGCAGCCGTCGTTATCAAAAACGTGCAGGAAGTAATTACCCACAGCTAAATTGGTAATATCGAGGGTAGTGGCTATCAAATTGCCGTTGCCATCGTACCATTCAAAAGTCAGGGGTTCTGCTCCCTCAACAACAAGCCCTTCAATGCTGCCGCTGCTGCCACCGCAGGCTGTAGGGGTAATCACCATATTGTCCTCATTAAAAATGGCTTTATCATACCAGCCAACATGGATGGTATCGGACAAACTGCAACCCAAATCATTGATAACCCTTACCCAATAAGTTCCCGAATCCGAAACTGTGATGCTGAACACATTGTTCCCAATACTACCCGTACTCCAGGCGTAAAATCCTTCATCATCTCCTGCTGTAAGTACTGTTTCTTCTCCTTCACAAATCAGTTGATCCGGTCCCAAATCAGGATTAGGTGAGTCGAGTACTGTGATCACCCGTGAGGTTTCTTCTACTCTTCCGCTCGGGTAGGTGACTGTGACATACACTTCATATTCACCCCCATTTTCATAATAGTGGACAGGCCACAGATCTGTGGATGTTTGAAAATCCCCGAAATTCCATAGGATACTACTGGGTTCTGGGAGAAAATTAGGCTGAAAGGCAATGGGATGGCGGGCACATTCACCCTCCCATTCGAAACGGTAAAGATGATCTAATAGCATATTGGGGAGGAAATGCTGTGTTTTGCGTCCATCTAAATAAACAGCGTTAGCTTGAAAATTACATGCAGCCCCACGTTTCCAGGGCTCGTGGATAACACTTAGATATTCAGGCGTTATGCCATGTCTTGGTGTTGTTGTATAAATCTTCCCGTCCCTGGCCAGTTGCAATCCGTTGACTTGGCCGCGTGCAATAAATGTTTCGGATTCTTTGAATTGAAGTGAGTCCTCAACAAACTGCATATCATATTGATAAAGCTCCATGAGTCTATCATCATTAATATTGAAATAGGTAACATATAAGAGTTTTGAATCCGGGGTAAATTCAACAGCCCACGGTCCATATCGATTCGTCCAATTATTTGGATTTTTACTAATGGTATAAAGTAAATCAATTTCACCAGTGGTAGCATTAAAGCTACATATATCAATTGACTGCTTTAAATCCTCATCCAACAATTCATGTTTTCGATATGCAGCAGCCATGTATTTTTTGTTAGGGGAAACCTTCATGCTTCCCTCATTATTAACATCAGTTCTCCATTGAACAGGACTAATCTCACCTTCTGTTGATAAACCGGTAGAAGTCAACAAAAAAGCCACATAATATTGATCTGTTTTAAAGTTACGGGTAATGATCCAAACATCTTCCCCATTGGAATGTCGGACAGCAGTAAGCTTATTACTAGCTGCCCAGGCCCTGTCCAATGGTATGTTTTTTTCTGAGGTAACATCACCTAATCCATCGTCTAAGTTCATATCGACAACAGAATAATACATACCATTATTGTCCGGATCTTCCTTACTAACGGTAAATACATAATACAAATGGTCTGATCCCGGTTGTTGTACAATTAAAGATCCCATAGAAGCAATAGAACTGCCTATCAGATTCGAACCATTTGGCATGGTATGCCCTATCCTGTTCACTATTCTTATAGCATTACAACAGAACAGTAAACTTCCATTTGTATCACACATTACTGACATAGCACTGTAAGAGGCAATATTTATTTCATGTGTATTAACAGGTACTCCAGTATTGAAGTCGAGCCCGGCGTAATCCCCAAAATACCAAATATTGGCTTCGTTTTGAGCAGTTACGTACTGAAAAAACAAAATGGAAAGTACTAATGTAACATTTTTAATTTTCATCAATTCTCAATATTATTCATTTTATCCATCTACATATATATCTAAAAGCAAGCCCTGATTAATTAATGTCAGGGACTTGCTTTTAGGTATTTTAATTAATTAAAAACTACGTCGACATCACCATCACCGTTGTAAAAATCATTACAAGAGAATCCAGAAGTGACACCTGAAGCATAACAAAATGTCTGCTGGGTTGTGGTACAATAAAACTCAACCAAAGCAGTTATTGTGAAACTAGGTGTGTTGTCGTGCGATATCTCACAATAGTCCTCAACATTGCATTGTGATGCATTAAAATATGTACTGGTTTCAGTCAGTTCCTCAGTATTAACTGGGTAGGGACTTGTCAACAGTACACTGTTTGCAACATCATAAACCTGCAAGGTTATTTTAATCTTATAGATACCTTGTGAGGGTAAGTTATCAGGTTGACAATCTGCATCTTGAGGATAAGACCATGTAACATCACAATCCCATTGAGCAAAAACACTGGCCGCTCCAATCAGGAGCATGGCAGCTAAAATAAATAATTTTTTCATATCTGAAAATTTTAGAATCAAAGAAAAATTAAAGACAGATTTTCTGGCTTTCATAAAACCCGGCCGGCTAACCTAGCCACCGAAACCTTTTAACCAACTCTAGTATTAAAAATCCCTGTGGTGTTAGTGAAATAGTTATTTTTGCCCTTGGCCTCCTTTCTTTATTTGTGATGTGTGTCCGTCACCATCAGTGTGAATAATTAAGGGGGGCTTTTTTCTTATTTTTCATAGCAAACTCCCCCCTTATGAGTTGAATTATTTTGTACTGTAAATATAAGGTATTAATAAAGGCAAGTCAATAGGCAAAAACAGGAGGTTGTTTGCTGCCAAATTTGGTAGTATTTCTTTGGTGCAATAATGTAAATTGCTCAATAGCTGTAACATCACTCCAAGGGCAATTCATCCTACAAAGTTAGAGTATTTTTTCTAAATCGCCAGAGAAGGCGAATTACTTTACGCTCTATTGCAGTTTATTTCTTCCAAAATCAATATCCTCCGTATTCGTCACCCTGAGCAGCCTGCCCTGAGCGTAGTCGAAGGGCAGAGGGGTTTATTCACTCCCCAAACCCTTCCTCCTTTGCCATTGCAACCAGACTAACCAGGTTATTGGTCTTAAACTTCTTAAACAAATTCTTGGTATGGTGATTTACAGCATTATAACTTGAAGTGAGTAAGTCAGCTACTTCAGCCCTGGAACTTCCTTGGATAAAAAGCCGCAATACCTGCTTTTCTCCGGGAGTAAGTTTTCGCTCTTTTATTTTATCTCCCTGTACAGCTTTGTAAAAATTGGGGACACCATCCCCCATGATCCTGAAACCTGCCAGCACCGTATGTATCGTATCAACCAATTCTTCCTTGGTACAAGTCTTCATCAGGATAGCATCGACCCGGTTCATCCAGGTATTGTACAATACAACCGGGTTCAGGTCGCCGGTAAAAGCAATAACCTTTTTTTCAGGGTACTTTCGCTTGAGCACCCTGCAAAATTCCACACCCGACAGATCAGGCATAAGCAGGTCAAGCAATATCACTTTCGCCCGTGATGTAAAGAGTTTGGGCAAAGCTTCACCAGCAGAATTCGCTGTTCCCACGATTGTTATTTTGTCCACTTTAGGGTCAAGTATGGCACGAATGCCATCAATTGTTACCTGGTGGTCATCAATTACGAATATATAGGTCATTTCATTTTTTGCTTTTCATAACATTATTATATGTAAGCAAAAATAAATGATGATTATAAAGCGGTCAAGGGAGCAAATAGGTAGTTTTTGTACTACCAAAAATGAGTGGAAAACGAATTTGTGGTGCAACAATTATTATTTGATAATCCGTTTTCGCTTGGCTTCAGCAATAACAGTATGTATTCTGTTCGTGCCGAATTTTTTATACAGGTTTTTACAATGAAATTCAATGGCATACATGGAACGATGGGAAGCTTCTGCTGCCTCTTTTCTCGACATACCAGATCCCAACAATTTCAGTACTTCTAGCTCCGTTTTAGTGAACTTTGGTATCTTTTCTTTTGGGCCGTCAACATGTGCAAAGAAATCGGGCACATCATTACCAAAAATTGTTTGTCCTTTCATAACCCTTTTAATCGTGCCAAGCAGTTCTTCCGCACCACAGCTTTTCAGCAAGATGGCGTGTACGCCTTCCTCCCAGATCCTGAGGAGCAATTCAGGGTTCAATTCACCTGTAAAAGCAATGATCTTTATGTCAGGGTACAGTTTTTTTAATATGGCGCAACACTTTACGCCATCCATTTCAGGCATAACGATATCCAGCAAAACAACATCTACTTCAAGGTCTTTCAACTGCTCAATGGCATCAGGTGCAAAAGTGGCCTCTCCGGCAACACAAATACGGTCAGTATTCTTCTCTATCGTTTCTCTGACACCCGTGTTCATGTAATGATGGTCATCAATCAGAAATACATCTATAGGGCTCCTCATTATGTTGGAATTTCGATTATAAATAAGGTTTCACTAGGGCTGGGCTCGATCATCAATTTACCGCCAAGGTATTTCACCCGTGTCTTTATATTGCGTATACCAACTCCATCAGCATGTTGGTTTAGGCTAAAATTTCCGCCATTATCTTCAACGGATAAATTCAAGTGATCATCAAAGTCCATCAACTGGATAAAAATACTATTTCCGTTCGAATGTTTGGTAGCATTATTTACCAACTCAAAAATCAGGTAGTACAGGTTCAACTCCAGGTCATGTGGCAACCTGCCCTCAATATTG
>QMPA01000075.1 GCA_003650365.1 Bacteroidota bacterium | reverse complement strand
TTTATAATCCGGAAGCAAAAAGCATTGGGTTTTTTATCCATTTTCAGATTAGAAATCTTTTGCCCTTTGGTTCGGGATAGAAAATCCCGAACAGCACAGTACAAAAAAGGGCTGCTTCCCCATTGGAAAGCAGCCCTTTGTGAATAAATTAAAAAGTTTTACTTCATCGGATACTTAGTAAAAATCTCTCCCGATTTCATCAAAATGTCAACATATTGTGCCCTGCGGTAAGCGTAAGGATCATTGATGTTTTTCTTGGATAATTTTCCTCTGAATTCACCCAGCGTTTCATATTGGTTGTTGGCCATCCAGATTTCAATATCTTCAAGCATTTTGGTGATTTGTATTGCGCCATGCTTGTAAATCGTACTTACAACCTGCACTACATCGGCACCTGCCAGTATCATTTTAATCACATCTTCGCCAGTGAAAATACCGCGGTTGGCACAAATATCAGCTTTGATGTTATCATACAACAAACCGGTGTATTTCATGGGTAAACGACTTTCGCTTGCTGTACTCAGGTTGTATGGGAATTCCATCTTTTCCAGTTCAATATTAATATCCGGCTGGAAAAGTTTGTTGAAAAGTACAAAGCCGTCAACTCCTTTTTTATCCATTTCATTGAAAACATAAAGTGGATTGGTATAAAACGGGCTCAGTTTCACACTCACCGGAATTTTGACTGCTTTTTTCACGCCCTCAATAATATCGAGTTCTTCGCTCAGGATGGAGCGGCCTTCCATTTCAAAATCTTTCGGATTGTTGTAGAAATTCAGCTCCAACGCATCGGCTCCGGAGTCTTCCAGTTTTTTGGCATACTCATACCAACTGTCATCAAAAATGGCATTCAGACTGGCGATAAGCGGAATATTAACCACTTTCCTCGCATCCCTAAAATGCATCAGGAATTCTTCAGGGCTGGCTTCGTAAAGATCCGCTGGAAACAAAGAAGTCATTTCGGCATGACGATGGTCGTAATCTGTCATATCCTGTTCCATTTCCAGATTTTCAAGCTGAATCTGCTCTTCAAATAACGATTTATAAACAATGGCAGCGGCACCGGCATCTTCCATTTTCTTGAGCATATCAAGGTTCTGAACCAGGTTACTTGCACCTACAATAATAGGATTCTTCAATTCCAATCCCAGGTATTTCGATTTTAAATTCATGGCTGTGCTTTTAAGAAAAAATTTGAGGCGTAAAATTAAGATAATTTCAAACTGAATGGAAATAGCCTACTAATTAAATTGATTTTAAATTGGGTTTGGGTGCTTTATTTTACCGATAATAGAAGCCGTTTATTTTATAATTGAGTACTTTCGCACGAAATTTCAAAACATTGAATTTATATACTTTCTAAATTAAACAACGATGGAAAGAAAGAAAAGATTTGTTACCTGTGATGGAAACTATGCAGCTGCTCACGTGGCTTATATGTTTAGCGAAGTAGCTGCTATTTATCCCATTACACCTTCTTCAACAATGGCCGAATACGTTGACGAGTGGGCTGCTTATGGTAGAAAAAATATTTTTGGCGAAATAGTTAAAGTTGCCGAGATGCAATCGGAAGGCGGTGCCTCGGGAGCGGTTCATGGTTCGTTGCAAGCGGGTGCTTTAACAACCACATTTACTGCCTCTCAGGGTTTGTTGCTGATGATACCAAATATGTATAAAATGGCCGGCGAATTGCTTCCCGCTGTTTTTCACGTAAGTGCACGTAGCCTTGCTGCCCAGGCACTCTCTATATTTGGCGACCACAGCGATGTAATGAGTGTACGTCAAACCGGCTTTGCCATTCTGGCGACCGGAAGTATTCAGGAAGAGATGGACATTGCCAGTATTGCCCACTTTGTTTCCCTTAGAAGCAGGGTTCCTTTTCTCCACATGTTTGATGGATTCCGTACTTCACACGAAATTCAGAAAGTAGAATATTTTGAGCACGAAGATCTGGCACATTTATTCCCTTGGGAAGATGTGAAGAAATTCAGGGATAACGCCCTGAACCCTGAGCACCCGGTAACCCGTGGAACTGCCCAGAACCCTGATATTTATTTCCAGTCGCGCGAAGCGATTAACCGTTTCTACGATCCAATTCCTGATTTGGTTGAAGAATATATGCAGGAAATCACAAAGCTCACAGGCCGTGAATACCATCCGTTTACTTATTACGGTGACCCGGAAGCTGAGAATATTGTTGTGGCTATGGGATCGGTAACGGAGACCATTCGCGAGACTATTGATCATTTGAATGCCAAAGGCGAGAAACTGGGACTGGTTGCTGTACATCTGTATCGTCCATTCTCGGAAAAATATTTCTTGAAGGCGGTACCTAAGTCAGTAAAACGTATTGCTGTTCTTGATCGTACTAAAGAACTGGGTGCCAATGGCGAGCCTATGTATTTGGATATCAAAGATATTTTTTATGGAAAAGAAAATGAACCTCTTATTGTCGGCGGCCGCTACGGACTAAGTTCGAAAGATACAACACCTGCACAGATTATTTCTGTTTTTGAAAACCTGAAACTGAAGGAGCCAAAAAATCAGTTTACCGTTGGTATTATTGACGATGTTACTTTCAAATCATTGCCACTTCTACCCGAAGTAAGTATTAGCGACAAAGGAACGTATGAAGCCAAGTTTTATGGCCTCGGTGCTGATGGAACAGTTGGAGCCAATAAAAACTCGATTAAAATTATTGGAGAAGCCACCGACAAATATGTCCAGGCTTATTTTTCATATGATTCCAAAAAATCTGGTGGAATTACCATTTCGCACTTGCGCTTTGGGGATACACCAATTCGCTCCACTTATCTCGTTGGAACGCCTGACTTTGTTGCTTGTCACGTGCCTTCGTACCTGACAAAATACGACATGCTGAAAGGCCTTAAAAAAGGTGGGACTTTCCTGTTGAACAGTATTTGGGATGAAGAAGAAACCGAACGTCGTTTGCCCGATTCCATGAAAAAATATATGGCAGAAAACGACATCAAATTCTATATCATCAACGCGACAAAAATAGCAGCCGATATTGGTTTGGGTAATCGTACCAATACCATTATGCAAGCTGCTTTCTTTAAAGTTTCAGAAGTAATTCCTTATACCGATGCCGAAGAGCATATGAAAACTTTTATCCATAAAACTTATGGCAAAAAAGGTGAAGAAATTGTGAACATGAATTATGCTGCTGTTGATCAGGGTGGCGATGTTATCGAAATTAAAGTGCCGGCAGAATGGGCCAAGCTAAAAGGTGAAGACAAAGGGGAGAACATGGACAATCTGCCTGACTTTATTCGCGAAGTTGTCAGACCTATCGAAGCACTAAAAGGTGATGATTTACCTGTTAGCGCTTTCCTCGGTCGCGAAGACGGAACCTTCCCTCCGGGAACAGCTGCTTACGAAAAACGCGGTATTGCCGTTAACGTGCCCGAGTGGCAGGCTGACAATTGCATACAGTGTAACCAATGTGCATACGTTTGTCCGCATGCTGCCATCAGGCCATTTTTGCTGGATGAAGAAGAAGCAAAGAATGTTCCTGAAGGAACTGTATTGCTGGATACCAAAGGGAAATTGGCACCGCATAAATATCGCATTCAGGTTAGCGTGCTTGATTGTACTGGTTGTGGCAGTTGTGCCGATGTTTGTCCGTCCAAAGAAAAATCATTGATCATGCTGCCACTCGAAGGCCAAATGGAAGAAGTGCCACGTTGGGATTATTTGATCAAGAATATTACTGTAAAAGACAAAGCTGTCGATAAGTTTTCTTCAGTGAAAAACAGCCAGTTTGCACAAAGCCTGTTTGAATTTTCGGGGGCATGTGCCGGATGTGGAGAAACACCATATATCAATGTAGCAACCCAACTTTATGGCGACCGCATGATGATTGCAAATGCAACAGGTTGTTCATCTATTTATGGCGGTTCTGCCCCGGCAACACCTTATACTGTTAATGCCGAAGGTAAAGGGCCGGCATGGGCCAACTCTTTGTTTGAAGACAATGCTGAGTACGGATTTGGAATGGCAATGGGCGTTAAAAATATGCGCGAACGTGTCCAACGATTTATGCTGGAAGCCATTGAGAATGGAACAAGCGATGATCGTAAAAAAGCTTTTGAAAACTGGATAGCAGCAAAAGATAATGGTGAAGAATCCAAAATCGCCTCAGCAGCAGTTTCAGCACTGCTGAAAGATGCCAAGGATGAGGAAGCCAAAAAACTGATGGATTTAGAACAGTATTTCATTAAAAAATCCCAATGGATTTTTGGTGGTGACGGCTGGGCCTACGATATTGGGTTTGGTGGACTGGACCACGTTTTGGCCTCTGGCGAAGATGTGAATGTTTTGGTAATGGATACCGAAGTTTATTCCAATACCGGTGGTCAATCGTCCAAGGCTACACAAACCGGCCAGGTGGCAAAATTTGCTACCGCAGGTAAATCGGTTGGTAAGAAAGATCTTGGTGCTATTATGATGACTTACGGTTATATTTATGTCGCACAAGTTGCTATGGGAGCCAGTCAGAGTCAGTATTTTAAAGCACTGAAAGAAGCCGAATCTTTTCCCGGACCTTCTTTGATTATTGCTTACTCACCTTGTATTGCACATGGTATTCGTACATCAATGGCCAAATCGCAAGCAGAAGAGAAACTGGCTGTAGAAGGCGGTTACTGGACGATGTATCGCTACAATCCATTGTTGGAACTTGAAGGAAAAAATCCTTTTACTTTGGATTCGAAAGAACCGGATTGGGCTAAATTTGAGCAATTCCGTAATAACGAAGTGCGCTTTGTTTCGCTAAAGAAAACCTTCCCCGAAAGAGCAAGGGATTTGGCCAAGCAAGCTATGAAAAATGCCAAATGGCGTTATAATTTCTACAAGCGTCAGGCTGCGATGGATTATTCAAAAGAAGATTAATTCAGAGAATTTAGACGAATAAAAAAGCCGCCTGTTTGGGCGGCTTTTTTTGTGCGCTATCTGTTGCAAGCGTCTCCGCTTCCAGTTTCTTGAGAATTGTTTTCAAGCGAGGACGCTTGAAACAGGGGGTTCTAACTACTGGCGCGCGAATTTTCGCGTGACAGAATTGATAAATGTGTTAATGCACGCGAAACATTCGCGCGCTAGTGTTAGTTCCAACCCGGCGGGTCTATTGGTGGTTAAATTCCATCAATAATTGCATTCATCGTTGCACTGGGGCGCATGGCTTTTGTAGCCAGGTCATCGTTGGGCATAAAGTAACCACCAATGTCTGTAGCTTTGCCTTCGGCAGCAGCAATTTCTTCAAGGATTTTTGTCTCGTTGTTTTTTAATTGCGCGGCAACTTCTGCAAATTTGGCTTTCAATTCTGCATCCTCATTTTGTTCGGCCAAAGCTTCAGCCCAATACTGTGCAAGGAACATTTGGCTGCCACGGTTGTCGATTTCACCGGCTTTGCGCGAGGGGCCCCGGTTGTTGTCAAGGTGTTTGGCGATGGCTTTATCGAGGGTTGTCGATAAAAGTTGTGCGCGTTTGTTGCTAAATTTATTGGCGAGGTGTTCCAAAGAAACCGTTAAAGCAAGAAACTCTCCCAAAGAGTCCCAACGCAAATGGCCTTCAGCATTAAATTGCTGAACGTGCTTAGGAGCAGATCCACCTGCACCGGTTTCAAATAATCCACCACCGGCTAACAAAGGAACAATTGACAGCATTTTAGCACTGGTGCCCAATTCAAGAATGGGGAATAAATCCGTTAGATAATCCCGTAATGCATTACCTGTTACCGATATAGTGTTTTTTCCTGCTTTTGACCGGGTCAGCGTAAACTTCATTGCTTCGTCAGGAGACATTATTTGTATATCAAGACCTTTGGTATCATGGTCTTTTAAATAAACATTTACCAATTTAATTATTTCTGCATCGTGGGCACGGTTTTCGTCTAACCAGAAAATAGTAGGATTTCCTGTCGCACGTGCTCTGCTAACAGCCAGTTTCACCCAATCCCTTACAGGAATGTCTTTGGTTTGGCAAGAGCGGTAAATATCGTCTTTCCCCACCTGGTGCTCCATCAAAACAGTACCTGCACTGTTTACAATTCGTATGCTTCCGTTACCGATTGCCTTAAATGTTTTATCGTGAGAACCATATTCTTCAGCTTTTTGCGCCATCAAACCTACATTGGCAACATTTCCCATGCTTGCTGCATTGAAGGCGCCATTCTCTTTACAAAAATCAATAACCTGCTGATAAGGTGTGGAGTAACATCTATCGGGGATAATGGCTTTGGTATCCTGAAGTTGGCCATCGGCATTCCACATTTTTCCGCTGTCGCGAATAACAACTGGCATGGAAGCGTCAATAATGATGTCGTTGCTTGCATGCAGGTTGGTGATGCCTTTATCCGAATCGACCATTGCGAGTGATGGATTTTTGGTATAAACAGCCTGAATGTCAGCTTCAATTTCATTGCGTTTTGCCTCATCAAGCGCAGCTATCTTCTTATACAAATCACCAAGTCCCAAATCAGGATTGATACCTAATTTGGCAAAGATAGCAGCATGTTTTTCGAACACATCCTTAAAGAAGACGGATACAAAATTTCCGAAAATGATGGGATCGGAAACTTTCATCATCGTGGCTTTCAGATGAACTGAGAAAAGTGTGCTGTTGGCTTTGGCATCGTCAATTTGTTCCTGAATGAATTCACGTAAAGCGGTTGCACTCATATATGTACCGTCGAGGACTTCACCTTTTAATAAAGAAAGGTCATCTTTAAGAATGCTCACGTTTCCTTCTTCATCAACAAACTCATAACGAACCGTATCGTCCTTGTCCATCACTACCGATTGCTCATTGCCATAAAAATCTCCCGATTGCATGTGAGCAACGTGGGTTTTGGAATCGCTTGTCCAAGCGCCTAATTTCTTGGGGTGCTTTTGGGCAAAAGCCTTTACCGAAGGAGCTACACGGCGGTCTGAATTTCCCTCGCGGAGAACAGGGTTCACTGCACTG
Source organism: Bacteroidota bacterium (assembly GCA_003650365.1). Classification (GTDB taxonomy): domain Bacteria; phylum Bacteroidota; class Bacteroidia; order Bacteroidales; family F082; genus B6-G9. The sequence goes on along the minus strand of QMPA01000075.1, from coordinate 6,456 downwards.
CCCAAGCATTTGGCATATCTTGTTTTGATGGCTTCCTCTTCGGTATTTTTTGGTTCTTCGGGATAGTCAGGCAAATTGTAAGCTTTCTCACGCAACTCGGCAATGGCTGCCTTTAATTGCGGAATGGAAGCGCTAATATTGGGAAGCTTAATGATATTGGCTTCCGGTTTTTTTACCAGTTTTCCAAGAAACGCCAATTCATCGGCTACTCTCTGCTCATCTGTAAGAAATTCAGGAAAAGTTGACATGATTCTCGCAGCAAGCGAAATATCTCTTGTTTCAACGGTAACTCCTGCAGCATTTGTAAAAGCATTTACAATGGGAAGCAGCGAGTAGGTTGCTAAAGCCGGTGCTTCATCAATTTTTGTCCAGGTTATTTTTGCACTATCCATAATAATATTTTTTAATTAATTTGTTTCAAAAGCTTGTGATTTTCCCCTTGATTTTAGGATGTGCAAAAGTAAGCATTTTGAGGATTTTATGGGATTATTTTTTCCAGTTGGCATTCAATTTTTTGAAGAGGGTAATGGTGCTTAATTGGAATTATCCAAAGAGCGGGATGGAAATAGCAAAAGGTGAAACCATAAAAGAATTCCCGATTCACTCACTCTATTTATTGGGTTCTTCTACCATTTTAGTGGGTAATAATACTTCTCATATCTGGGATAAGTTTTGTGCTAATGCTGAGCGTGATAATGCTTAAATGCTTAAATAACTAACAATAAAAAAATTGGATTTTGATAATGATTGCTATTATTGATGTGAAAATCATTTATTTACGCATTTTAGCATTGATTCTTTTTAGCATTTTCCAATATTCCACTAAATTCGTAGTAGAACCAAATGTAAAAGCCGCTCCTTTTTTGAAGAGCGGGGGGAGCCAGGGTTGCAGCTGATGTGGCCTTGTTTCAAAACAAAGGAGTATCCGCCGTTATTGACTGTGCCGTCGGTTTCCCGCAAATGCGTGCAGCTTACAACAGCAACTTCAGTTATCTCGGCATGGTTGGCGACAAGGATTTCAATTATCTGGAAATGAAAAATCTGAACCTGGCGCTCGGTCAAACTTCCATCCCCCATTACCTGCTGGTTTACGAAGGCAAACACGACTGGCCATCTGTAGCTGTAATGCGGGACGGATTTGAATTCCTGTTTTTTAATGCCATGAGACAAAACCCCGCTTTGAAGGATAAAGATTTGATTGATGTGTTTTTAGCCCAACAAGACAGTATCAGGGAAAAAGCCTCCCGGGAAAATGATTTGGAAAAACTGGCTGCTACTGATGAAAAAGTACTGGCTTTCCTAGAGGGGCTCACCCCTTTGGAAAAGTACAAGAAGGAGTTGGTTTCCATCCGAAAAAATCCAGCTTATATTGAATTTCAGGCAGCAAAGAAAAAGTCGCTGGAGCTCGAATGCAGCCGCCAACAACAATATGCTTCAGCCATGCCCGAAAAAAGCCTGCAATGGTGGTTGAAGGAAGTCAACAAGCTGATTCAAAAACAAGATGACCCGGTCAATCAACGTCTATTGAATGACCTGAGCCTGGTATCGTATATGTATGCCAGTGGAACGCTGAAAAATAACCAGTTCAAAGAAGCAGAAAAATACCTCACGATTTACGAAAAGGTTGATCCCAAAAACCCGGAAGTATATTTTTTGAAAGCCGTTTTACTGGCCCGCACGGGCAATGCGGAGCAGGCAATTCTGCAATTGCAAAAAGCCGCCGACAATGGTTTTGATGAATATGCAAGGATGAAAAACAGCAAGGATTTTAACGGTTTTCAGGATGATGAAGCATTTGAAAAAATCCTTTTGCAAATCCGCGACAAAAGCGAGCAATAAGCATTCTTTTGGATATGTTGTGATGCTAAATTCTTAATGAAAAAATAGTTGAAATTGGATTACTGTTCTGTTTTGCCACTGCCCGCCGGCCTTTTGAAAACCGCTTTCGAGACTGAGCATGATTTTATATTTTTTGAATAAATAATTATATCCGGCAATGTACCAGGGACTGTTTACAGGAAAGCCATTCTGGTTTGTATATTCATCAAATACAAAATAGGCATGGTTTTTCGGATTGAATTTTACCGTGGCCAAAACATAATATCCGCTGGCCGTGGTGGTGTCCAGTATCGTCTGGAGGTATTCGGCTTGAACATCTACCATTTTACTTGTAAAAATGCTATAAAAGTTAAACCGGAAATCATCTCCCGAATAACTGACCGTATCGGGTAAGATGCCATGAAAAACGATGTTTTCAGCTCTGCGATACATCACCGAGTAACCAAATTTTAATGAACTTTTCTTTATCGGAATGCGGTACGACAGATTTTGTGTAAGCAAATATCCCGAGTTGTTGAAACGGTAGTCTTTAATGCCGTAACCATTGAACAATCCCAGGTTGAATTGCAGCTTATCTTTGGCTGCCTTCAAATTATATTGCACGCCAATGTCCCTTACGCCGGTTGTTCCGTTTGGAATGAGCAGTGTAACGGCCCTTGCCCTTTCGCTACTGGGAATCAGGTAGTCGGGTTGAAAACGTTGCAGGCTGTATTGCGGAATAAACTGCCCGAAACGGATACTTGAATTTTTCCAACGGTATTCGCCATAAACATCCTGTAAAAAAAATTTCTCTTTCTGAATAGACATAAAAATGGCCTGCGCTTTGAACGACCAGTGTTTGGGAAAACCGGGAGCCGATTTGAGCCAGAATTTCAAGCGGCGTACCGAAAAGTTGTTGTAGCTGTCAAAATCTGTGGCAAACCTGAGCTGAGTGTAGGCATGCCATTCCACTTCCTTTGGAGACAGTTTGTTCTGCGCATGACCGGGGGAAGCTGCCAGCAAAATAATCAGTATTACAATATTTCGCCATTTGCAGATCATAGGATTTAGAAAAAATAATGGTATGATTCCAATTTAAGCAATTTGTTGTCGTAGGTTTGTGAATGCAAATTCAGTGAATTGTTATCGTTAATCGGTTGTCTTTGCTCTTCCGGTTCGGGCTTGTAAGTAATTGCGCCGTAAGTCATCCTGGCAGCAATCAGCAGCAGGACAATGGCGTAAATGATTTTTACCTGTTTCGATTTGGCTTTTTGTGTCATGTAGCGCCCTCCCAACTGTGACCCAATGATGACGGCGATAACTACGATTCCTGTTAACAACCAATTCATTTCACCGGAGGCCATGTGCCCGAGATAACCTGAAAAGGATGAAAACGTTACCACGAAAGCGGTTGTCGCTGCGGCTTCTTTGGTTTTGTAGCCCATCATCATCAGGATAGGGGCGATGATGAACCCGCCGCCCAGACCGAGCATACCACCCACAAATCCGGCAAATGCCCCAACAAAAAACCCGATCAGGCTTCTTTTTCCGAGGGGCATCATATTTTCGGGTTCCGCTTTTTTGGCTGACCAGATCATCCGGACCGCAGCCGCAACCACCATAATGGCAAATAAAATTTTCAGGGTTTGAACCGGAACCTGATCGCTGGTCATGGCGCCGAGCGGGGCTGCAATCAATGCGGTTACTGCCATCACCATTCCCCCTTTCCAGTCCACCAGCTTTTTACGGGCAAAAGGGAGAAGTACAAGCAAAGTATTCAGCCCGTTGAGCAGCAAGCCCAGGGGAATGGCCACTTTGACCATGTCGAAACCCGCCCAGTTCAATACCGGGACATAAACCATTCCACCCCCCAAACCCAGCATTGCGAAGATGAAAGAAGCAATGGCAATAATGAAAAATACGATGGTGTATAACATGATTTCAATTTATTTACAATGATTTATGTCCCGGAATATGTACAGTTGAACTTACTTACCTCACTTTCGGTAAAAACATTTCATCTGTATGAAAACCTGAACAGGGGATGCAAACTTTTTTCCCATCCTTAACCCTCAGATATCTTTCGAATACATATTCACCACAAACTTCACATTTGCCTTTGGCGAAGCTGCCTTTTACCGGTTTGTAATCGAAATTGGGGAGCATGGTCACTTTGAACAGTTCTTCGTTAGTGGCGTTTAATACTTTGTCAATGATGTCGGCACGTACTTCTTCCGGAATTTCTGAAGGCTCAACTCCTCTTTTGCGGTATTTGAAAAACTCATGGGGCGAAAGGCTGTCGGCAAATTCATTTTTCAAATAAATCCTCACCGCCCCTTTTTGAGGATACCAAAAGGTGGCCGCCACTTTTCCATAATACAATTTCTCGATGAGGCCTTTTCCAAAAGTTGCGGCTGTTGAAGCCATAATGCCGTCCTGCATACATCCCTGCGGATGGCCGATACCCATTTCCGAAAAAACATGCATGTCGTGATCGTGCGATTTACCCACACCCAGTTTTTCCTTGGCCAATTCACCCATGCGGTAACCGATGGGCATAAAAGGACATCTGTGGCCGTGAAACTCAAATGTCCAGTCTGGTAATTTAAACATAGTTTTTATTTTTAAATGATATTAATGGTTGTCCCAGTTTTGATGTTATCGGTAACAGGACAACGTGATTCAGTTTCTTCAAGCATTTTATATTTCCTTCATTTTTAATGAGAGAGTTTTAATATATTCGTAATTCGCAAAATCACGAACAATATCTGTAAAAAAGTCATTTTTATAAAATAATTTTACCCGTGGTATAAGTTTTTATAGTTATAATTCTGATGTAAAAAGTTAATCCTTCTTTCCCTCTGAAAAAGCTTTCAACACCTCTATAAATTCAGGTGTACGTAAATAGCCAAATGATTTATGTGGGTTGGCCAGGCCATTCATTACATATTTATTAGTCACCAGTTTGTCAACGACCTTTACCCCCTTACTGTTGGGCGCAAAATCATCAGACAGTTTGTAATCGAGTGCTATTTTGTCACGGATGTCTGAAAAATTATACCAATGTTTTTGAACCGCTTCGGGTATTTGCAATTTGATTTGTCCATAGGTGCTTTTCGAGTGGGCAGCAATCCTGCTCATCACAAAAGGTGCACCCAATGGCGCACCCATGGTCACCAAAGTATCAACCCGGCTCTGCTGGGCAACAAAACTTAAGACGTCAAAAGCAATGATTGAACCCATGGAATGGGCAATCAGCATCACTTTATAGTTCTTGTATTTTTTCAGGGTTTCGCTCAACCGCCGGATGATTTCCTGTTTCACCTGGTAGTTGAAGTCTGACTGAAAATCACTGTCCCCTTCAAAATAAACTTCCATCTCGTAAAAATATTTGTGGATTAGTTTTTGGGAAACAAAAGCGTAACGCAAATGATAATCATTTTTCAGAAAGATCTTGTAAGCCAAAGATTTAAAATAATCCTGAAACTTTCGCCTGATTTCATGCGGTTCAACTTTGTAGTTTTTGGGTGCTTTGGTATAAACTTCATCCAAAAAGTAAGGGCTTTCCTTGTCTTTTTCAGTGGTGGTTTGCGGTTTGTCATAAAGCAAATCAGCCCAATAAACCAGTTCGAATTCAGACAATTTAACTTTTGCCCCCAGATTATCAATACCTTCCTCAATAGCCATTCTCCCCCATTTTTGCAGTTGGTCCTTTGGTGGTTTGTTGCCCAGGCCGTGGATGGCAATGATTACTTTTTTCATGGCTTTTGCTTTATGCAATCTGCTATTACATTAACGACATTACAAAGACCTTCCCGAAGGCTGCCTTGAATGTGTTGAATGTGTCGGATGCATCCTGGTATTTGTGATTTTCCAGGTCTTTTAACCAGTTGGTGTACAGTTTATCAATTGTTGTAAACTGTTTGTCGAATTCCGGATTGTTGGCCACTTTTTTGGCTTCAATCACGTTTTTATACAGTGTCCTCATTTTTTTGAGGTTCTTCTCCGCACCGGGATAATTGGCTGCGTTCACCATATTGTTGGTCATGGTCACCTGGGAAATCCACAAAAACATTTTGTCGGTGAGGTCAAGTCGTACGTTGACCGCGTGGATTTTATAGTAAACCATGCAGATATGGGAACAGTTCATGGCCGCGACTTTGTAGTTGCCCTTCTCAACACGGCTTTGCAGGGCGTCAATTACATCATTGAATTCTACGAAATAAGATTTCCACAAAGGGTCACTTGCATAAGCCTCCGGTGGTTGATCAAGGTAGTTTTTCTCGACTGTCTTCAATTGTGTATGCAATTCTTTCAAACCTTGAAGCATTTCTGCCTGCTGGTGAAGTTTGGGCTGCTTGATCATGCCACAGGTCATGATTGCTTTTTTGTGCAGGGCACTGAAGTCCTTTTCAAAATTTGTTTGTGCAATGGATGTGGCGCTCAAGGCAAACATCAAAATTATTGCACCGATAAATTGAATTCCTGATTTTTTCATTGTCTTATGATTTTAATGGTTTATCTTTCTATTAATTATCTGTATGAACAACATTCACTTTCTTTTTCGTACCATCCGCCATGTAGGCAAACATCGGGACGAATATCAAGGTAAGCAAGGTTCCAATCAGCAGGCCACCG
>QMPA01000074.1 GCA_003650365.1 Bacteroidota bacterium | reverse complement strand
TCCTACATCGCCACGTAAAATGCGTTTAGTCGCAGACCTGGTAAGAGGAATGGATGTTGAACCTGCATTGAGCATGTTACAACACACCTCTAAAGAAGCAGCAGGAAGGGTTTATAAATTATTGCGTTCTGCTATTGCCAACTGGGAAGTGAAAAATGAAGGCCAGCGCATTGAAGACAGCGAACTTTATATCAAAGAAATTTCTGTTGATAGCGGTAGAATGCTGAAAAGAATTCGCCCTGCGCCCCAGGGAAGAGCACACAGAATTAGAAAAAGATCAAACCACGTTACATTGGTACTTGGCAACCGCGTAGAAAAAGAAGTTGAAGTTAACGAAACCGCTACAAGCGAAAATAAATAATAAATAATGGGACAAAAGACTAATCCAATAGGTTTCAGGTTAGGAATCATCAAAGGCTGGGATTCGTACTGGTACGGAGGAAAAAACTTCTCTGCAAAACTGGTCGAAGACGATAAAATCAGAAAGTATCTGAATGCCCGTCTTGTTAAAGCAGGCGTTTCGAGAATAATGATTGAGCGCACTTTGAAACTGGTAACGGTTACAATTAACACTGCCCGCCCTGGTATTATTATTGGCAAAGGCGGACAAGAAGTTGATAAGCTAAAAGAAGAGCTTAAAAAATTGACCGGAAACGAAGTGCAAATTAATATTAGTGAAATCAGAAGGCCTGAGTTGGATGCTAAGCTGGTTGCAGGTAATATTGCTAAGCAGATTGAGGGTAGAATTTCATTTCGCCGTGCGATCAAAACATCTATCGCATCGACTATCCGCCTTGGTGCCGAAGGTATTAAAGTACAAATATCCGGCAGATTGGGTGGAGCAGAGATGGCCCGTAGCGAAATCTATAAGGAAGGTCGTATTCCTTTGCACACAATTCGTGCTGATATTGATTATTCGTTGGTAGAAGCCCACACAACTTATGGCCGAATTGGCATTAAAGTTTGGATTTTTAAAGGCGAGATTTACGGTCGCCCCGAGCTTTTTACCGCAGCAGTCAGTAAGAAGCCAAGTCAAAGGCACTCAGGCCCCAAAGGTGGCGGTGGTAGACAAAGAAGGAGAAGATAAGCTGAGAAGCTTAAATCGTAAAATATTTTAATAAGAATAGGCATGTTACAACCCAAGAAAACTAAATTCAGAAAACAGCAGAAAGGCCGGATGAAAGGCAATGCCAGTCGCGGTCATCAGTTGGCTTTTGGATCGTTCGGAATAAAAACAATGCAGGAAGCATGGATTACCGGTCGCCAAATTGAGGCTGCCCGTCAGGCTGTTACCCGTTATATGAAACGTGAAGGGCAGCTTTGGATCAGGATATTCCCTGATAAACCAGTAACCAAAAAACCCGCCGAAGTACGTATGGGTAAAGGTAAAGGTGCCCCTGAATATTTTGTGGCACGTGTTACACCGGGTCGTATTATGTTCGAGGCAGAAGGCGTACCATTGGCAGTTGCCAAAGAAGCCATGAGGCTTGCAGCCCAAAAGTTACCTGTTAAAACCAGGTTTGTTGTTAGAAGAGATTATACAGAAGAAATTGTTTAGAAGATGAAACAGGAAGTTATAAAAGAGTTGAGTACAGCTGATATTGCAGACAGGCTTGAAGAGGAAAGAAAACACCTCACTAAACTGAGAATGAATCACGCTGTTTCACCACTCGAAAACCCACATCAAATCAGCGATAATAAAAAAACAATTGCTAGGCTGGAGACCGAGTTGCGGAAAAGAGCGATTGAGAACGAAAACAATAAGTAAGCAGTACCATGGAAAAAAGAAACCTAAGGAAAGAAAGAACAGGACTGGTTGTCAGTGATAAGATGGATAAGTCCATTATTGTTCAAATCGAGCGTCGGATGAGACATGCTGTTTATGGAAAATTCATTAAGAAATCCAATAAATTTATTGCACACGATGAAAAAAATGAGTGTAATATTGGAGATACTGTTCGCATAATGGAAACAAGGCCATTGAGCAAGAACAAGAATTGGAGATTAGTAGAAATCATTGAAAGGGCAAAATAACGATGATACAACAAGAATCAAGGCTCGCAGTAGCCGATAATAGCGGCGCCAAAGAAGTACTTTGCATCAGGGTGCTTGGTGGAACAAAAAGACGTTACGCCTCAATCGGTGATGAAATTGTAGTGGCTGTAAAAAGTGCAGTGCCTTCAGGCAACATAAAAAAAGGTGCAGTGGCTAAAGCAGTCGTGGTGAGAACCAGGAAAGAAGTCAGAAGAAATGATGGATCTTATATTCGTTTCGACGACAATGCTGTTGTGATGTTAAACGCGACCGGCGAAATGATGGGAACCCGTATTTTTGGGCCTGTTGCGCGCGAGTTACGCGATAAACAGTATATGAAAATTGTTTCACTCGCACCCGAGGTGCTTTAATATAAAAGAGAGATGGCTAAGTTGCATATAAAAAAAGGTGATAACGTAGTAGTGATTGCCGGAAATAGCAAAGGACAATCAGGCCGTGTTTTGATTGTCGACCAGGAAAAGAGTAGAGCAATTGTTGAAGGTGTGAATATGATTTCAAAGCATACCAAACCCAATGCCAACGATCCTAAAGGAGGCATTGTTAAACAAGAAGCTGCTGTTCATGTGTCGAATCTTATGGTGACTGATAAGGCAGGTAAAGCGACTAGAATTGGTAGAAAGAAAGAAGATAAAACTGGTAAATCAGTTCGTTATTCAAAAAAAACAGGGGAGGTGATTAAGTAATGGAAAAGACACCCAGATTAAGAAAAAAGTACCTGGAGGAAATTGTTCCTGCACTGGTAAAAGAACTGGATTACAAAACCGTAATGCAGGTTCCGAGGTTGACTAAAATATCAATTAACCAGGGAATTAGTGCTGCACTTACCGATAAAAAATTGATTGATCTCGGCGTTGCCGAAATGACATCTATTACAGGTCAAAAAGCAGTACCAACTATTTCTAAGCACGATGTTTCGAACTTCAAATTAAGAAAAGGAAACGCCATTGGAGTTCGTGTTACACTTCGCGGAGAAAAAATGTACGAATTCCTTGACAGACTTGTTTCAGTTGCGCTACCTCGTGTACGTGACTTTAGAGGCATCAACGACAAAGGATTTGATGGACGTGGAAATTATACTTTCGGTATTATCGAGCAGTTAATTTTCCCCGAAATCAATATTGATAAAGTGAGCAATGTAAACGGTATGGATATTACCCTGGTTACAACAGCCAGAACCGACCGTGAAGGATTTGCATTACTTAAAGCCTTCGGATTACCTTTTAAAAATCAAAAAAAAATACAATAAGCCATGGCAAAAGAGTCAATGAAAGCGCGTGAGCGTAAAAGACAAAAGATGGTAGAAAAATATGCTGCCAAACGTGCTGCTTTAAAAGAAGCCGGAGATTACGAAGGGCTTCAGAAATTGCCAAAAAATGCATCACCGGTTCGTTTGCATAACCGTTGCCAATTATCGGGCAGACCAAAAGGCTATATGAGACAATTCGGCGTATCGCGTATTAATTTTCGCGAGATGGCATTGAACGGATTAATTCCTGGAATTAAAAAAACCAGTTGGTAACAATTAATAAGAAAAAAATTATTTCAGATGAATACTGATCCAATTGCAGATTATTTGACTAGAGTCAGAAACGCTATCGCGGCAAAACACCGCATGGTGGAGATACCTGCCTCTAATCTCAAAAAGAACATGACTAAAATCCTTTACGAAAAAGGATACATTTTGAACTATAAGTTCGAAGATGATACAGCTCAAGGTACAATCAAGATTGCGTTGAAATATGATCCGGTAACAAAAATGCCTGCATTAAGTAGCCTCGATCGCATTTCTCGTCCTGGTTTACGTAAATACGTTAACTCGAATGAATTACCTAGAGTGTTGAACGGGCTTGGAATCGCCATTCTTTCTACCTCGGTTGGATTAATTACCGATAAAGAGGCAAGGAAACTAAATGTTGGTGGCGAAGTAATTTGTTACGTAAGTTAATAGGAGGAAGATCGATGTCACGAATAGGAAAATTACCGGTCACAATTCCGGATGGAGTGGAGATAACGGTTACCGACACAAATATGGTGAAGGTAAAAGGGAAACTCGGTGAATTGCAGCAATTAATTGATCCTGCCATTACGGTAAAGGTTGAAGATGGGAAGATTGTTGTAAGCCGCGCTACCGAAAGTAAAGACCATAAGTCGAAGCACGGCCTTTACCGTGTACTTATTAACAACATGGTTAAAGGTGTGTCTGAAGGATACAATATTGTTCAGGAATTAGTAGGTGTTGGTTACAAAGCCGATGCCAAAGGACAACTACTGGATCTTTCATTGGGTTATTCACACCATATTTTTATGGAACTTCCTACGGAAGTGAAGATAGAAACGGTTACTGAAAGAGGAAAAAACCCTTTGATTAAACTAAGTTCAATTGACAAACAATTGATCGGACAGGTGGCTGCAAAAATTCGTTCACTTCGTAAACCTGAACCATACAAAGGAAAAGGAATTAAGTTCCAGGGCGAAGTATTACGCAAGAAACCAGGTAAAGCAGCTGCTGAGAAATAATTTATACTGTAAACAGGAAAAACCCGAAAACAATGGGAGTAAAAAATAAAAAAGCATACCGCAGGAATCGGATCAAAATGAGGATCAGAAAGACTGTTAACGGGACTTCTAACAGGCCACGTATGACCATATTTAGAAGTAACAAACAAATATATGTACAGTTAATTGACGATATGGATGGCAGAACCATTACATCTGCTTCTTCTAGAGAAAAAGGACTGGACGATAGTAAAATGAACAAGATTGAACAAGCTGAAAAGGTTGGAAGTCTTGTGGCCGAAAAAGCAAAAGCAGCGGGTGTTTCTACTGTTGTATTTGACAGAAATGGCTACTTGTATCATGGTAGGGTAAAATCACTTGCTGAAGCTGCCCGCAAAGGAGGACTAAAATTTTAAAGGATCATGTCGAACGCAAACGTAAAGAGAGTTAAATCCAGTGATATTGATTTTAAAGATCGACTGGTTAGTATCCAAAGGGTAACAAAGGTTACCAAGGGTGGCCGGACATTCAGTTTTTCAGCTATTGTAGTAGTTGGTAACGAAAACGGAGTTGTTGGTTATGGTCTTGGAAAAGCAAAAGAGGTTACCGCAGCCATTGCAAAAGGAATTGACGATGCTAAAAAGCACCTGATTAAAGTTCCGGTATTAAAAGGTACATTACCACATCAGCAGTACGGAAAATACAGCGGTGCATACGTTTATATGCAACCAGCCGCACCAGGAACAGGCGTAATTGCCGGTGGTGCCATGCGTGCTGTTCTTGAAAGTGTTGGAGTAAAAGACGTTTTGGCTAAGTCAAAAGGATCATCAAATCCACACTCTGTTGTAAAAGCCACTATCGATGCATTGTCGAAATTGCGTGACCCATTTACTATTGCTCAGGTTCGTGGTGTTGATTTGGATACTGTTTTTAACGGATAATTTTGGAAAAGATGAAGAAGGTAAGAATTTCCCAGGTTAGAAGCGCGATAAATAGGCCGCAACGTCAGAAGTTAACACTTGTGGCACTTGGCTTAAAGAAATTGCATAACCCGAAAGATCATGAAGCTACACCCCAAATTTTGGGAATGATTGAAAAAGTGAAGCATTTGTTGAAGGTAGAAGAAATATAAAGAATTGACAAAATGGATTTAAGTAATCTTACACCTGCAGAAGGTTCTGTAAAAAATAAAAAGCGCATAGGACGTGGACAAGGATCTGGTCGTGGTGGAACTGCCACAAAAGGTCACAAAGGTGCACAGTCACGCTCAGGCTATAAGCGTAAAATTGGTTTTGAAGGTGGTCAGATGCCATTGTATCGCCGGCTTCCAAAATTTGGTTTTAAAAATATTAACCGCAAGGAATACAAACCAATAAATATTGGAACCTTGCAAGCTTTGGTCGACAACAATAAAAAAGTTTCTGAAATTACGATGGAACTCTTAATCGAGAATGGCCTGGTAACAAAAAGAGATCTTGTAAAAATACTTGGAGATGGCGAATTGAAAGCAAAGCTTGAAGTTACCGCTCATGCCTTTACAAAATCAGCAATTGCAGCTATTGAAGCACAAGGTGGAAACGCCATAAAAATTTAAGATTGAATGAAGAAGTTAATCGAAACCATAAGGAACATCTATAAAATAGAGGAACTCAGGAATAGGATTCTCTACACTTTGGGTATTATTCTGATTTATCGATTAGGATCTTACATTACATTGCCCGGTGTTGACCCTGCCCAGCTTTCCAATATGCAGCAGCAAGGTCAGGATGGATTAATGGGGCTGTTGAACATGTTCTCAGGAGGCGCCTTTTCCAACGCTTCAATATTTGCACTGGGCATCATGCCTTATATTTCTGCATCTATTGTAATTCAGCTTTTGGGAATGGCCATTCCATACTTTCAACGTTTGCAACGCGAGGGTGAAAGTGGTAGAAGGAAAATTAACCAGATTACACGTTACCTTACTGTAGCTATTGTAGCTATGCAAGCCCCGGCATACATTGCCAATTTGGTTTCGCAGGTACCGGCCCAGGCCATTACTCCTTTTAGTGCGGCATCAACCAGCCCGCCAATCTTTTTCTTTATTTCCTCAACCATCATCCTGATTTCAGGAACACTATTTGTAATGTGGCTGGGTGAGAAAATTACCGACAAAGGAATTGGAAATGGTATTTCCCTCATCATTATGATTGGAATTATCGCACGCCTGCCCATGTCATTGGTTCAGGAATTTGCATCAAAAATGGAATCTTCAGGTGGAGGCCTTGTGTATTTCATGGTTGAACTTGTTATTCTGGTGTTTGTTATTCTGTTTACAATCTTACTTGTGCAGGGAACAAGAAGAGTACCCGTTCAATATGCCAAGCGAATTGTAGGTAACAAACAATATGGTGGCGTTCGGCAGTATTTACCTTTAAAAGTAAACTCTGCAGGTGTAATGCCGATCATTTTTGCGCAGGCAATTATGTTTCTGCCAATCACATTGGTTGGTTTTGCACAGTCAGAAAGCCTTTCGGGTTTTGCAGCAGCATTTTCTGACTTCACAGGGTTTTGGTATAACTTCACATTCTTTGTGATGATTATTCTATTTACCTATTTTTATACAGCTATCACGATTAATCCAAATCAGATGGCTGACGACTTGAAGAAAAATGGCGGTTTTATTCCTGGTGTTAAACCTGGTAAAAAGACAGCCGAATATCTTGATAATATTTTGTCCAGAATTACTTTACCCGGTTCATTCTTTCTTGGATTTATAGCCATTATGCCTGCATTTGCAATGATAGCTGGTGTAAATAGCGGCTTTGCCCAGTTTTATGGGGGTACTTCCTTGTTAATTCTTGTTGGTGTAGTTTTGGATACATTGCAACAAATTGAAAGTTATTTATTGATGCGCCATTACGATGGTCTTACCAAATCAGGCAGGATCAAAGGAAGGTCATCATTTAGTATGTAAATTTATTTCATCGGATGATTTATCTGAAGACAGACGAGGAAATAGAAATACAAAGACAGAGTTCTTTACTTGTTGGAAAAACTTTAGCCGAAGTAGCCAAATTAATCAGGCCCGGTATAACAACCATCGAATTGGATAAGGTTGCTGAAACTTTTATCCGCGACAATGGTGCTGTTCCTGGCTTTAAAGGTTACGGTGGATTCCCGGCCACATTGTGTATATCAGTTAACGATGTTGTTGTGCACGGAATACCCGGAGAAATAGTCTTGAAAGATGGAGACATTGTTTCGGTTGACTGTGGTACACTGATGAACGAGTTTTATGGTGATTCGGCCTATACTTTTGCAGTTGGCGAAGTGGATGAAAAAGTGCTTATGCTTCTGAAAAGAACAAAAGAGTCTCTTTATCTCGCCATTGAACAGGCTGTTGCAGGAAAAAGGGTTGGCGATATTGGAAGCGCAGTTCAAAGGCATGTTGAAAGTTTTGGTTATTCAGTTGTTCGCGATTTGGTTGGGCACGGAGTAGGAAGAAATTTACACGAAAAACCAGAAGTGCCAAACTACGGTAGAAGAGGATCCGGCATAAAGTTGAAATCAGGAATGTGCCTTGCCATCGAACCAATGGTAAACCTTGGTGTTAAAGAGGTTTTTCAAGATAAGGATGGCTGGACGATTCGCACTGCCGATTCAAAACCTTCAGCGCATTTCGAACACGATATTGCGGTGAGGAATGGTAAAGCAGACATTCTGTCAACATTTGAATATATTGAAGAAGTATTAAAAAATAAATAGGTGTTAACATGGCCAAACAACAATCAATAGAGCAAGACGGTACAGTGATAGAATCATTGGGAAATGCAATGTTTCGCGTTGAGCTTGAAAATGGTCATGTTATTATTGCACACATCTCTGGTAAGATGAGAATGCACTATATTAAAATATTACCAGGCGACAGGGTAAAACTTGAAATGTCACCCTACGATTTATCAAAAGGAAGAATAACATTCAGATACAAATAATTGCATAATGAAGACAAGAGCATCTATAAAAAAAAGAACACCTGAAGACAAATTAGTTCGTCGGAAAGGAAGGTTATTCGTAATTAACAAAAAAAATCCTAAGTTTAAACAACGTCAAGGATAATTAAAGACAGTAAAAGAAGATAGTTATGGCTAGAATCGCAGGAGTTGATATTCCCGATAACAAAAGAGGAGAAATTGCTTTAACCTACATTTTTGGTATTGGTAGAAGCAAATCACAAACCATCCTTACCAAAGCTGAAATTAGTTGGGATAAAAAAGCGCAGGATTGGACGGACGAAGAACAAAATCGTATTCGTACTATTATTTCCGATACAGTTACAGTAGAAGGTGAACTTCGCTCAGAAACCCAGATGAACATTAAACGCTTAATGGACATTGGAAGTTACCGGGGTATCCGACACCGGATTGGATTACCTGTTCGCGGGCAACATACTAAAAATAACGCCCGTACGCGTAAAGGCCGTAAGAAGACTGTTGCGAATAAGAAGATGGCTGTTAAATAGTAAATTGATAAAACGATGGCAAAAAAAACCAGAGTAACAAAAAAACGGGTTGTTAAAGTTGACCCAATTGGAAGAGCTTATGTTAAAGCTTCCTTCAATAATATTATTATTTCACTGACTAACGATACTGGAGAGGTAATTTCATGGTCGTCATCGGGAAAAATGGGATTTAGAGGTTCTAAGAAAAATACTCCTTACGCCGCGCAAATGGCAGCCGAAGATTGTGCAAAAGTTGCTTACGATTTAGGTCTTCGTAAAGTAAAAGTATTTGTAAAAGGTCCCGGAAACGGTAGAGAGTCAGCAATCAGAACATTGCACTCTTCTGGCATTCAGGTAAACGAAATTGTTGATGTAACACCTATGCCACACAATGGTTGCAGACCCCCAAAACGCAGAAGGGTTTAATTAATCAGAATTATAATTGACAAATTAAATAGTTATGGCAAGATATACAGGCCCAAAGTCAAAAATTGCACGAAAGTTTGGTGACCCAATTTTCGGACCCGATAAGTTTCTGGAAAAGAAGAATTTTCCTCCCGGACAACATGGGAACTCCAGAAGAAGAAAGAAAGAATCTGAATATGGTATTCAGTTAAAGGAAAAGCAAAAAGCTAAATATACTTATGGTATGTTGGAAAAACAATTCCGTAATGTATTTGCAAAAGCATCCCGTAAAAAAGGAATTACTGGCGAAAACTTACTCCAGCTTATTGAATCGCGTTTAGATAATGTGGTTTTCAGGATGGGAATTTCCCCAACAAGATCAGGTGCACGTCAATTGGTTTCACACCGTCATATTACGGTTAATGGTGGCATTGTCAATATTCCGTCTTATGCATTGCGCGAAGGAGATGTTGTTGGTGTTCGTGAAAAATCAAAAAGTCTGTTTGTAATTACCGAATCACTGGCTTCATCACGCAAATCATACTCATGGATAGAATGGGACGATGAAAAAATGAATGGAAAATTTCTTAATTATCCTGCTCGTGAAGAGATACCTGAGAATATTAAAGAGCAATTGATTGTTGAATTGTACTCGAAATAGTAATTAAAGTCTAAGAAAATTTAAACCAAAGGAATAACATGGCAATTTTAGCATTTCAAAAACCCGATAAGGTAATAATGAATGAAGCCAATGAATTCAATGGCTCATTTGAATTTCGTCCGCTGGAACCTGGTTTCGGCATGACCATTGGCAATGCCCTTCGAAGGATTCTACTTTCTTCGCTTGAAGGTTTTGCCATTACCAATATTAGAATTGACGGTATTGTGCATGAGTTCTCAACAATCGAAGGCGTTGTTGAAGATGTAACAGAAATTGTGCTCAACCTGAAAAAAGTACGTTTTAAACAACAAATCCAAGGCGAATTAACCGAAAAGGTGAACATCGTTATTGGCGATCAGGAAGTTTTTAAAGCCGGCGACATCAATAAATTCCTCTCCGTATTTCAAGTATTGAATGCCGATGAGCTTATTTGCAAGCTTGACCCTTCGGTAAAGCTGAGTATGGAACTGACAATTACCAAAGGCCGCGGATATGTTCCGGCTGAGGAAAATAAAGACATCAATGCACCTGTTGGTACTATTGCTATCGACTCTATTCATACACCTATCAAGAATGTAAAATTTCAGGTAGATGACTATAGGGTAGAACAAAAAACCGACTACGAGAAACTTGTGTTGGATATTGTTACTGATGGTTCAATTCATCCGAAAGAAGCATTGAAAGAAGCTGCTACTATTCTGATTCATCACTTCATGTTATTTTCTGACGAGAAAATTACTTTAGAAACCGAAGAAAAATCAGTAACTGAAGAGTTTGATGAAAACACATTGCATATTCGTCAGTTGTTAAAAACACGTTTAGTGGATATGGATCTTTCAGTCAGGGCTTTGAATTGTTTGAAAGCTGCCGATGTTGATGCACTTGGAGATTTGGTTGCTTACAATAGGAACGACTTGCTGAAGTTTAGAAACTTTGGTAAAAAATCACTTGCCGAATTAGATCAATTGGTAGATTCAAAAGGTCTCGAATTCGGAATGAATGTAGCAAAATATAAATTAGATAAGGATTAAGTGAGATGAGACACAGAAAGAGTTTTAATCATCTTGGAAGAACCAGTTCGCATCGTAAGGCGATGTTGTCAAATATGGCATCTTCCTTGATTTTACATAAAAGGATAAACACAACTGTTGCAAAAGCCAAAGCACTGCGTGTTTATGTTGAGCCTTTGCTCACAAAAGCAAAAGAGGATACTACACATTCACGAAGGGTTGTGTTTAGCTATTTGCAAAATAAATTTGCAGTAACAGAATTGTTCAGGGAAATTTCAGGTAAAATTGCCGACCGTCCAGGTGGATACACACGTGTTATTAAGCTTGGAAAACGACTTGGTGATAACGCTGAAATGGCCATGATCGAACTGGTTGATTACAACGAGCACATGCTTACTGATAAAGGTGCCAAGAAAAAGAAAACGACTCGTCGTCGTGGTGGTACAAAGAAGAAGGCTGCTGATACTACTGTTGCAGAAACAACTGCCCCTAAAGTTGAAGAACCAAAAGCGGAAGAAGTTAAAGTTGAAGTGAAGGAAGAAACGAAAGTTGAGAAGAAGGAAGCAAAAGTAGAAGTTAAAACTGAAGAGAAGAAAGAGCCTGAAGCCAAAGATGTTTCTGATAAAAAGGAAGAGTAAGTTCTTCTTTAACCAAATACGAAAAGGATGATTGCTACCGGCTTTCGTCCTTTTTTTGTTTGCGGCTTTTTCCGGCCGAAAAATTTAATTATCTTCGCCAATCATTTTAAAAATAATACAATGAGTTTAATAACAAATATCCATGCACGACAAATCCTCGATTCAAGAGGTAACCCGACCATCGAAGTTGACGTTTATACTGAAAACGGTATTGTTGGAAGAGCGGCAGTTCCTTCCGGTGCTTCTACCGGTGTTCATGAAGCAGTAGAACTGAGGGACGGCGACAAAGGAACCTACCTTGGCAAAGGAGTGCTTAATGCAGTACAAAATGTAAATGATGTTTTGGCCGAAGAACTCCGCGGCTTTTATGTGACTGA
Organism: Bacteroidota bacterium; assembly: GCA_003650365.1. Classification (GTDB taxonomy): domain Bacteria; phylum Bacteroidota; class Bacteroidia; order Bacteroidales; family F082; genus B6-G9. The sequence continues at coordinate 1,497 of QMPA01000074.1, read as the reverse complement.
CCAGGTTGACATCGACAAACGGATGATCGAAATTGACGGAACACCCAACAAAGCTAAATTAGGGGCCAACGCCATTCTCGGTGTTTCCCTTGCCGTTGCCCATGCCGGCGCACAAGAGACCAATCAATATCTATTTAGGTACATCGGGGGTGTAAATGCAAAAATGTTGCCCATTCCTCAGATGAACATCCTGAATGGTGGCTCACATGCCGACAACAGCATCGACTTCCAGGAATTTTTAATTATGCCAGTGGGTGCCGAAAATTTTAGCCATGCTATTCAGATGGGCTCCGAAGTTTTTCATAATCTGAAAGCAGTGCTGAAAAAAGCAGGACATTCTACCAATGTAGGAGACGAAGGCGGATTTGCACCCAACCTCAAATCAAACGAAGAAGCCATTACCTTTATATTAAAGGCAATCGAAAAAGCAGGTTACAAACCGGGTGAAGATATTTTCATCGCATTAGATCCTGCATCCTCCGAGTTTTATCTGCCAAAAGAAAATGTATATCATTTAAAATGGTCAACCGGTGATAAATTAACGCCAGCCGAAATGGTTGATTATTGGGACAATTGGGCAAAGAAATATCCGATACTCTCCATCGAGGACGGCATGGCGGAAGACGACTGGGCCGGTTGGAAAATGATGACCGATAAAATGGGGAGTAAAATTCAATTGGTCGGCGACGATTTATTTGTAACCAATACTGAGCGCCTGAAGAAAGGAATCGATATGGGCGTTTGTAATTCTATTCTAATTAAAGTAAACCAGATTGGAACACTCACCGAAACAATAGATGCTGTTGACATGGCTACAAGGGCAGGATACACTTCTGTAATTAGTCACCGTTCTGGCGAAACTGAAGATGTTACTATTGCTGATTTGGCGGTTGCATTAAATACAGGGCAAATTAAAACTGGTTCAGCAAGTAGATCTGATCGTATTGCTAAATACAACCAACTGATGCGCATCGAAGAAATATTAGGAGACTCCGCTACCTATTTGGGTAAAGGATTCAAATTCCTTAAATAAACCAAAGCTTTTCTTTGAAGTTTTTAAAAGTAGTCAATGTGGCTACTTTTTTTGTTAAACCAGTAGGATGCCTCTTTTGTTGTTTGATGTTGTTTTCAACGGAGCGAATTCAACTGATAATTTTTGGCTCCATAAATGTCCGGCAGGGAACAAAATAAATAACTGTCAAAATTATTTTCAAATTATTTTAGATTTTATCTATCACTAAATCAGGTATTAAAAAACAAATTTGAATTATTTTATCTTTTTTCTTAAAAAACATTTGGCAGTTAAAAAAAGAGTATTACTTTTGCCGTCCCTTTGCAGGGAAAACGATTAAAGAAAGTCCGCGTTAAGCGGACACGTTCATAGACATAATGAAACCAAACCAAGTACAGGATAGCACAAAAAGCCCCTGTTAGTTGGAAGTTTTCTTTAGGGGAGACAGAAGATTAAACGGGAGTCAATTTTATTGAATTTTTTTG
>QMPA01000073.1 GCA_003650365.1 Bacteroidota bacterium | reverse complement strand
TGTATCACCCATTTTAAAATACACATTACCAATATTGCCATAAGAGCCGCCTTCACCATAAACATCATTCATCTTTATCCTATACCCTAGTGCCCTTAAATGATAATCGAGCGACTTATCGAGGTTCCCAATATTTTGGTGGACGATGGCAATATTGTTGAGGCAGTAGCCAATCCACAAGTCTTGTTGAAGGTATTCGTAAATCCTGAGGGCATTGAGTTGATTTTCCAATGCTAGTTTTAAGTTGCCCTGTTTTTGGTGGACGATACCGATTTTATTGAATAGCGAAGCCATTCCGGCTGTATCGCCAAGCTGCATGCGTATTTCCATCGACTGATTAAAATAATCAAGCGCCTGCGGAAAATCGCCACGGCTGATGTAAACAATACCTAGATCGTTGTATGATTGTGCCTTCCCTTTTGGATAATTAATCTCTTCGGCCAGTTGCAACGCCCTGTTTCCAAATAGAATAGCACTATCGGCCGAACGAACCCGATATTCCCAACAAAGATCGCAGAGCATCTTAATTTTGGCCGTATCGTTTACCATTGATAAACGATACTCCAGACTGTCGGAAATTGTGTTTGCTTTGAGGCCGGTTAAAATAAATATTGAGGCTGTTAACAGAATGATTTTTAGTCTCACCAATAGAATTTTATCACCTTTCTACAAAGAAACGAATTTTGACAATGCTTTTTGTGATTAGAAATATTTTAACGAATAATTAACAAAAGAAATGCCTGTCAATATTCAGTCATCATTAAAACTTGGAGTGCCTGATAAACATCCCCTGTTTTAATTAATGATTTGGCGTAACTATGTAATGCTAAGGTGTTGGATGCCAACTTTATTAATTTTTTGTTTTCTTTTAGACCCTGAATTTCGTCCGAACCTGGCAATTGCTCAATATTTCCCAATTGCCCGAGCTCATTTCCAGTGAGGTACTCACTTAAACGGATTGATTCGGGAAGGCCATCCACTCCAATACCCAAAGTTGTTAATGGCTTTGGAATAGTGAATTTAGCATCACCAGAAGTTCTTACATAATAATCGCCGCCCATTCTGCCAACCAAATCAATTTTATCAGGATCGATGCCTCCCTTGACGTCAAGTATATTCTCGTCGAGATGGATGCACAATATTTCACAAACAACAAGATTACCGGAACCAGGTTTTCCACTGATTTCAATGATTTCCCTCACCTTGCACTCAAATTGCAGGGGCGATTCTTTCACCCGGAACGGCTTTACTTTAACCGATTCAATTGCTGTAAAACCTGCTTTTTCAAACTCATTCACACCTTTTGCATATTCAGTACTGGACAAACTCATCTGGTGTACCATCGAATAGCTAACTGCGTTCAGGACAACTTCCGGTACTTCCCTCAAATTATCAAGTGTATGCTTGGTGGTATTATCACGTCCTCGCCTTGAAGGCGAAAAAATGAGTGTTGTGGGATTAACACCAAAGGCATTATAAAAGCTGAAAGGAGAAAGATTTGGATTACCATCCTTGTCGATTGTACTTGCAAAAGCGATTGGCCTGGGTGCAACTCCTTCAAGCAAGAGTTTGAAAAGTTGTGGATTTCCGTATGTTTCAGGATTAATTTCTTTCATGCCTAACTGTTTTTTTGATAATTAATAGTAGTTTCTTTCCCAGAAACACAACTAATTTAGAAAAATGAAATCCTTTTCTTGACCCACCCCTAGCCCCTCCAAGGAGGGGAATGGAAACTTCCAAAGAAGCAAAAATTTCAGGAAAATAAAAAGCGAGTAAAGCTATTCAGTTGCCGGCAACACCTTCGTCACAACTTCTCCAAAACCAATCCTGACACCCTCTTTTTCTGAATGTCCGCGCATGATGATGGTATCATTGTCATTCATGAATTTCCTTTCAGAACCATCATTCAATTGGATAGGTTTTGTACCACGCCAGCTCAGTTCCATCATGGAACCGTAAGAATCAGGCGTTGGTCCTGAAATAGTTCCCGAAGCGTACATATCGCCAACATTAATGTTGCAACCGTTCACTGTTTGGTGTGCCAGGTGCTGGTCGATGTTCCAATAGAGATATTTATAATTGGAATTACAAACGCTTGTTTCTTCACCGCCTTCGGGCTGAATAAGTACTTCGAGTTGAATGTTAAAGTTTCTTTTTCCATTGTATTGCAGGTAAGGAAGCACTTTCGGTTTTTGTACCGGACCGGCTACCCTAAAGCGTTCAAGAGCTTCAATTGTTACGATCCATGGGGAAACCACCGAGCCAAAGTTCTTTCCCAAAAAAGGTCCCAATGGTGCATATTCCCATGTTTGAATATCACGGGCTGAAAGGTCGTTGAACAAAGCCAATCCAAAAATATATTCCTCTGCGTTCTCAGTACTTACACTTTCTCCAAGATCAGTTTGCTTTCCTGTGATAAAAGCCATTTCCAACTCAAAGTCAAAAAGACGGCTCGGACCAAATACCGGCTCATTTGCAGCGGCAGGTTTCATTTGCCCTTTCGGGCGATGAATATTTGTACCAGAAACAACAATGGAAGATGCCCTGCCATGGTAACCAACCGGCAGATGTTTCCAGTTGGGAGCCAATGCGTTTTCCGGATCACGAATCATCGTCCCGATATTGGTGGCATGTTCGATACTGGAATAAAAATCGGTATAATCACCCACTTCCACCGGCATCATCATCTCCACATCATCAACTGAAAGCAAGGCCAGCTTTCTTACCTCTTTATTGGTTTGTAATTCCTGATTGTCAGTATTAAACAAATCAGAAAGCCGCTGCCTAACCGCATTGGTAATTGGTTTTCCCAGGGCAATAAAATCATTCAAAACGGGTGCATAAAACACACCGTAATTGTCGATTTCCAATTCGTCAAAAAAGCCATTATCAGAAAGTATGGACAAATCGATTACGGTATCCCCTACCCTTGTTGCCGGGCGGGGTGCTTTCCCCTTTGGTTTAACAATTCCAAAAGGGATATTCTGAATGGGGAAATCGCTGTTGGCTGGAACAGGGATCCATGATTTTAGGGAAGGGTTGTTGGCTTTTATCATTTTAATTATGATTGTTTGAAATTGAATTCTCCTTTTATTATCAGACGCTTCCAGGTCCCGATAGCTATCGGGATACGTACGCTGGAAGGTCCTTTTCTACAATGTTCCGCGACTTTCCTGCTCCAACTCGATGGACTCGAACAATGCCTGGAAATTGCCTTTACCAAAAGATTTTGCTCCTTTTCGCTGGATGATTTCGAAGAAGAAAGTAGGACGGACTTCTACAGGTTTTGTAAAAAGTTGTAACAAATATCCTTCATCGTCACGGTCAATCAAAATACTGTGTTTCTTTAGTACTTCAAGGTCTTCATCAATTTCACCAACGCGTTCAGTTACCGTATCGTAATAGGTTTCAGGAACGTGAAGAAAGTCTACTCCCCTCGAACGCAATGCATCAATTGTTTTTACAATGTCATCTGTTGCTAGGGCGAGATGTTGAGGTCCGGGACCTCCATAAAAATCAAGGTATTCTTCCACCTGTGATTTTTTCTTTCCTTTGGCCGGTTCGTTTATGGGGAATTTAATCCACATATTGTCGTTGGCCATTACCTTACTTTTCAGGGCAGTGTATTCTGTAGAAATATCTTTATCGTCAAACGAAATGAGTTGATCAAAACCGAAAACATCTTTGTAAAAGCCGGCAATGGTATCCATTTCGTTCCAACCCACATTTCCAACAATATGATCAACATACATCAGTCCTGCATCTTCAGGCTGGTATTCGGGCTCCCATTTTACAAAGCCGGGCATGAAAACACCGTTGTAATTTTTCCGCTCAACAAAAATGTGGACCGTTTCGCCGTAGGTATGAATTCCGGATAAAACAACTTCACCATTATCATCCGAAAGGGTTTTAGGCTCCATATAAGCTTTCGCCCCTTTTTTTATTGTTGTTTCGAAGGATTCTTTGGCATCATCAACATTGAGTGCAATTACTTTAACACCATCACCATGCAGTCTTTGATGCTCGGCTACCGTTGACTCCGGAGTAAGTGCTGCAGTTAGTACTAAAATAATTTTATCCTGTTTAAGCACATAGGAAGTTCTATCCTTAAGGCCAGTTTCGAGCCCGGCATAAGCCAAGGGCTGAAAGCCAAAAGCTGATTGGTAGAAGTGGGCGGCCTGCTTGGCATTGCCAACATAAAATTCAATATAGTCTGTTCCGTTGATGGGTAGTGATTTGGTTTTTTCCATTTTGTTTTTGTTTAAACCCCAACCTGAAGGTCAGGGTAACTGATGAATTATAGAATATTATTACGTTAACTCAAAGAATCCAGCTTTTATAATAATCCGGGTCTTCAATCTGCATAGCCGCTTTGGTCATTTTCAAGGGTTTGAAAGTATCTACCATTACGGCAAATTCTTTGGTCTCTTTTTTTCCAACGCTTCTTTCGATAGCACCAGGATGTGGACCATGGGTGAGTCCTATGGGATGAAGCGTAATCTGACCACGGCCAATGTTGTTACGGCTCATGAAATCACCATCTACATAATATAACACTTCATCAGCATCTACATTGCTGTGATGATAGGGTGCAGGAATGGCTTCGGGATGGTAATCGTAAAGTCGTGGGACAAAGGCACAAGTAACCATTGCAGGTGTCTCAAAAGTCTGGTGAATTGGAGGTGGTTGGTGAATTCGGCCTGTGATGGGTTCGAAATCATAAATCGACAAGGAAAAAGGATATACATGCCCATCCCAACCCACGGCATCAAATGGATGTGTAGCGTAATGATAAGGGTAAATCAAATCATCATTTTTAATCTTCACCAGAAAATCACCTTTATCATCATGAGCTACCAACTCTTCAGGAACTTTAATGTCACGCTCGTGGAATGGTGAATGCTCCAGCAATTGTCCCGAATTGTTCATATAACGGCTGGGGAATTTTAAGGGATGAAAAGATTCGGTAATGAACAAACGGTTATTTTCATCTTTAAACTCAAGCTGATAAATCGTTCCCCGTGGGACAACAACATGATCACCTTTTACAAAAGGTAATAATCCGTAAACCGTTTTCAAAGTACCTTCACCTTCGTGAATGAAAATCATTTCATCAGCCTGGGCATTTTTATAGAAATAATCCTTCATCGAAGACTTTGGTGCAGCAAGGCTGAGGTATACATCATCGTTAAAAAGGACAATTTTTCTGCTTTCCAGATAATCGTTTTCCGGTTTCACATCAAAACCTTTGAATGAACGGCATTGCAAGCTTTTTTCCATTGCCAATTCAGGTGCCACCGAATATGGTTCATCAATTTTCAGAACTTGCGTGGGTGGATATTCGTGATAAACGATGGAATAAATATCAGAAAATCCGGCCATCGAGACCACTTCTTCTGCGTATAGGTTTCCATCAGGTTTTTTAAATACAATGTGTCTTTTGGGAGGAATCTTCCCACGGCGTTGATAATGCGGCATTTTTATTTGGATTAATTAAAAATAGAGCGCAAAGATAGAAATTAGTTTGAAGAATTGAAACTTCGCAAAAAGTAAAAGGGTATCGGATAATGGTTTGAGTATTTTTCAATCTACCAAGAATAAATCTACTCGGCAGATTTGGGAAAAGCAAACATCATATAGGAGCTGCTATAACTTCTAAGCGGCTAATTTGCGTCATCGAAAAGCCGCTAAGAAGTTAATCGCTCTAAAACCTAAATCCAATCTGGATCATATATCTTAAACCATAACCCATACTAAGGTTTACTCCACTTGTTGACAGTTTTCCCTCTTGCGTAAGTTGATCAAAGCCGGGAATAGTTGATGAAAGAATATCATAAATTGCTTTCAGGTATTCGTCTTCTTCATCCACAGTAATATCTCCGCCCAGCGTGAATTTTTTCGCATACATTGAAAGAGATGGCCCCATAAAAATCACATCGATAGTCATTCGGTCTTTCCACAAAACAAACTGATAACCCAGTTCTACTCCTGCATTAAAAATATTGATATTAGCACCAAATTGTAAATTTCCTTGTATTGCCTCACTGTTGATTATGGTAATATCATTTTCGAACTGATAGTGGTAAAAGGATCCAAAAATTCCCCAGTAAAGTCCATCCGGCGCCATATTTTTGTTGCGGTTCTTGAAGTAATACCGGTAGTCACCAGAAACTGAAAACCCGGCTTTTTTATTGGATGACTCAATTTCCAGACTATCTGCTAGGCCTTTAAACAACGCTGGTAATTCAAAATAACCGGCATTTACCGAAAATGATCTGTAAGGAGATAAAACCCTTTCATAACCAATGTTGATGTTCTTTTTACTCCACAATAAAAATGGTGTCATGTTCCATTTGATTATGTTCTTGCGGTAATCCAGGGAATCAGGAATGGAATAGCCTTTTTGAGCAGCGGCCGGAATTGCGCATGCAAGAATGGCTGCGAAGATACTTATGGTGATTATTTTTTTCATGGGATTTATTTTATTGTATTACCTATTACGTTAGTTCTGCTACTTCTTTAACTTCTTAGCGGCTATTAGATCCAGCAAAAAGCCGCTTAGAAGTTAAAAAGTCAAACTATACTGCAAAGTTACATTTCTCATTGGTTCTGCTTTCAATGGACGCAACGAATACCAACGATTAAATACATTGTCGGAAATAATGGCCAGTTTGTGGTGTTCGGCAAAGCCGTAGCTTATTCGCATGTCAACGATGGTGTTACCATTGTTATGATTGTAGAAATAATCTCGATATAGAATATTTTGCATGCTCGGACCCGCGGCAATCGTAGCATCCTCAAAGTCAAAAATAGCTTTGTCCAGATTTTCAATCTTACTATAATATTTAAGGCTAACACCAAAGGCGAAAGACCGGTACACAAATTCGATATCCATTTTAATTGAATGTAGGAAACGATATTTCAGTATTTGCTTGCTGGAGTCGACACTGGTTGAATTATAACTAAAATCGTTAGCACCACCCGGATTATTGTCTTGTGTAAAAACCAAAGTGGGTTCAAGTGCAACAGGCATGGTATAAGTATAGCCAAACATTGTATTCAGTTCGAAGCCGTGGCCAAATTTTGCCTGTCCGTTCAGCGAAATATCCAGACCTGTAACTTTTGATCTTCCGGTGTTTACAAATTTAAATCCGTAAGTAGGAGATGCAGTGGGTTCTCCCCAAAATCCAAAAAGGTATTCGATGGTATTGCTGTATTCCTGGTAGAAAAAAGCGATATCAAAATAACCATAAAAACCCATAAACTTAAATCCTTGTTTCACGCCAATCTCTGCATTCCAGCTTGTTTCGGGAATTAAATCAGGATTGTTAAAAACGCCAAAGCTTCCAACAGTTGTACGAATATAGCGTTCTGTAATTGTCGGGAAACGGTAGCCCTGCCCTATCGATGCGCGCAAATAGGTTTCCTGCAACATTTTCAAGGATGCGCCAAAACGAAAAACAGGCTTCGTATCACGGATGGAATCGTTAAGCCTAAAATGTTCAATGCGCATTCCTGCGGAAATATTAACCGCATTACCAAATTTTTTCTCCAGTTCCATATAAGCTGAAAGATTCCAAATCGAATTGTCTGGCGATCCGGATGCTGCGTACATATTGGAATGTGATTTTGTATATTGACTTGAAAGCCCACCAATAAAATCAAGGTTACCAATGGTGGTGAATGTTTTTCTAAACATGTAATTGTTATAAATCATTGTCGCCCTGTTACTCTGGTTGTTGTTGGCCTGTACATCCGAATACAAAATACGGTTCGTGAAACTATGACTGACACCAATGCCTGAATAAAAATTAACATAAGGGTCGAAATACATGGTGAGGTTATTCGCCAGCAACACAGCACCGGGATACGCACGGTAGAATCCCGAAGTATCGTTTAACCAGGCAAATACCGTGCTTTGCTTTTTATGCATGATGTTGCCGTTCAGTCCAAAGTTAAGTCCTGTAATTTTTTTTGATCGTCTTCTGAGGTTGAAATTAAAACGGGCTCTTCTGTTGGCCATGTCTTTGTCGCTGATTGTGTCAGGAGGCCTTGCAACATAAGGATCGCGTACTGGTGCACCAAGATAACTCTGGTCAACCATATAAACCCCTCCCACTACCAAATCGGTAGAACCATCGCCCAATTGTTGCGAATGCATAAAACTGGCACCTCCCAATAGATTTGCACCATTCCACCACTTTGTAGCCGGTGTTCTTGGAGCAGTATAAAAGCCGCCATAAACCTTGACTTTTGTTTCGGGTTTCGTGCCCGGAAAATTGGTCCTGATATAAATTGCACCACTTAATGCTGCCGAGCCTGACAGAACTGATGAAGCACCTTTCACAACCTCAATTTGCTTGATGTTCTCAACCGGAATTAGTGCCCAGTCGGGTTTGCCCGCATCGCCAGTAGTAATTGGCATATCATCAATAAAAACAGCCACTTTGCTGCCAACACCAAAAGTAAACCCGCTGCCTCCCCTTATCTGAGGCTCTTCGTCAAGAATGGTTACCCCTGGCGTAAGGTCGAGTATGGTTTCTACCGAACGCGTATTTCTGGCTTCAATAATCCGGGGTTGGATAACCTCGATGGAAACTGTTTGGCTTTCAATAGGTTTGTCAAATTTCCCTGCCCTGACGACTACTTCCTCAAACAGCGTGCTAAAGGGTTCCATGGCAATGTCGAAGATAATTGTGGAATCGGCAACTATATTGAGTGAGATGTTTTTTGTTTTCATCCCGGTAAACGAAATTGTAAAAATAGTCTGACCGGTAGGTACAGAAAGGGAAAAGTATCCATTGAAATCGGATACCGTACCCAGGGACATGTTTTTTTTGACATAAATATTAGCCCCAACCAAGGACTCTCCACTTGCTTTTTCTGTTATTCTTCCCGAGAAAATACCATTTTGCTGCGCATTGGAAACGATTCCAATAAACAAAAATATTGTTGTCAGGATGGTATTTCTAAAGAAAGGAAATTTAAGCCAGTACATGAAAGAAAAACTTAGCGCCAGAGACAAATACTAAGGTATAAAAACTTTCTTAGAGAGCGTTTTTCCTGATTGATTAACGCTTACAATATACATGCCCGCAGGTGTCGAAAGAGGAATACGGCTATTGCTTCCTGATTCAATTTGTTGGCTGAATATAAGTTTTCCAAGAATATTAAAAACCCGGAGTTGATAAATTTCAGGATGGCTTTCGTTGAGCTTAACATTGAGTTCACCATTGGCAAAGAAAACATGAAAATCTTCAGCAGAGATTTCTTCGATACCGGTTGTATAAACCATTTCTACATCATCGAACCAGGCTTCGCTGTCAGCAATGGCTTCCGTACCATTTCCGGAATACAATATTGACAAAAGGTATTCAGGCTGATCGTCGTTAACATAAACAAAGGGTGCAGAAAAGCGGGTCCACTCTGTAACAACTTCGGCTGGCAAATTATGCATGGCTTCGGCTACAATATTGGTTTCGTCACCGGGTAATTGTTGGTAGCCCGTATGCAAAACAATCCTGATTGCCGGGTTGTCGCCCGGTTTCGGATTTGCTTTATACCAGCCCACCACACTGTCGGGCCTGCCAGTAAATGAAGTATTCCAGTGGCCATCGTCTAAATCAGTAAAGACATAACCCAGATCAGGGTTATAATCAGCATGTACCCTTCCGTTGGTAATTGTACCGGTAGCCACAATATTAAAAATGCCCACATTGTGTAAATGAACAGAATGATTTCCTGTATGTGCTTCATCACTAATTCCCCAAACCACAGGAGCAACGGTGTTTAAGTCATCTTTATCTGAGGTTTTTATCGAGCTCCAGTTTACAGGCTCCATAAAATCTGGACCCAGTCCCACTTCTTCCCAATCTTCAAAGCCGGGATTTTGGAATTGTGTTTGCGCCATCAGACCAAATGAAATAAAAATCATTAATAAAAGTGAAAATAGATATTTAAACATACGAATAGGTTTTGGTAATAATGAATAATTAATTGTCTGTAAAAATAAAAAAATCCGGGATACTGAATTCAATTTTCAGCATCCCGGATTTTAATCCTTTGGAATAGATTTGCTATTTAGAAAATATAAGAGAATCCAATACCAATACCCAGCCAACCATAAGCTTGTTCATCTTTAGTTTTGGCAGCCATATTGTATTTAACATTTACATTAACTCCGGCAGTGCCAGCGCCAAAAGGAATGGCGACACCAACTTCCGGGGCAACCCCAAAATGCCAGGCATCTCCTTGCGTATAGTAAATCCCCATCATATTGCGCGACTCGATATAGTAAGTTCCCAAACCAAAGCCAAGATAGGGCATCACTACACCGGGCATAAAATAATAATCCCAGGTCGCCATTAGTGGAACTACATTAAGATACCGACGTTTGTTACCAGTAATAACACCGGTATTTCCAAACTCCTCGGTTACCCGGCCAAAGTTCTCGTAAAAGGTTTGCCAACCTGCCATTCCTCCAACAGTCATGTTGTCGGTTACAAATCCACGTCCTTCAATGTTGAAGCCTCTAAAAGAGGGTTCACTAATAAAGTCGCTGGTTTCTCCCAATGGGATTCCAATATTCCAGTCAAAATTCCAGATACCTCCGCCCTGTGCGAAGGAAGAAACACCAAATAGCATCACAAAAATGCCTGTCAATAATATTTTATTTTTTTTCATCTTTTTCGTTTTTGGTAGTTTCTAATTGGTTTTGATTTCAGGAGATTGTTCAAAAGCCTGGTTGATTGCGCTTGTTATCCTCGAAGCATCGGAGCCACTACTGAGTACGCCATTTAAGGCGGCAGCCCAATAAATTGGAACCACTGTATCTCCTTCAATAATTCTTATGTCAAGTGGATTTGCCATTCGCGTTAAAAGTGTTCCGGTAGTATAGCTACTGTAATAGGGATAACCGCCCCAATAGCCGGGAGGATAATAGCCCGGGTAACCGGGATAATAATAATTTGTTTCGCGGGAAGATTTATACCATCCCCATCCCCATCCCCAACCGGGGTAATAAGGATACCACCAACCAACACTTACAGTTGTTACTGCAATAGCAATTGAGGAGACGCTAACATCGGGTACACCTTCATACGAAGCATCAACCCTGGTATAACCGTAGCTGGCCATGTTGTCAGCAATTGTTTGAATAATTAAATCATTGTTGTCAATTTTCGAATGATCTGTTGTGTCATCCCTTACAGGAATTACAGTGTCGGACATAAAATAAGTTTTAAGCGTAGTAAAACCAACAGAATCGTTATAAGCTGTCATCACAATATCTGTTTCACTTGTGGAGATGCTGTCTTGTGGATAACAGCCATCCAGTAAAGCTATCCCCAAAGGGAATACCAATACCAGGGATAAATTCAGTATCCATTTTTTCATTTTTCTTCTATTTTTAGTTTTGTAAATAACTCTGATAATTATCAATTATTGTGCCAAATTTGAAGGCTGCAAAAGTAAAGAAAAATTAATCCTGTGGTGCTTTTTCTTTCTTTTCAAAATTGAGGGTAGCTCCCAGGAATACGCTGATGGAGAAATAATACGTATCCATTACATTTTGTTTTACACCAAATAAAGGTAAAGGGGCTTCAAAATCAAGATTCTCCTTGTCGTTAAAATTTGCCATTTGCTCCTGATTGCCTTTGTAGCCAAAAGACAACTGCGTGCCGGCAACCAACAAATGTTTTTTAAAATGAAACTGGACTCCTCCTGTTGCATGATAAATGTTATAATCTGTAGTTTTTATCACATTGTAGGAAGACAGTTCCTTTAAATCCAGATTGTTTTTATTGTTGAAATCTGTGCGAAGCCCCATCATAAACAATAGGTCTTTTCTAATCAGCCACTGGTAACCCAAAGCCAGATTTAATATTGGAGATGCACCATAAGCAAATGAAAGCCAGTCTTTATTCTCCATTTGATCGTAAATGGGCTTGGAAGTGATTTGATCATTAATTGTGGCATCAATCATTTTATAAGGCTTAAGGCCTGCAAAAAATTCAAAAGTTGCATAAAAACGCTGGTTCCTTTGTGCCAAATCATAAATGATTCCAAGTGCTACCGAAAATGGTAATTTGTAATTTGCTTTGATCTCATCGTCTTTCTGTATGTCATAGATTAAATAATTTGTACGAATACTCGTTTGCTCATCAGCACTATATAGCTCTCTTTGTAATCGTTCTGCACTTTTTCCTGTTGTAAAAATATTTAATGCTGGTGTTGTAAAATTCAGTCCAAACGACCAGTTTCCTTTTTTATAGGAAAGTCCAATTTTACTAACAAACCTGATATTTGTAAATTTTACGTTTTCCATATAGGCATTTTCCGCAAAGATATTTGACGCATCTGGCGGAATATCACCAATACTGTCAGCAAAAGAGTTAAGCATAGCAGAAAGGTCAAAATAATAATTCAATGTAGATGATGAAAACAAAAGGCTTAGCCCAACCGAAAAATCATCTGTAACCGAATAAGCCCCTCCGATTCCCAGCCAGCTGTCGTCGTAGTCATTTCTGGAATGATAAGCTGTTGTGTGCCTCTCGGTTATTGTATTGATTTCCGTAAAATTATCATATTCCGAGTTACCATAAGTCATGCTTAAACGCTCACGAATTCTTGTAAATGTTGCAATTTCAAAACTTATTTTATTGTCAGGAGAGTTAAAGGACATAGAAAAAAATTGGGGTTGAACATAAAAGTTCGTAGTTGACAAATCTATTCCATCGCCGAGGGCATTGTTAAAAGAATAGTAGTTCAGTGTAAGAAAACTGGCTGCCACACTCAAATTGGTTCCATGTGTTAATTCGCTGATGTTGGCAGGATTGTAATAAATGGAACTTGGTCCGGCATCGCCTGCAACAACTGCACCCGAAAGCAATGAAGAGATGGAATTATAACTTTGCGCCCAATAATGATTCATTAGTTGAGCTTGAGCCCTTACAGTAAATTGAATAATTAATAGTAGGATGAATATTCGTAGAATAGCCCGGTATTTTTGCATGCTTGAAATTTGGGACTAAAATAGGGAAACTTTCCAAATGGTTTTTTATGAATCCATTTGTTTAAAAAGAATTTCAATCAGAAGCTACTCAATGCCTGAAAAATGCTTCATAAACTGAACACGTTCAAAGGCTGCCGGGTTTTGGGCTTCATCGAGGCTCATCTTTCCTGAGAACTGTTCAAGAGCAGTAAAATTTTTACGCTCCATCCATTCTTCTAAAACCTCAAGCATCGACCCGATTTCTTTAAAACCTTTTTTATAAAGTACCGATGCAATTTGTACAGCTTTGGCTCCGGCCAGCAATTGCTTAATCAATGCACTGCCGTCATGTACGCCTGTAGAAGCTGCAAGATCACATTTTACATGCGTTGACATCATGGCGACCCAGCGCAATGAAATAGAAAGATCGGCCGGTGAACTGAAAACAAAAGACGATTTGACTTCCATATTTTCGATATCGAAATCAGGGGAAAAGAACCTATTGAATAAAACAATTCCCTTAATTCCTGTCCAGGAAAGTTTGGTAATCATCCTTGCCAGCCCCGAAAAGTAGTAACTGATTTTAAGGGAAACCGGTATTTTCACAGTTGCCAGTATTTTTTCTGCAATTTCAAAATAAACAGCTTCGTTAGCTGCGCCTTCTTTATCAGGATCGGATGGCAGAATAAAAATA
>QMPA01000072.1 GCA_003650365.1 Bacteroidota bacterium | reverse complement strand
TATGCGTTAATCCTATTGCTGTCAAGTTGATCTCCACCAGAGCTTGATTCCTCTTCAGATTAACAGTGCCAATATAATGATTGTTTTTCTATAAGTCACCAACCATTTTTCAGTACATTACCAGCATGTTTAAGTTACAGACTTAAACCAATGATGAGCTGGCAGGGGAATGCTTTCGCGTACCTGATTAATAAAAATCACATGAAGAGATTTATTCTGTAACTTGGTTAAGTTGGAAATAAGGACACCTATTTATCCAATATTTTATCAGCAATTTTCTTGGCGTCTAGGCTATATTTGTCATCACCCTGTAATTTCCATTCGCCAGTTTTTTCAATGTAAAACCTAACTGTTTTCTCGACAACTTCTGAATAACCACCATATGATGTTAACATATTTTGCACCTCTTCCATGTAGTCACTCTTGCTTAATTCATTATTTTTTACAAGATCCCACAGCCTATTAATACGTTTAGATTTTTCTTTATAAATTGGTTTTATCGTTTTATAGGCCATTAAAAAAAGAGAAAGCGCTTTCGCTTCTGGTGATGGTTTATCTATGTTTTTTTTCATACTTTTTGTTGTTTATATAAATAAGTGTCTAAGTGAAATTAAATATTGACAATCATATTAAAAATAAAGAGCACAATGAAAAGTAGTCAAGAGTCAGCCAGTGATTTAACAACAGTCGTTTTGCTTGTTTCATTCTGTCTATCGATTCTTTGTTCATTCGTTTTTTCGTATGACACACAACGCATAAATAACCGCAATTGCAGTTATCCAATGTAAAAATACGGTTTTTCCCAAACTAAAAACGTGACCATCTATCACAAAAAAAAAGGAGGCTGAAAAAAACAACCTCCTTCAAAACTATCTTCGCCTGATCCTAGAAATTAAACCGTTCTGCCAAATCAACAACACGGGCCGAATATCCCCATTCGTTGTCGTACCATGAAAGTACTTTTACAGTTTTTCCCAAAACCATCGTGCTCTCAGCATCAAAAATAGAAGAGTGGGGATTGTGGATAATATCGACCGAAACAATTGGGTCTTCAGTATATTCCAGAATACCTTTCATTGGGCCTTCGGCAGCTTCTTTCATGGCTGCATTAATTTCAGCCTTTGTAGCTTCTGTTTTCAGGTTAACTACCAAATCAACCAGCGAGCCTGTTGGTGTAGGGATACGAATTGCCATTCCGTCCAATTTTCCATTCAAATCAGGAATTACTTTTCCTACTGCTTTTGCAGCACCAGTTGTTGTCGGGATTTGTGAAACTGCTGCAGAACGTGCCCTGCGCAAATCAGAATGCGGTGCATCAAGAATCGCCTGGTCGTTGGTGTATGCATGGATGGTGGTCATCAATCCACTTTCAATACCAAAACGGTCATTCAGAACCTTAGCAACCGGTGCCAGGCAATTGGTCGTACATGAAGCATTTGAAACACATTGATCTTCGTCTTGCAATTCGTTGTCGTTTACACCCAGTACAATCATCCGGTCAATTTCATCTTTTGACGGGACGGTAAGGATTACTTTCTTCGCGCCGTTTTTCAAATGGTCTCCATAACCACCTTTGTTGCTTTCCTTCTGACGGAAAATTCCAGTAGCTTCAACGACAATATCCGGTGTATCGCGCCAGTTAATTTCAATTGGTGAACGCTCCGATGTTACCGGAATTTCTTTTCCGTTCACTATCAAGCTGGTATTGTTATGCGAAATGGTTCCATTAAATTTACCTTGTGTCGAATCGTATTTTAGCAAATGTGCCAGTGTCTTGGTGTCCGTAAGGTCATTAATTCCTACAACCTCGAGCTTATTTCTTTCTAAAGCAATCTTAAAAACATTGCGTCCTATTCTTCCAAATCCGTTAATTCCAATTTTAATCTTTGTCATAATATTAAATTTTAATTTTGTTTCTTCCAAAGCTATTATCTTTGTTCAGGAAGTATTTTTTGAATGCACGCAAAAGTAATTATAATTTTTTCTCAACTGAATGTGTAAAACCTGTCCATGAAAGAAAAACTCAAATCAAAAGCCCTCGAAGCCAATCTGGCCGAGACCAGATATAAAGATATAAAAATACCGCCTGATTTTCAGTCGTTTATAAATTTGTCAAAAAAGTACTTCGGAATTCATAAACGTGCAAACGATTGCATAGTCGAATACCAGCACCCTTTCAGTAACAGGAAATTTGTGGCCGAAGAACTCAGAAGTATTTTACTAACCGATTATTGGTTTTACATCGGGCTGAGTAATCCAAATAAGGTATTTACGGTCCCCTTGAAATTATTGCGCGGCCTTTTGCTCAACAGCAAACGTAACGAACTCCAGATAATGGTTATAAGAACGCTGCTTGAATTTAATAAAAAACTAAGTGACGAATCGGTAGATTTCGGACCAACATTTTCGTATTGCCTTGAAACAATGCAAATGGGTTTGAAAGCACATCCACACAGTTTTATCATGGCATCCAAATATTTCGGACGTTATCTTATTGACAATGATTGCAGCCACCAATTTAGTCGGCAAGCCTTCACGCTCACTCATTCCATTTATAATGAAAATATCAATTTTTGGGAAAGCAGTTCTGCAGTTGAAAAATGGCTTGATAAACAAAAAGACATCCTTAGCAGCGAGCAAAACATCGTAAAAAATCACATTGGCAGTCCTTGGTTCAACCAGCTTCGCAAACAACTAAAACAGGCTGATTGCTGGGATATGCTAATAGACAAAATACCTGATTACGATCAGATTGCTGAGCGTTTTGCCGATGCTGTTGACTTGTTTACAAGTTTTACCGAAAAGTTTCATTTCATTTTTTATTTGCTTCAGTTAGCGGGAATAACTACACATAAAGAGCGGCTTATCTGGAAGTTAAATAAAATTCTCAGCCAAACCATCGACGAAATTGAGCCTGATAAAATCCGTCCTTTTATCGCTCAAATATTTGAGTTTGTTACTGTTTTACGGACATCGCATACGTCTTCGGTACTTGACATGCTGCTTACACTGGGTAAAAAGTCAATTGATTTAGACACGAATGAAAATGGCCTTCTCAATTACTTTGAAAACAAGTTAATTGACTTCGGATTTGAAACACCCGGTGTTGTTTTTGTAAACAAAGACTGGCAATTGTCAGTAAACGAAAATCATATCAAAAATATCAGAGTTTGGCTTGAACTGATTGAATATTCACATTCGAATATGGAGCGGCTCCTGTCAACCTTGATCGTCAATCTGCAATTGGGTGGTATTTTTATAAGCGATACCGACCTTTTCCAACGGGAGATTACAAAGATTCTCAATTCAAATATTACACCACATTACAAAAAGGTAAAACAGCTTACCCGGATTTTTCCAGTTTACTTTAACGAAATTGGTGCGGAAGGTGAAATCAGGAAAGTAACCACTACTATGGACGAGATTTCGCAGCGAAAAGACATGCTTATTCATTTTCTGCGCAAGCAGGTCCATACCGAAAGTAACAACACCCTGATTGAATTAACGCGAAGAATTTTCCAGTTTTGGCAGGACGGTAAATTGAAAGCGCTAAAAGAATCTCTTCCTGAAAATGTTTACCAATCCATCGACAAAAAAAGTGAGTGGTTTGCCCCTATTCACGGCATGGTTAACGAGCTATGCGAACTGAATGATTCCCTTCCCGATGAGTTGTTGGCATTGGATGAAAGCCACTTCGAACAGCTTCTGAACCGATTAACGAAATTCAATGTCCGTGATGCTGAACGGCTAAGGGACATCCGAAAACTGTATGCTTTTTTAAAAGAAAAGTACTCTTTCGACACGGTTGACATTACAGATTTACTAAAACGGTTTTCCTTTATCAAAGAAGATGAAATCAATAATTTAAGAACTGCGCTCGAAAAAGAAGACACTGAAAACTCGCTAAAACTAATCTACTCCTTCATGAACAAATTGAAGGCCATCATTTTCAATCCTAAACCCAGCCAAAGTTGGGAAAATATTTACCACAAACGGCATATTGCTATTGGTATCCCATCGATGTACGGAGTTTACCGCGAGCCTAAATTTGAAGCTCTTGGACTGACTTTCCGCCTCGAAAATGTAGCTACCCGTTTGATGGAAAAAGTGGTGGCACAAATCAACTTAAATTACATTTCGGCCAAAACGCTAAACAATATTTATTTTATCCTGGATTATTTCAGGGAAGGCCTTGAACTGGATGGAATTACCAGCCAGAGTTTCAATGCCAACCTGTTGATGCTGAAATACAGCTTACGCTCACAAAGTTTCTCGATCGAGCAATACATTAATATTTTTCAATTTATTGCTGAAGACGTCAAACGGACAATCGTTAAATACTTTTTAAAGACTTATGAAATTCCATTGCGGGTTGTTATTCCGCAACTGCTTGACCCAGACAATAAACTCAGCGAAAAAGAAAAGGTTCAAACAGTAAACAAAGTTTCAGAGGAATTTTACAGAGAGGTAATTGCTGATGCTTTTTTGATGCAGCCCTTAGACAACTTCATTGCCAGAATATTGGAATCGCTGCGCGATATGGTTGATAACCTTGAGCCCAAACTGCTCAACGAGGTAATGTCTTACAATTCGAACCTAATTATTACCCGTTTAAAAGTTCCCAATCCTGTGGTCGACAATCAGGTATTCTTAGGATCGAAAGCCTACCATTTAAAAATACTTCGTATGGCAAAATTTCCCATCCCACCGGGTTTTGTTATTACAACCGAAGTATTCCGCCGACATAAAGCCATACTCGGCCATCCCGAATTAAAAAAAGAAATGCACGAGCAAATCCGCAAGCATTTGCGCATTGTAGAAAAAGGTGCAGGCAAACAATATGGAAACGCTAACAATCCGCTACTTCTTTCTGTAAGATCGGGCTCTGCTATTTCTATGCCAGGGGCCATGGACACATTCCTAAATGTTGGACTGAATGACGAAATTGCAGAAAGCATGAGCCAACAACCTGAATTTGAATGGTCTGCCTGGGACTCTTACCGCAGACTGTTACAAAGCTGGGGCATGGCATTTGGATTAAGCAGGGATGTTTTTGATGAAGTAATAGAAGGGTTTAAAACCAAATACAAAGTTGAACAAAAAATTGACTTCACCCCCACCGCCATGCGCGAAGTAGCCATGTCGTACAAACAAACACTAAAAAGCAACAATATAAAATTTGAAGAGGATGTATTTGAGCAATTGATCATTACTATTAACCTGGTGTTCGAGTCGTGGTCATCGGAGCGTGCCATTGCTTATCGTGAACATCTTGAAATAGCAGATGAGTGGGGAACTGCTGTTATTGTACAACGCATGATATTTGGCAACCTGCGCAAAACTTCAGGTACCGGCGTCGTATTTACACAAAATCCAAAGAAGCAAAAACAGGGCGTTCATCTTTATGGCGATTTCACACTTTGCAGCCAGGGAGAAGATATTGTTGCGGGATTGGTAAAACCATTTCCTGTCAGTAAAAATCAGAAAGAAGCGCCCAATGGCGATCCTTCCTTAGAGGAGCAATACCCGGAAATTTACAAGAAACTAAACCGCATTGCATTAGAGCTTACCGAACACCACGGCTACAGTCCGCAGGAAATAGAATTTACATTTGAATCGGAAAACCCTGATGATTTGTATGTTCTTCAAACGAGGGATTTAGACATGTCTGGTTTCCAGTCAGTGGAAGTTTTTAGTACTACACTTGATAAAATGAAACTGGCCGGTCGCGGAATTGGTATTGGTGGCAGTGCAATGAATGGTCGCGTTGCATTCGACAACAATGATATCGAGATTTTACACAAGAAATATCCCGGCGAATCAGTTATTCTTGTCCGGCCCGATACTGTGCCTGACGACATCGCCATGATTTTTGCAACTGACGGATTGCTCACTGCAAAAGGAGGAGCCACTTCTCATGCTGCCGTTACTGCTGTCAGGTTAGGAAAAACATCGGTAGTAAATTGCAGTAGCCTCATTGTTTTTGATGTCGAGAAAAAATGCCAGTTGAATAAATACGTTTTTCAAATGGGCGACCCAATTGCTATTGATGGTTACCTTGGTAATGTTTACCAGGGAAATTATCCAATTGAAAGCGGTGCGCAATATTCTGAGTTTCGGTTTTAAGGTTCTAAATCCTGTCTCGACTATTTTCAAATCTAAAAACCTTTATTCGCAAGCAATGAAACATTTAAAGAATATAGCATGCATCTTAATATTTGTCTTTGCTTCAGTAAGTATTTTTGGGCAAACGGCTGAAATTCATATGGAAATACAAAATATTGAAGGGACTGGAGGAGAACTTGTAACAGGTATTTTTGACAATGCCACTGATTTTAAAAACAAGACAAAACCGTTTAGGGCTTCCAAAATAGAGATAACAGATAGCTCCGTTTCCTACACCTACCTGGATATCCCAATTGGCAATTACGCCA
The DNA here is from genome assembly GCA_003650365.1 of Bacteroidota bacterium. Lineage (GTDB taxonomy): Bacteria > Bacteroidota > Bacteroidia > Bacteroidales > F082 > B6-G9. The sequence continues at coordinate 7,266 of QMPA01000072.1, read as the reverse complement.
TTGCTGTTTTTCACGATACCAATGGCGATGGGAAAGTCAATACAAAATCGATGAAAATACCAACAGAAGGTGTTGGTGTTTCCGGTAAGATGCCAAAGATGCGGGCACCAAAATTTGAGGAAACAGCATTTAAATTAGAAAATGATACGGTAATAATAATCCGGATGGTTTATCCTTCTTCGAAGTAAAAACCCCTGACTATTTGAGTAGTTTTACCCGAACAGCAGCAGGTCCTTTCATTCCCATTTCCACTTCGAAAGTAACAACATTGTTATCCCTTATTTCTTCCAACAAATTGTTGGCATGCACAAAAACACTTTCCTGGGTTTCCGAATCTTTGATAAATCCAAAGCCTTTTGATTCGTTAAAGAAAGTAACGATTCCTTTTCTTATGGGATCATATTCTACTGCCTCGCGTTTTGGCACACTAATCTCGATGTTTTCTGACTTAACTTTTTTCTTTTTGGTAGGATCGGGAGGTGTGTCGGTAATATTTCCAAATTCGTCAACATAAGCTATCATATCGTCCAGGTTACCTGACTTCTCAGTGTCTTTCCTGGCTAACTTCTTGGCAGCTTTGTCTTTTCTCTTTTTCTCCTTTTTGTTTCGTACTTCTTTTTTTCCAAATGTTTCTTGTGATCGGGCCATAGATTAATTTTTATTTTGCAAAAATAGAATAAATTTATCAATAATATTTGGTGCGTTTAATAAATAGGATAAACGAAACTATTTTTTGACAAGAATCATTCCTATTTTCATATTCTTTTCATAAAGACTACGTTCTATTGTATCCCCATCTATTGACTTGACATATACCACGCCGTTTAAAGTATCATTAGTCCATACTCCATCAAGTTGAGATCCATCAGCTAAGTATAGTGTACCTTTCCCATTTCTTCTGTTATCTTTCCATAGGCCGTCAAATTTCGTTCCATCGTCCCATCCGTATTTTCCTCTACCATTCCTTTTATTGTCTTTCCATTCTCCCCAATAATCAAGTTCGGGCACAAATTGCAAAAGTGGCGTGTCAGGATCCCGCAGTTGTTTTGCCAGTATAAATTTATGAGGATATTTTTCGACTGCCGGATATAAGTTTCTTCCGGTAGAAGAGTAACCTAACTTCTCAAGAACAACATAATCGACTTCCCTGCTTATCAAGTACGCTATCTGTTCTTCGGTATCGATTGTCGTTTTAATTCCCGTTACATATTTAGTGGAATAGAGGTGAAATAGTTGAGGTTTACGACAACAAGTTACCGAGGTGTCCGACGTATTTGCTTTAATCCATTTTGCTAACTCAAAGTAGTTTTGGTAGTTTTTACTATAGATTCCACTTTTTTGCTTTTCCAGTTTTTCTATTGTATTGCTGTAACTTCTTATAGCCAATAGGCTCAAGAACACTATTGAAAAATAAATTACAGATTGGTTTTTTATTTTTAAAACATGCTCCCCAAACCAATGCAACATTTCAATCACTCCATAAAGAAACAGAAAAGTAAGTAAGGGAACCAGAGGAAGTAAAAAGCGGACGCCAAACCATACATCCGGCCAAAGCAATAAAATCCCAAATGTTCCTACTATGTAAAAAGTTAGAACAGTATTAAACTTTTTTATTTTAAATAAACCAAACAGCATCAATAATATACAAGCTATTCCAATTATCCATTCCAAAGCTGCAAAAGGGGTTTTACTATCAACTACCTGTATAAAGTTAAAAGTTCCAGAGGGTATTTCACGTGTGATATACCTTTCGAAATTATTCCAAATTCGAATAAACCAATCAAATAATTCCATTTGTCCCAATTCAGGCCTGTAAGGGTTTTTTAAAAACAACTGACTCACATATGCATTGCCACCCAATGCTTTACCTCTTAGGTACCAAGGCAATGCCAGTAGAATAAATCCAAAACTGTAAGATGCTAAATACTTCCATTTTTTCTCAAATAACATATAAGTGGCTATTCCAAAAAAAAGAGCAATGCCTAAGGAGCGTATGTGATAAGTGAAAGAAACAGACAACAACAAAATAAAAAAGAGCCAATTCTTTTGTACAGGGATTGAAAAATCCAGTTTCATAAAAAGCCAAAGAGAAAGTAATGAAAAGAATAGAAATGGTATCTCACTCATCATTATAATGGAAAAGCCCAATAAATGAATATTGTATAATGTAAACACACCCACAATAAACGAAACATGATAGTTTCCGGTAAATTTATAAACGACCAGGAACAGTAGGCCAACAGACAATAAAAGGAAGAAACCATTCACTTTTTTAATAAAAAGTATATTATTAGAAAACAGCTTTGAAGCAGTGGCAATAATTAATGGATATCCTGGAGGAAAATGATTGTGGCTTGTCTTTTCTTTGATGTGAATGTTCGTATAACCTTGTCCGGTAGCAATAGAATTGCCAAGAATATAATAGCTGGCGTTATCACCACCCAAATAGATTTTTTCATCGAATACGTCACCATAAACCTTAAAAAAAATAACCAATAATATTGGTATATAAATAATTAGCAATAAATTATTCGAGAACCTGGCATTTTTAATTGATGCTGATTTTTCTCGCTTTTTTGGTTTAGACATATTCAGTTTGTTTTAGTTAAAGACAAATTATTAGTATGACTATATTACGATATGTAAACAACCAAAACACAATCTGCGTTAAAGGCTAATACCGATGAGTTATTAAAGTGAACTCCTAAATATTTATTCTTCTTCAAAATAAATATTGCAGTCGCCCCCTACAAGCATGGTATATTTACTGATACAATTAATAATTGATTGACAGATTGGTATGCTTTTCCTGCACAAGATCAGGATAAGCTCTGAATGTAGCAAATGTAATTGTTTTTTTTAAGTGTACAACCTTGCCTCCCAAGGAAATTAGTGCAAACAATATTGCACCCCGGCTTTTACAAGATTGTAGATACCCTAATGTTTAAACATAGTATTGATTGGTATTGAATTTTGCAAAAAACGAAACAGCAATTATTTTCTATTTTTGGCAACATAAAATCAATCTCAAATTACAACAATGCTGGCTGGCCAAAAAGAAGTACTTGAGTTAATCCCCCAAAAACCACCAATGGCTATGGTGGACGGTTTAATTTATAGTAATACTGAAAAAACGATTTCACGGCTTGTATTAAGCAAAGCGAATATTTTCTGCAAATCAGGATTTTTTCAGGAAGCCGGAATCATCGAAAACATAGCCCAGACTGCTGCATTGCACAGTGGATATTTGGCCAAACAATCCCGTGAAAAACCAAAAACTGGTTTCATTGGCTCGATAAAACGATTGACTATTTTTGAATTACCCAAAGACAACGACACACTTCAAACTACCGTAACTGTCCTTCATGAACTTATGAATGCAACCGTAATAAAAGGGGAAGTTTTTGCAAACAACAAATTAATAGCCACCGGTGAAATGAACATTTTCTTTCCTGACAACACAAGTTTGTAGGAATTCATTCAAAATACTCAACGAGATACTACCTTCACATCACAGAATCGCCTGCCGATATATCAACGGTTAGAAAAGGCTTTTTCCGATCAATTCAAATTGACAATCAAATTCTCTATTTTCGCAGCCTCGTAATTTGAATAAATGAAGAAAGTTTTAAAAGACCGGACAGAAGTAAAAGTACGCTTTGGCGAAGTGGACTCCATGGGGATTGTATGGCATGGCAATTATGTGAAATACATCGAAGAAGGGCGTGAATCTTTCGGAAAAAAATACGGCATTTCTTATCTCGATATTTATGCCAACAACGTGATGGCACCGGTTGTAAACATGAACATCGACTTTAAAAGACAAGTGCAATACGGTGATATCCTGATTATTGAAACCGAGTTTATTGACCACGAAGCTGCCAAAATTGTTTTTCACTTCAGAATTTTCCGCAAATCAAATAACGAACTGGTAGCCACTGCTGAAAGCACACAAGTATTTATCGATTTGAATCGCGAAATGATTTTGTACCCGCCACAATTTGTATTGGACTGGAAGAAGAAAGTGGGATTGATGGAGTAAAGAAAGAATGGAAGATAATCATCGAACAGTAGAACAATTGAGCATAAAATGACTTACCTCATCGCCGACAATATTATTTCCTCCTTGGGATTCAGTACTTCCGAAAATTTCGAAGCACTGAAGGATGGCCGTGTGGGTATCAAAAGCATTCATGACAAATTACTTTATCCCGAAGCTTTTCCTGCCTCAATAGTTGATACTGACAAATTGAATTCCAGCTTTTCAAAACTCGAAAAAAACGCTTCGTTTACCCGATTGGAAAAAATGATGATTCTTTCCATTACCGATACTTTGGGTCAATCTGACATCGACATAAAATCGGAACGAACCGGAATCATTCTTTCCACCACCAAAGGAAATATTAATTTATTAGAGCAACCGAATAGTTTTGAAAAGGAACGAGTTTTACTTTGGCGGCTGGGTGAAATTATTGGAGAATATTTCGGTAATCCGAAGCGGGTGGAAGTTTTGTCAAACGCTTGCATTTCAGGAGTAGTGGCAATAAACACAGCCGCCTCAATAATTGAAAGCGGAAAATACGACAATGTTATTGTTTGTGGTGGCGACATTGTTTCACGATTTGTCGTCAGTGGTTTCATGTCATTTTTATCCCTCAGCCCCACTGCTTGCAAACCATTCGATGAAAACCGTGACGGACTTTCACTGGGCGAGGCAGCCGGAACAATTATTTTGAGTAATGCCCCTAAACAAGGAGAAAATATTGCCTGGCTGGGTGGCGATTCGGCCAATGATGCCAATCATATTTCAGGGCCATCTCGTACCGGGGAAGGTTCTTTTATTGCCATCCAGAAAGCAATGAAAGAGGCGGGAATAAAAAGCAGCGCCATCAGCCACATTTCAGCTCATGGAACCGCAACTCCCTATAACGATGAAATGGAAAGCATCGCCATCAGCAGGCATCAAATGGAAACTGTTCCTGTGAACAGTCTGAAAGGAAATTGGGGTCACACTTTGGGTGCAGCAGGCATCATCGAAACCATCGCTCTGGCCGAGGAAATGCGTCAGAATACTTTATTAAAGACTGCAGGATTTTCAACACCCGGTATTTCAAAACCCCTCAATATTATTGACAAAACACAATCACAAGAAATTTCATATGCTCTGAAAATGGCATCTGGTTTTGGGGGCAGTAATGCAGCACTCGTTCTAAAGAATGTGAACGAGAAAATCCAAAAATCAAAATTCAAAACTCAAAACCCAGATATTGAAAGAGCAGCCCCAGCTCTTCCCTTGGGGGACCTGCCTGCCGGCAAGGCAGGGATGTCCAAAGGACAGAGGGGTCAAATCACCTCCTACTGCCACATCAAAAATAATTCGGTTTACCTTAACGGGAAACTTGTTTTCGAAGATGAGGAATCGCCTGATTTGAACGCATTCATCAAAAAAGCTTATCGCCACATCAAAGCAAAATATGCGAAGTTTTTTAAGATGGATGACATCAGCAAACTGGGGTTTCTTGCTGCTGAGGTTTTACTTAGTAATCAGTTGCAAAGCAGCTTATCAGAAGAAGAAATTAGCATTGTTTTGTCTAACAACCAATCAACATTGGTGACTGATTCCAAATTCCAGAAAAGCCTCAAAGACGACAACTTCTTCCCAAGCCCTTCGGTGTTTGTTTATACGCTACCAAATATAATGATTGGTGAAATTTCTATTCGACACAAGTTCAGGGGAGCGAATGCTTTTTTTATCTTTGACGCCTTTAATGCCGATTTTTTAACTGAATATATAAACCATCTGTTTGCCACACAAAAAACAAAGGCTTGTATTGGTGGATGGGTCGATCAATCGGAAAATAATTATGAGGCTTTTTTGTATTGGGTAGAAGAATTGGATACAAACAAAACTAAAAAAGAATACGTTGATAGAAAAACCGAAATACATGCGGCATCTGCAACAAATCATACAACAGAAAAAGTAAACAAATTATACAATTCAATAGGATAAAAGAGATGGAAGAATTGATTGAAAAACTAAAAGTACAGATTATTGAACAACTGAACCTGGAAGATATGGAGCCGGAAGATATTGATTTGGAAGAGCCTTTATTTGGAGATGGTTTAGGGCTCGACTCAATTGATGCACTGGAGCTTATTGTACTTTTAGAAAAAGAATACGGCATTAAAATTCAAAATCCCAAGGACGGCCAAAAAATATTCTACTCGATAAAAACGATGGCAGAATACATTACAGCCAATCAAAAATAAATGGCGAGGCAAATTGCAGTCACCGGCATCGGGATCATCTCTTCCATCGGAAACAATGTTGAAGAGACTTTTGATGCTTTGGTCAAGCAGAAAACGGGTATTGGAAAAATCTCTATTCTGAATACGAACCACAAAGATGATTTTGTACTCGGAGAGATCAAACTCACCCATGACGAATTAATCAGCACTGCAAATGTTGACCCCAATAAAGTGTGGACCCGTACTGCCTTGCTCGGAATTATTGCTGCACGGCAAGCCTTGAATGATGCGGTAAAAGATTCTTCCGATTTATCGCAAACAGGATTGGTTTCGGCAACGACGGTCGGCGGAATGGATCGCCGGGAATTGTATTACAAAGATTTCCTGACAACAGCCAAACACAAACAATACATCGACACCCACCATGCCGGCAACAGCACCGAAATGATTGCCGAACAATTGGGTATTTCGGCCTATCTGACAACACTAAGCACGGCCTGTTCTTCTTCTTTGAACAGCATTATCCACGGAGCAAAGCTACTGCAAAACGGAATTGTCGACAGGATAATTGTCGGTGGTACAGATGCCCTTTCAAAGTTTACTGTTAACGGCTTCAACACCTTGATGATTCTTGACCCCGAGCACTGCCGACCGTTTGATGAAACACGCCGCGGTTTAAATCTTGGTGAAGGAGCTGCCTACCTGACTTTGGAATGGGAAGATGATGCCAAAAAAGAAGGCAAACACATTTATGCCCTACTTGATGGTTATGCCAATGCCAACGATGCTTTTCACCAAACAGCTTCCTCACCGGATGGAACGGGACCTTTTCTGGCCATGTCAGGGGCATTAGAAAAAGCAAGTCTGAAACCCGAAAATATTGACTACATCAACATACACGGTACAGGTACCGAAAATAACGACCAGACTGAAGGTACTGCAATAAAAAGATTGTTTGGCAATAATGTGCCTTCATTCAGTTCTACCAAAGCTTATACTGGCCACACCTTGGGAGCT
>QMPA01000071.1 GCA_003650365.1 Bacteroidota bacterium | reverse complement strand
TTACGTGGCTAAACTTCATTTAGTTACGCTGAAAAATAATTTTTTTTACAGCTTTAAAAATCATATTGCAATGATTTTTTGATTCAATAATAAAAAGAACGTGGTCTGAATCGGGCGGCAAATGTAGAATGTTTGTAATAGGAAATGACAAATGGTTGGCCTAAAGTTATGAACAGGGTAAACCTGTGAAATATAGTATGTTGAATGGCTTGTCCAATGTCTTCCGTAGGGCAGGCTAATGCCAAGACTCGAACAGTGTAAGGTCCAAGTTAGCCAACGCACTGGCTGTTGCTAAGACTTGAACCAATGATAGAATCGAATTTCAAGCATGCAGGAATAAAGCTATCCAAGGGGTTTGATTTATCCTCTTGTGAAAGTGATAGTATTGTCAGTTGAAAAGGATTCGTTAAAATAGTAACCGTCATCTTCAAAATGTTTGAGGTCTTCGGGATTTGAAATCTGGTTTTTGAGGATAAAGCGAAGCATGTGTCCACGTGCTTTTTTTGCAAAGAAACTAATGACTTTGTATTGGCCGTTTTTGTTGTCCTTGAAAACAGGGGTGAAAACCCGGACATTGAGTTTTTTTTGCTCGATACTTTTAAAGTATTCGTTGGAGGCTAGGTTAATGAGTATATCATTGTTTAGGTGCGCTAAAGTTTCGTTTAACCTATTGGTTATCTCGTCTCCCCAAAACTCATAAAGGTTCTTCTTTTTTTCAACACTCAGTTTTGTTCCCATTTCGAGACGGTATGCTAAAATGTAGTCCATGGGGCGAAGCAATCCGTATAATCCAGAAAGTATGCGTAGATGGTTTTGGGTGTAAATGATGTCTTCTTCTGAAAACGTGTCGATGTTCAAGCCTGTAAAGACCTCTCCCCGGAAGGCAAAAACTGCCGGTCTGTATTTTTCTTTAAGATAAGGTGTAGCCCATTCCTGAAATCGTTCGAAATTCAGTTGTGCCAATTTTGGGCTGATACCCATGAGTTGGGATAGTTCCGGGGCTTTCATCTTTTTTAAGATAGCAACGAGTTGCTTGCTTTTATCGAGGAATATCGGATAGCTCTGGATTTTGCTGTTTACCAAAGTCTCCATGTCGAGGGTTTTTGCTGGGGAAATGATTGTGAGCATAGGGGAAGATTATGTGTTAATGTTTATAAGTGAGCGAAAGTAAGAAAAGGGTTTGGATTGGATGGTTTGACTGTTTGATGGTAGGATGGTTTGATTGTTTGTCCAAGTCAGATTGCACACGGGCTGTGCTACAAATTGAACTAGAAGTGATTGTTTGATGGCCGGAAGAACAGAAGTTTGAAATCGGTCCAAGTCAGCCTGCGCTAAGACTTGAACCAGTGTTGCGTCGAAGTTCTTGAATCCGCGGCAGGGAAGCGAATACATGTTGAATGATAAAACCTCAGATATCCTTTCTGATGAAAAGGACAACCTGAGGTTTTATCATTGTATTTTTCTGCTGTATTATTTTACAATAATGCGCTGGACTTTTCCATATTGTGCGTTTCCGAGCCGGATAATGTAGGCGCCGGGTTTTGCATAGGATAAATCGAGATTGTAAGTGTAGCGGCCATTGATGTTTGCGACCCTGTTTTCAACCAATTTCTGACCGAGGACATTGTGCAGGTTGATGATCAGCGTTTCGTCGGTTTCGGTAGTTTGCATTGAGATTTCGAACTGATTGTTTGCAAAAGACCGGATGACCATATTTGTGTTTGCCAGCGGGAGGTCGTTAACACCGATGTAAAGGACAAGTTCGGCAGTATAATCTTCTGTTTCACCATATTCGGTTCCTTCGCAAGCATTCTCTGGAACCTCAGAATCATAGTTCGATTTTGCCCGCATTAAATGCTGTCCCAGGTTGACGCCTTCAGGAATTATCAGATCCACAACCTCAGTAAAAATGCCACTGCCGCTACCGGGTGCAATCACAAAATTCTCGACAACTACTTCATCGTTTTCAAAAACAAAATTGTCGTTAAAATCAATCCACACCTTGACGTTTTGACTTCCGTAATGTGTTGTTACGGTTAAATCGTTGATGCTATTATTTGCCAGTTCGGTTGAAAGGTCTGTGTAGTCACCATATCCACCGGGTGAGCAAGCAGTAGTATTATCAATGGTTCCCACTTGAAACAAAAAGAAACCATCACCATCTGAACAATTGGCTTCGGGCTGACAAAAGCTGTTTTCAATTTCAGTTGTAATGGTATCGTTGCTGTTGTCGGTATCCTCGAAAAGTGAAGTGTAGGCAGATAAGTTATGGGTGTCGAATGCTGAAAAATCACCGGTTTGGATAAATGTATAGGAAATAGTATCGTTCCATCTAACAGTGTCCGGTACTTGTTCGGTAACAGTATTGCCATCAAGATCATAGCTTATATCAAAATCACTTTGTTCGGCTGTTCCGAAATTATTGATGATAACCGTTACTTGCTCGTCAGCCGTTAGACCTACGCCAGAAACAGGGGTGCTGATGGCAACTACTCCGATATCGTTGGGGAATAAATAGTCAACATTTTTAACTATTGTATCGTTGTCATTAAATTCATCAATATCGAGACTGGTGAAAGCCGTAATCTGATAGCTTTGGCCAACATTTCCCAGATCGGCAGTAGTTGAAAAAACATATTGTGCCGACTCGCCTGATCCCAATGTGTCTTCCATAATTTCACTCACAACAGCACCGCCATCAACTTGATAATTTACCGGGGTATCGAATTGTTCGTTTTCACCAAAATTGAAAACTGTTATTTTAATGGTGTCGGCTTCTGACAGCTCACCATCAATTGGCTCGTCAATATTTACAACACCCACATCGTTTGCAAAGTCAGATGCAATTTGAAATACACCAACAACATCTGTTCTTTGGCTGTTTACGAAGTATTCGGCAATATGCCAAAAAGTTTTATCGTTGGCAGGATCGAGGGATAATTGCACATAATCGGCAAGGCGGTTTCCGGGATTATTGGATGTGCTTTGCGCAATAAGTGTTTCGTTAACAGTCATTTGCCCAAGTGGGTCGGCAGCATACCTGCCTGTATAATTAATTGCGATACGGTGGTTTTCGCTACAAGTCGTATAGCCCATGCCAATGTTTCCCATGCCATCCATAGCCATACTTCCTGAAAAGGCGTGCTTGTCTTCGTAGAGTGAAGTATAGGTTCCTTCCTGATAGATTGTCCAGGGGTCACCATCGTTGTCCTGACGTAATTCGAACCAACGAATACCTGCCATTTCCTCTCCTGATCCATCCGTGTCGACAACAAAATTAAAGATTGCTGAATTGTGATCTGCGAATTTTCTAAACTGTGCCTGGTTCATTATTGTTGCCTGAAGTACATCCTGGTCGGGGCCACTCAGCTGGGGAACATTGGAAAACGAACCGCCATCGAAAACGGAAATAAAAGGGGTTGTTGTAATTTCTACGGGCGCAGAAATTGTTGAGTTATCTATCGTTTCCCAATCAACATCTACTGTCCAAAGCTTTAAATGGTCTTCGTCAACACCGCTCCAGGCATCATCTTGTAGGTATACAACTGTGGCGTTTCCGGCTGCAGGAAGATTGTCATCAGTAACATGAAAAAATTGTGGACTGTAAAAGCCAGAAGTTGTAATTCCTGTTAAAGGAAAGCCAACAAATTGCGACTCGTTACCCAGCAACATCTCTTCGCGTTCAACTGCGAACACCCTGTCAGTAGCACCTATATTAGCGGTGACATAATAGCCATCAGACCAAACTGAGAATTTGGTGTAATCAGGAAACTCTCCCGTACCAAAACCAGTGGTGTAAATATACCAGCCATCGTTTACCGGATCGGAACCCTGGCAGACAGCCATATTAAATCCATTGGGGCTACTGTCAAATTCGGTAATTACAAAACGGTCCGCTTCGGCATCGTAAAAAACAATGGGGTCACCGATGGTATTCCCGGGGAATAATGTACCAAGCGAAGCTTCATCTGTTAAAGGATTTCCATCTTTATCAAATATTCTGAAACTTGTATTCCAAGCACCAATAAAATGGTTTGGACCAACTGCCCCGGTTGCGTCGGAAACGGAGTAACTTGAAACTGCTGCATCAAATACCAGTGAAGGTTCTTTTCCGGGATGCCTGTTTGCAGACTTCTGGATTTGAAGCAATTCATCGCTTCCTTTTGGAAAACCTTTTCCGGGAATATGCATGTTGGCTCCCCTTCTTTTTGGAGGAGCTTCTTTTATTTCTTTATTAGGGTTAACCCCTTTAAAGGTGCCGTCATTAATTTGTTGGGCAATACTTGGAACAATAGTTGGCCCCTGGAGTTTTCCAAAGGAACTCGCTTTTTGTGGACCATCATTTTGCGCATGCAATTTGGGTAAACTAAATACCAGCACAAATGTAATAAGTAGTAAAAATGTCTTTTTCATTGTTGTTTTTTAATTTCTAATGGTTTTGTGTATTGATAGTTACTGAACTTCATATTTGAATTTTTGCGGCGAAGATTGTTGTTTTTTTTAAATAATCTGTGTTTTGCTAAAAAGAATTAACAGAAAATTAACATATTAAATCTTGAATTTATTTTTTTGCATTTTTTAAAAGATATTGTTCTAAAAGCCAGACAATGGTTTTTAAGAAGGTTGCCTGAGGGGAGTTTGGTGGCGAGGGGGAGATAAAATGAGAGAGGACGAGGGGGCGATAAAAGGTGACTGAGCGAGGGGGCGAGGGGTTTGAAACGTCGTCAGACCACTATGAGGCTGTACAAAAAGTGGTCAGACGACTAATTCTGGAATGTTAGTGTGGCTGGTGAAAATGTGATTGGGCGAGAGGATGATAAAAGGCGAGAAGATAAGGCCTGAAAAGGACAAAACTATTTTATTAAAAGATTAAAAGATCTTTATATCCGGTATTTAAAAATATTTTATATTTGCCGAAAATATATTGAGATGGAAATTAGTGCCAATACAAAGATTTCAAAACTGATTAATGAAAATGAAGATGTTATTGAGGTGATTGCGTCAATAAATAAGCATTTTAGAAAACTAAAAAATCCGGTATTAAGAAAGATGTTGGCACCAAGGGTGAGCATTGCCGATGCTGCAAGGGTTGGCGGTGTTCCGGTTTGTGTGATGATTGACAAATTGCGGGATTTTGGTTTTGAAGTGGAGGATGCCTGTCTTTGTGAAGAAGATTCTGAATTTAAAGAAAGTATGAATACTAAAAATAAAAGAATAATGAGAAAAGAAAACATAATTGATTTGGATGTGCGCCCGATTTTAGCTGGCGGTGTGGATCCTTTTGAAGCCATTATGGCGAAGTTAAAAACCATAAATGACAGTGATACATTACGGATTATCAACACGTTTGAACCTATTCCCTTGTTGAATATTCTGAAAAAGAAAGGATACGATTATCAGACAGAGCGACCTGAGGCTGGAGTAGTGCATACTTATTTGGAGAAATCGGATGCTACAATTGAGGTAACGGCTGAAGAAGCGGTTCCGGTACAAGAATTGTCTTACGATACAGTATTGAAAAAGTATTCCGGAAAGATGAAGGAAATTGATGTCCGCGAGCTGGAAATGCCCATGCCAATGGTAACTATTTTGGAAGAACTGGAGCATTTGAATGCAGACAATGCCCTTTTTGTAAATCACAAACAGCTTCCCCAATATTTGTTGCCCGAGTTGAAAGACAGAAATTACAAATGGGTCTCAAATGAGATTTCGGAAGGTGATTTGAAACTAATCGTTTTTAAGTAATGCAAGCAGGATTAAGTACAAAAAACGCCCCTTCGGCAAGTGTGGTTTTGCCTCATTTTGCCTTTGGTGCGCTCGCATTTCTAACAGCGTCGGTGATGCTGTTATTTGTTTCGGAAGACCTAAAAAATGCACAGTATTTTTTCAGTCCCCACCTACTTGCTTTAACCCATATACTGGTTTTGGGATGGATCAGTATGGTAATTTTTGGTTCACTCTACCAACTCATTCCGGTTGTAATGGAAGTGAAATTATACAGTGAAAAACTGGCCATTTCAACTTTTGCTTTGTTTAGCTCAGGGCTTATTCTTTTATCAGCTTCGTTTTGGAGTTTTACATTTAGCCATAGTTTATGGATGGAAATTGGGGGTGGCCTGGTACTGTTGGCCATTATTCTTTTTGCCATCAATGCCATAAAGAGTGCTGCCAAAACGGAGCGCAAAACCATTGAAAATACATTTATCGTTACAGCCGTTTTGTGGCTGTTGCTGACTGTGATTCTTGGACTTGTAATTGTTTTCAACTTTGCTTTTAATTTCCTTTCGATATCGCATCTGCAATTGCTAAAAACGCATGCACACATGGGATTGGCCGGCTGGTTTTTACTGTTGGTGATAGGCGTGGCCAGCAAATTAATGCCGATGTTTTTAATTGTTCACAAGCTGCCAACCAAGTTGCTGAATTATTCTTATTTCCTGATCAATGGCGGATTGGTTTTGCTATCACTTGCTTATTCCTTTTATCCTGAGAAATGGCTGCTGGCTTTGTCTGGTTTATTGGTCGTGAGTGGGATAATTTTATTCCTTCGTTTTAACCAAATTGCCTTTGGTAAAAGGCTTCGCAAGAAATTGGATGTAGGGATGAAATTATCGGCTATGGGATTTATTATGCTGGCTTTAACAATTTTACTTGGACTGGTTTCCCTTTTCAGACCTTCGTTCCTGCAAGCGTTACATCTGGGTACGGATGTGCTTTATGGAATCACGATTATCCTGGGATTCCTGACTTCGTTGGTTTTGGGACAGACTTATAAAACACTTCCGTTTATCATATGGCTTAAATATTACCATTCAAAAGTGGGCAAGGGAAAAGTACCGCTTCCACAGGAATTGTATTCCGATAAAGTAGCTAACTGGCATTTTTATACTTATCTGATTGGGATGCCCATTTTGATAGTTGGCGTATTTATTGGTAATGTCATTACTATTCAAATAGCCGCAGTCTTCATTATCATTACTGCCGTTTTATACAATTACAATGTTTTTAAAATTTTATTTCACAAAGAAAAAGTACAATGAAAATAGATAATCTAACTGCCGAAGAGCAGCCCATATTTGAGCTCTTGAAAACTGTAATGGACCCCGAAGTCGCTGTTAATATTGTTGATTTGGGTTTGATTTACGAAGTGAATTTGCTTGAGGACAAAAAAGAGATTCATGTGGTGATGACCCTTTCAACAAGAGGCTGCCCCTTGGGCGATACCATTATGCAAAATGTGGAAGTGGTGGTCGAAGCCAATTATCCTGATTATAAAGCAAATGTTGAATTGGTTTGGGAACCCGAATGGACACCAGAGCTGATTACTGATGCAGGGAGAGAGGCGATTGGGTAGTTGACAGTTTTTAGTTGGAAGTCTCACCCGTTTCAAGTCTTAGCATTGGCCTGTGCGCGGGAAGACTTGGACGCAAACATCAAACAACCTCAATCTAAACCTCAACACTCAACCTTAACCTCAAAAAATGGTTTTCTCAAAATCATCCGAATATGCAATCCGTGCTTTGGTTTACCTTGCTGTGAATGCTTCACCCAATAAGCGTTTTGGTGCCAAAAAATTAGCCGAGGATTTGGATTTTCCAGAACATTACCTTGGTAAAGTATTGCAGCAATTGGCCCGGAATAACATTATTTCTTCAGCCAAAGGCCCAAATGGTGGTTTCTGTGTGGATGCCAATGCAATGGAAATTTCCTTATTAAAAATTATTGAATCAATTGACGGATTGGCATTCTTCAATACCTGCGGATTGGGTCTGCACGAATGCAACGACGATAAGCCCTGTCCCATCCACAAAGATTACCAGATATTTCGTGGCGATTTCTTTAAAATGCTTTCCGAAAAAACCATCAAAGACATGAAAGAGGATATCGATCAGGGGATTGCTTTTATGGAGTTGGAGGGAAAGGCGAGTGGGAGAGAGAGCGAATAGGCGATGGGGTGAGAGGGAGAAAAGCCATCCGCATTTTTAGCGCAATTCAATGACTAAAACATCCCCCAGGGATACTGATCTCTGAAAACACAATGTGTGCCGTCCGCTTGGTTTTGTAAATCAATTTCGAAGAATAGTTTTTTCTGCTCCCCACGATAGGGTTCGATAAATTTCAGATAATAGTTTCTTGCTTTAAGCCCATAAACTTCAATATCCAAATCAAACAGGCAATTGCAGTCACAGGCATTTTGTTCTTCAAATTCCTGAATGATAATTGTGTCGTTGTTAAACGAAACTTTACAGCTTAATTCTCCCGGGCAACAATTGAAACCCGTATTGATGTGTTTTAAGGTGAGCAAATTCTCTGATGTATTAAAAGAATAATTTACGCAACTTAAGGTGTCAGCAACTTCAGCGTTGTTTATGATGGATTTAAATGTTTTGCAATCAGTTTGCTTAATCACTTTTCCATTAATGCTTTCTTCATCCTTTTCTTTTTCACAAGCAATAAACATAAACATCAATATTGCTGCACTCAAAATTATTCTCATAAAAGTCTTCATCTCAATAAGGTTTTATAGTGCATTGTGATGATTAATTATTGTTCTGTCACTGTTTCATTCTGTTACATATCCATAATCAAAAATCTTAAATGGCAAGCCCACATAATACAAATCAAAGCCACCCTGGCCTTCGGGACGGTTGGATGAGAAAATCATCAGGTCGGTTTTAAAACCGCTGGCAAAAACTGTAATTGGTCGGAATTCATCATAAGCTGAATTGAATTTTTCACCGAAGTTTATTGCTGATCCCCAAAGTCCGTTTTCCCATATTGAATAGTACAAATCGTAACCGCCAAAACCACCTGGACGGTTAGAAGTAAACACCATTACATGCCCATTAATGAACGGGCATTTGTCTTCGGATGCTGTTGAAAGTTCTTCAACTTTTTGTGCAGGGTAGGAGGTATCACCTATAAGAAACCCAATAAAATCATTGTTTTCAGGGATATCGATTTTGAAGATGTCTGTCTGCCCGTCGCCCTCAGCCTGAAAATACATTTGAGTAAGTTCATGAGGTTCAAAATATCCAATACTAATTGTTTTTGCATCTTCCCCAAAAAATGAAACATATTGTGCATTGAGATTGTTGTTGATAATTTTTAAATCGTAAGGGCCAAATATATTTGTAGAATCTCCTTCGTTTATGGTTTCGTGGTAAATCATACGCGACCGATAACTGTCTGACGAGTCGTTACTTGAATAGGTAATTAAATTAATCCTTTTAGAAATGCTTGCTTTGCTGTGTTGGTAATACCCAAGTGCATAGGGGCCAAACTCATTCCCATACGTATTCAATCGCCCTAACAAAGGTGCAACATAGTCTTTGTCAACCCATCCGTAAGTATCGTCAATAAGTAGTTCGCCGGTTTCCATAAGCCATGTAATGTGCATGTCTTTGCCGACAATATCGTAGTTTCCACCCTGTGTTTTTCTGTTTGATGAAAAGATGAGATTACGGCCTACATGCAATTCCGGCAGGGCCGAATTGTAGTCATCATAAGGAGTGTTCACATCAGCAAAGTTCACGGGAGATTCCGGGAAAACGCCTTCTGTATAATTGAAGCTATTTTTGAACGGGCAGCCGCTAAAAAGGATGAGGGCAGCAAGGGCAAGGATGGAAATGATTGTCTTTTTCATTGTTTGATGGTTTGATGGTTTGATGATGATTTTACACAAAATCTACGCCAAGAACAATATAAAGACAAAGAAAAATCAAAAAGGTTTACTGAAGATTAAAATCCAGGGCCAAAAGCCGGATTCCGTTGAAAGGGGGAGCCCCCAAATCCATTCATTCCATTGTCGCCGTAAGGGTAAAAGTCGGGGTAATTTTGTTCGCGGTATTCAAAGCTAATTCCTATTCTAAACTTATCGGAGACTTTGTAATCCATATCCAGCCGAACACCTTGCTTGCTGAAATCATAGAAATTGGCATTTCCGCTTTCGTTAAAGTTATTCGGATTAAGCAGAAAGGTTTTGTAGCCTGTGCCACGGATGGTCAGTTTTTCATTTACCTGGTAGGTTCCTGAAATATAAATGCTTCCATACTGCGAATTATTTTGAGAGAACATTGTTTCTCCCGGACTGCTGAAAAACATACTTGAATAACCCAATCCAACTTGTACGCTGAATTTATTTGAAACCGGCACACTAATTTCAGGAGCAATATAAGTTCCGAAGGAATTGAAGCCGGGACCAAAACTTGAAAAAGAGGTACCAATGGAGACACGAACATCAGGCTTAAATCCCTCTTGTTCTGCCTGCAGTGTTACTTTGCCTTCTTGCTTCACATTGCTGCCAAACTCCTGAGCATACAATCCGGAGATTCCACCAATCAGGAAACCAAAAAGTAAAATGAATGTTATTTTCGTGAATTGTCTCATAAATTTTATGCAGCAAAAATAAGAAAAGGGGCTGACATCTGCCAACTCCTTTTTGTAAAATTTTGTTAAAGCGAAAATTACAAGAACTGTTCAGATAATTATTCTCAGTTTGATGAATAGTAAAAAAGAAAGTCCTACTATCTTTTTCACAAAAAGGTGAATTATTCAATATTCCAAAAAATTCTCAGCAACGCCAAAAAGAAAAATAATCAGCTCTTTTTGAACAATCCGATAATAGCAAGCAGGATAACTGCACCTACAACTGCAGTAATCATTGAGCCAATTAGGCCGGTGCTTTCAAATCCAAAGAAACTGAATACCCAGCCCCCGACTACTGCACCAACAATTCCGACAATAATGTTGACAATAAGGCCGAATCCGCCGCCTTTCATAATTAAGCCGGCTAACCAGCCAGCTACTGCCCCAAGGGCCAAAAAAATAAGTAATGATGTTAAATCCATAGTTTTAGTATTTAAATTGTGAATAATATATTAGGTGACAAAAATTCAAAGTTCAAAATACAAATAACAAATAAATTCCAAAGCTCAAAAATCAAATCTCAAACTCTTGCACTGCTTGCAAATAAAGTCTATAACTACACTGGATTAAGTTTGTAACTTAATCCCTACGCTAGATTAAGTTTGTAACTTAATCCTGTATTGCGAATGCCTTGGTTTAAGTTACAAACTTAAAACAGTCGGGTAACAAATAACTACGCTAGATTAAGTTTGCAACTTAATCCTGTATTACGAATGCCTTGGTTTAAGTTACAAAACCAGTCGGGTAACAAATAAACTAAAGACCCGACTACGCTAGATTAAGTTTGTAACTTAATCCTGTATTACGAATACTTTTGTATAAGCTGCAAACTTAAAACAGTCGGAGTTGTGCGTCAGCTAAAGACCCGACGGGTTGATAAAAACCCGGCGGGTCAGATTTGCTATTTCCTCTTACCTGCTAATTGCCTTCAATGCGCCAATCAGGTACTTTGGATTGTGTGCTGAATCGTACATTGGATGTACTTCTTTGTCTGTTTCAAACAATCCGTAAACTGCCATCTGTGCTGTTCTTACAGAATACTCAACCGTAAATACACAATCCTTTGGTGCTTCGGCAAACTGGCCGAGGAAGGCAAAGTTGGTTGCTCCCTTTACCACAACATCAGGTCTGTCGCCAATTGTACGTGGCATAAATAAACTGTCAACAAATGGCATGGCCACAGGAATACAATTTACTTTTCCGGCATCGGTAACGGGTTTCATCAAATCCTGAATTTTTAAATGGTAATACAATTCTTCAAGCATTTCGGCACCTGTACATTCGGCCATTGTTTTGTTGATGTAATTTCCTTTTCTGTCGGGATAAAGTCCGTAGCCCCAGAAAACTTTCACGTCATCGGGCTGATTTGGGAAGTGTGGCTGACGTGCTATTACAAACGACATAAACCAATTGGAATCGGTTAGAGTAACAAGTCCGCCGGTTCCGTCAACATTGCCAGAGAATTTTTCCATATAATCGAGGAAAGTATTGTCTTTCATGGTAGCGGTAAACGAATACCATTTTTGTAATTCAATGTGGTCGCAAAACGGATTCGGATTTCCAAATGCCTTGTCTTTTGCAGCCAATTTTTTCCAGAGTTTCCACGAGCCTGATTCTTCTAACCCTTTCAATTTGGCAGGCGTTTCCCATGTACCGTTGTCGGTACTTTCGGTTAGCGAACCATTGGTGAAAAACACAAAATCATTTTTTCCAAGTACAATCTCGCTACTGTCTTTCATGTGAAGAACAGTTGCTGTTTTCTTGTCGGCCGCTATGTTGAAGTCGATATCTACAACCTCTTTACCCAATTCAAATTTCACCCCTTTTTCTTCAAGGTATTTTTTCATTGGCCTAACCACCGAATCGTATTGGTTGTATTTTGTGCGCATTACGCCGCCCAGTTTGTACAGGCCATCAACCAAATGGATGAAGCGTTTCATATACCTGCGCATTTCGGCAAGGCTGTGCCATTTTTGGAAGGCAAACATCGAAGTCCAGATATGCCAGAAATTGGTTTCAAAAAAGGCTGCGTCAAACCAGTCTTCTATGCGATCGTTTCCTAGTGATTTTTCTGAAACAAAGGTTAGTTTTAGGAAATCGGCTTGTTGTTTTTTCGATAATCCGTAACTGGAAACATCTAGTTTTTTACCGTCTTTTAATAAACGTGCTTGTCCGTTAGAAACGAAACGTTCGTTAAAATCATAGGATTCGTCACGTACCGAAACATTGGGGTCTTCGAGTGAAGGGATATGCGAAAGCAATTCCCAATAACATTCGTAATGCATTTCGTGCATTCTTCCACCGCGCACTACAAAGCCTTTTTCGGTATCGCCGATACCGTCAAGGGCACCACCGGCTATATTGTCTTTTTCAAGGATGATGATATTTTCGCCAGGAACTCCGGCATCTTTTTCCAGATAAACGGCACTTGCCAATGAAGCGATTCCGCTACCAATTAAATAGACCTTAGCGTCTTTTGTATTTTTGAATTTTTCTGTTTTCATTTTTTTTGTTTTAGTTTTTGATGTACAAATATACAATTGTATTGTAATTCTATTATTTGTTCATTATTAGCACCCGCCGGAGGTGGGTGTGTTGTGAGAAAACAGTAATGCCAGCACCTATAAAAAGCAGGATGGCAAATGTAAAACGAAAGTATTCTCTTGTTCGATCAGGCAAATATACGATTGGATTTGCTTGGATGACTTGCTTAAGCATTCGTGTGAAAGTACAATAAACACTTCTGATTGAAGCTAAAAATTTCCAGGACGAATAACAATCGGTTATTGAATTATCTGCCAGCGTTTTTGCTGCGCTTATTTTGCTTGCTTTTCACTTAAGCGAAAAATAGTTTCATTCTCCGACATTTGCATTTCGATAATTTCCAGAATAATGAGGTCGGATAGAAGCTGTTCGGCTTTAAACTTTGAAAGTCCTGTTGTTTTCTTTGTTTCGGCAAGTGTTATTTGTTCTTTGTCTTTAAGATGTCCAAGCAATTTTTGTGCTACCGCAGAGTACTCAAAATGGATATTTTTACCGGATTCCCGTTTTTTCCAGACTTTCATCAACACACCATTGGCGAGAAGGTTCTGGTCGTTGACCCTGACAAATGCTTTGTAATTCTCATTTTGCTGGTCATAAGCGCGGTGAGGAATTGATTTACTAACAGGAATGTCAATTTCAAGGACTTGTTTGCCATCCACCATCCATGCCTTAGATTTGAATTGCACTTCGGGTTCACAATAGCGTTGTGCCGCATTCCCCACATTAAGAAACCTCAATTAATTTCTATTGCTAACGATAGCAGTGCGCCAGAGTTTCTATCAAAGCAAAATTTCCATTAAATTTGAATCGACTCTTTGCAAGGCCGATTTTTTA
>QMPA01000070.1 GCA_003650365.1 Bacteroidota bacterium | reverse complement strand
GTTTTCTACCAGCATTTCGTACTGACCGGAATCAATTTTCTGCTGGCCAATTTTCCGCAATGCCCTGTCGGCAGCCATTGTTCCAATTTCCGAAAAATCAGTAAGTTTATTAAAAAAGCGGTTACCATTCCATGCCCAGTCTTCGGGACGTGCATCATTATCTTTTGCAGTAACTCCAGCACTGGCCGAGAAAAATGTACTCTTTGTAATGCCCTCAAAACCATTACTCTGTACTTTGGCTGTTTCACTCATTGAATCGGAAAAACTACCACGTACCGAAATAATCTTATCACTTACACCAACACCGGATGACTCAATTTCACGGGCAATTTTGATGCGCTCATCGGTAGTTAATTTATCGTGATCTGGATCTACCAGTTTTAAATCCTTTGAAGTATCTTTGGGGTAATATTTTGGATCGGGTAATTCCCTGAATTCATCGGCCGATAAATATTTGGTAGCGGCAACGGCTTCGTCAATCAGTTTTTTTACTGATTCTTTGCGAAGGTCGTTTGTAAAATGCCCCGAATATTTATGGTCGAGGTAAATGTATAAACCCAATGAATTTTCGGTTGTTTCCTTCAATGTTTCAATATCCCCATCCCTGACAGCCACTTCTACATTGCGCGAATTTGAAACATTTACTGCCGTTTGGTCTGCCCCTTTTTTAATGGCATAATCTGATGCCCACTTTGCTAATTCTAATTTTTCCATTTTAGTATTTTTTTTACCCAGCCCTTCTCCTTCGACTTCGCTCAGGAAGACGGGAGTTGGACATGCTAACCTAAGTTTAGGGGTTTGTATTCATTCTTTTTACTTCGCAATTTATTAGAAAATTCAAAAAATGAATTCCATAAATCCCCTCCATGGAGGGGTGTAGGGGTGGGTCAAATAATAAAGACCATTCATTTTTTTGAATTTTCCGATATAATATCTTTAGTAATTATCATCATTTATAATGACATTATTACTCACACCCCACCAACAGTAATACTCGATACTTTTACAGTGGGAAGACCCATCGAAACCGGAACTCCCTGCCCGTTTTTGCCACAGGTCCAACCGCCTTCGGCCATTTTGAAGTCATCTGCTACCATCGTAATTTTACTAAGGACATCGGGACCGTTTCCAATAATATTGATGTCTTTAACAGGTTTGGTGATTTTTCCGTTTTCAATTAAATAACCCGATTTCACATAAAAAGTAAAGTCGCCACCGCCAATATTTACCTGTCCGTTGGTGAAGGTAACAGCATACAATCCCTTTTTTGTATTGGCAATAATATCGTCTTTGGTGTGCGGGCCATTCAGCATATAAGTGTTGCGCATACGTGGCATCGGGTTGTGGCGGAAGGATTCACGTCGTCCGCTACCGGTAGGTTTTAAATCATAATGTTTGGCACTGATGCGGTCGTGTAAATAACTGGTCATGGTTCCGTTTTGTACCAGAACCGTTTCTTCTGTATCGTTGCCTTCGTCGTCAATATTTAAAGAACCACGGATATTGGGGTTCGTACCATTATCAACGATGGTTACAAATTCGTTGGAAACTTTCTTGCCAATTTTATCGCTGAAAATTGAGATGTCTTTGCGATTGAAATCGGCTTCCATTCCGTGACCGATAGCCTCGTGTAAAAGGATTCCCGAACTTCCGGCTGCCAGCACCACTTCCATTTCGCCACCTTCGGGTTTAACGGCATCGAAAAGCGAAACCGTTCTTTTTACGGATTCTGTGGCAATGCGATCAATATTTTCTGGGGTGAAGAATTCGATACCATTTCTTCCGGCAAGATCGAAATAGGCATTTTCACGTTTGCCATTTTGTTCGGCGGTACAGCTTGCCGAAATGGAACTTTGGGGACGATAATCGTAAGTAACACGTCCTTCGGAATTGGCAAATAAAATATAAGAAGTTTCGTCGCTGAACCAAATATTGGATTTAATAATCCGATTATCGAGCGAGAAAACTTTGTCATTTATTGTTTGCAAATAAGGGATTTTCTCATCGATGGAAACCTGCTCCCAGGGCGTTTTGATGGCGTAATATTCGGGATGCGGATGTGTTTCAAATGCAACAGGCTCCACATGCGCCGGACTGTTGGCAATATTTGCTGCTGTTCGGGCAGCATTTTTCATGGCTTTGGGTGTGATTTCCTCGGTAAAAGTATAACCGGTCTGATCGCCTTTTAATACCCGGATGCCCACTCCGAAATCAACAACAGAATAAGCACGATTGACTGATTTGTCTTCCAGGCCAATATAATTTTTCAGGCTGTGTTGAAAATAAACATCGCAATAATCACCACCACGCGAAAGGGCTTCGGCCATGACTTCACGAATGACTTTTTCGTTTACCCCAAAGCGTTCATAATAATCTGACAGCCCCAACTGATCGCTGTTTGCTGCCGCGAAAGTATTTTTCATATTCATAGTTAAAAAGGAAGGAATAAGGGTAACGCCGACCAATCCGGCAGATCCCCGTTTGACAAATTCCCGTCGGTCAATATTTTTTTTCATGATGATTGAATTATTGGTTGCGTAAAAAGGAAATGTTCTTCAAAAGTAAAGGAAAAAATCCGAAGATAAATCGTCATTAACAATTATTAGCATTTTCTAGAATTGACTTAATTCCTCTAATATCGAATTACACCAAACTGGCGCACGGATTTTCCAGATACTTTAAATTTGAGGCACGCGAAGATTCGCGCGCCAGTAACAGATTCGCTTCGGTCATCGGGCAATATTATGTCCCAGAGTATAATCGTCTGACCACTACGATGCTTAGAAGTTACTTCACCCTAATTTCATGCCTCCCAAAAACAGGCCTGCCATCCGCAGTTTTGCCGCTTACAATAATCTCGTATTTGGTTACTTCGTCAGCAGTGTAAAACGTGATGGTGGTATCGTTTCCTGAAATTTGGACATTGGGGTTCCAGTACAGCAGGTTTTTAAAATCGGGGCTGTGGCCAGGTGTTCTATTTTGCGGATTGTAAACCGGGAACTGAACGGCAGCCGAAGGAGTAATGGTTTGGTATTCGACAAAAATCGAAGCCGATGGCAATTGAATACCTGCAAAATTATCGGTTTTTGTATGGAACATAACGATGCCTTCTATAAGTAAATCGCCAAAACTGTAAACCTTGCCAATTACATCAATGCGTTCTATTTTAGCAGGATTGATGGCCAGTATTTCATCGACATTGAAAACCGGTAGATTGTCAACCAAAATCAAGGGATGATCGTACACATTTTTTCTTGTCTGGTCAACAACAGCAAGGACGTGTTCTCCTTTTCTTTTTCTCACATTTACATAGGGCACCAACTCATTCAAAACTTCGGGCATTGTTGGCAGGGCAACAAAATCTTTTAAGCTTATGGATGCTTGCAAATCAGTAAACGGGAAAGGTAATGTATCGGCAGATTGTTCGCTAAGCTGTTCTTTTTTCTTAAACATTTGTGCTACCTGATAATTCACAAACATGCTTTCCAGTACCAACTGTTGGCTGCTGTCGATTTGTAAAGGGATGTCTTGAGTGGCAGGCCAATTATCCGAAAAATCGTTGTAAATCAGGAACTCGGCTTCAATGCCCGGAATCGAATCTATCGTCAGCGAAAGATTGTGGGAATTATTCAGTTGATTCAGCGAAAAAATAAAACTGCCGTCTTCCCTGCTTTTGTAAGCATGAAACTGGGCATCAGTACCCAGTACTGAAGCATAAACCCAAATATTGGGCAGTACTTGCCCGGTTCGGGTATTGCGGATAATTCCGCTTAAACTAACATCTCTGGTTTCGGGCAACCAGTCTGATTTTTTTGTATTATTATTTCCAGACTGATACCCAATAATTTGCGAATTGAAAAAATACCTGTTCAGAATCAGGGCTGCTGTAATTTGCCTGTTAATAGATGTATCTGTCAAATTTAAACGATTATCAAAAATGGGAAGTAATAAAGGATTTTCGACAATAAAAACAGGTAGCGAATGATTGGAAGAAAAAGCTGTTCCTTTTTTTACCACAGCAAGCGATATGCAGCTATTTTCATACTCATTTTTAAACTGCGAATGAAGGGTTAATTGAACGGCCTCCCGTTGATTAAAGACATTTTTTGAAGTGCTCAATTTTACTGTTTCCGATTTTTCGGAAGGCTTATAAAATGTAGTGAATGTAATTACTTTTCCTTCTTCATTTTTTAGGACAAGGGAATATAATCCGGGCTCCAGCTTGCCAGCATCAAATGCGATGGTTTGCTCCGCTTTTTTAATTTCAATCGCCATTTCAAATTCCTTTACCCCATCTATGGAATACAATACCAGCCAGTGTGCAGGACTATTACTTAGGCGATAAGTTTGATTGGAATAAAAATTTACCTTATTGTTTTTCCAATTTTCGCTGATAATAATTCCCAGTGAAGAATTTTTGGAAAGTGGCTCTGTAAGCGTATCTCCTGTATTTGTTATAAATGTTAAGAAGTAGGCAAGTGAATCATTAGGTGTAAATTCAATTAATGCCAGGCCATTTTCAACAAACTGAACAGAGTCAATTGTGTTTTGGTGCTGATCGGTTAGTAAACTTTTTTCAACAATTTCCAGTAGATTAGCATTCAATTTTACAGCAATTTTTGCTGGTAATCCTGAGAGGATTTGTCCACATTCAGGAATAATTTCTACCAATTTTACAGGCCTGGTTTTTGATTTTCGTACGGGTATTTCAGGATTGATAATCGTAAGCAGGCTGGTGAAAAATGTTTCTGGTGGAAAATTTCGCTGGTATTGGGTGTAAGCACGAAGGTAATAATTGGCTGAGTGAATTTCTTCGGGAATAGCCAACATACCCTCGACTTTGCCATCAACAATCTGAAACTTCTTTTTTACGATGGCCCGGTTATTTTGAAAAAGTTCAATGTACAGCACATTGCTCAATTGTCTGTTTTCGGATACATTATTCACCGAAATAAATGCATTGAACCAAATGTTTTCACCAGATAAATAGAGGTCTCTGTCAGTAAATAAAGTTACCTCTTCCTGAACATTTGTTCCCACCACATCCTGACCCATTATTGTTGGAGTGATAAAGATGGTGATTAAAATCAGATAAATATTTAGTTTTTGTTTCATCGTTTATAAATGTCTTTTATGGCGAAATGGAGTATAGGAGAATGAGGGCATAAGGGGTATAAGGGTGTACATGTGAAAAACAAACCTTATTTCCCAAACCCTATTTCCCATATTTCCTTATTGCCCTATTGCCCTTATTTCCCATTTTACCTTATTCTCAATATCAGTCCTCCCAAAAATCAGGTTTCATAATGAAACCACCAGCCTCCCTACAATCAACACAAGATTGGCTGTTAGGTAATGCCATTGATCCATATCCCCCGCCTTCTTCACTAAAGATACGCATTAAATATACAGGCCATTGATTTCTGAGTTTATACAAAGCATTCATTAAACCCTCGGTTATATATCCACAAGTTGTACTAAAATGAAAATTCACACCTGAGGGCCTATCCACAAAAATTCGCTTTTCATCGCTACCGGCAGCAAAAAAATAGCCCAATACCGGTTCGTTGTGGTCATTCATATTAATAATATTCCCACGAATCTGGTAGGGTTGTCTGTCGTATAAAGAACCTTGCCCCTCTATTTGCTTTTGTACAGCATACCAATAATTGTAAGCTTCCTTTGATATGGTTAATTGATTGACTAACACACTGTATTTTTTGGAAAGTTCTTTTGTTTCGGTTGTTACATAATGCAATGGCAAATCCTGAATAACGGGCTCACTCAAACGACTGGTATTATAAGTAAATATTTCAGGAACTGGTTCTGTCTTCCAACAGGTGTAATTAAATGCCGGATGAGTAACATTATGCATTTGACCATCGAACATATGCCTGGCCCTGTAATTGGCATCAAATTTATAGGTTTGCTCTAGTCTCCAAAAGAAATAAGTTGTGTCTTTGGTGGAAATATCTGAGGAAATATAGAACTGAAATCCTGCCAGTTCATAGGTAGTTTCCGGACTGTAATGATATTCCAAATGCGCATAAATGGAATCAATCGCTACAGCTTCCCACAACTCCTGGAATGGTGATTCGTAAGTTTTCTCGTCAGCTGTAAAGATTTTTAATCTGTATTGCCTACCAACAACTCCCTGAAATTCAGGATTTGTTGTGATGTATTTTCCTGGTTCAAACTCTTTCAGAAATTCTGTATTTCCAAAATTATCAGAAATCATGACAGCGCATCTCTGTACTGGCAATGATTCAATATATCTCACTTGAGAAGAATAAGACAAACGAATAGCATATGGTCCGGGCTGATTGGTGATCATGCCATCTACTACTAATATTTTCTCGTACTTATCTCCCAAATCAGGCCAATATCTTTCTACACAGGAGTTTAACAGTACAATGCTGATAATTAAACTTATATTTAGTTTCTGTTTCATCGTTTGTAAAAACTTTTTAGGGGAATAAGGGGTATAGGGGGAATAAGGGGTATAGGGGGGAAGAGCCAAGCCTTTATTACCTGATTTCCCATATTACCTTATTTCCCAATTACCCTATTTCCCAATTACCCTATTTCCCTATTTCCCATATTTCCTTATTGCCCTTATTTCCCATTTTACCTTATTCTCAATATCAGTCCTCCCAAAAATCAGGTTTCTCATCATCTCCACCAGCTTCTCTGCAATCGACGCAGACTGGATCGGAAGGCAATGCAGTAACTCCACCACTGCCTTCCCCTTCAAAAAGAATCGTCAGAAAAACCGGCCATTTATGCCTGATCGAATACAACATTCTCATCAAATCATCGGTTACCATTCCACAATTGGTACTGTAGTGAAATTGGACATCAGTAGGCTTATCCACAAAAATCCGTTTTTCATCGCTTCCGGCAACAAGAAAATAACCCAAAACCGTTTCTTCAGGATTCACAATGTTCGACATATTTCCCTGAATTTGATACGGTTGTTTATCGTACAAAGAACCTTGTCCGGCAACCTGTTTCTGGAGATTGTACCAATAGTTGTAAGCCTCTTTGGTCAGACTCAGTTGTTTAATCAGTAAACTGTATTTGACAGAAAGTTCCTTGGTTTCCGTAGTTACATAATGCAAAGGCAGGTCATGAATGACCGATTCGGTAAGATTGGTAGTACTATACGTAAATATTTCAGATACCGTACTGGTTTTCCAGCAGGTATAAAAGGGAGTGGGAAATGTAACCGGATTCATTTTCCCATCAAAAATATACCTTATCCTGTAGTTAGAATTGTATTCATAGGTTTGTTCCATGCTCCAGAAATAATAATTGGTATCATCTATTGCCGCATCGGAGCTCACATAAAACTGATAACCTGTCAAATCGTAATCATCATCCGGATTGGGTTTGGATTCCAGTTTGGCATATACCGTATCTAACCCAACCGGTGGTTTCAATTCCTGAAAACCTGATTCGTAGGTTTTATCCTCTGGCGTATGTATCGTTAATTTATATTTTCTTCCCACCACTCCCTGAAAAGCAGGATTGGTGGTGACATATTGTCCCGGATTTATTTCGCTTAATAAAACTGTATTCTCCGTATCGTCGGTTATTAATACTTCGCATCCCTGTACATTTGTTTTTTTTCCACCCCTCAATGGTGTA
The DNA here is from genome assembly GCA_003650365.1 of Bacteroidota bacterium. Taxonomy (GTDB): domain Bacteria; phylum Bacteroidota; class Bacteroidia; order Bacteroidales; family F082; genus B6-G9. The sequence goes on along the minus strand of QMPA01000070.1, from coordinate 6,374 downwards.
GAATATGACAGGCTAACCATATACGATTCCGGTTGGTTGGTAATCAAGCCATCGACTACCAGTATTTGATCGTATTTATCTCCCAAATCGGGCCAATACTTTTCTACGCAAGAATTTAGCAACACCGATAAAATGGTGATGAAGATCAGATAAATATGTGGTTTCCATTTCATTTGTCCTCCCAAAAATCAGGTGCCTCAATTTCCCCGTCTTTCTCCCTGCAATCAAGGCAAATTTGATCTGGATAGGCTACTCTCCCACTCCCATCAGTTGTTAAATAAATGGGCCATTCCGAACTGCTTGTCCTTCTCAGATCACCAACCCTTTCAAAATCAGCCCGGGTTAACTCACAAGTCCAATAATAAAAATGAAGACTCGGCCGATCTAAAAAAATACGCTTTTCCGAAACGCCAGCCACAAGAAAATAACCCATTACCGGTTCGCCCGGATGCTTTGCGTTTGTGACATTCCCCAAAATCTGATACGGTTGTTTATTGTACATTCCTCCCTGCTTGTCGTTTTGCTCGCGCTGGCTGTCCCAATAGGAAAAAACTTCTTTAGTAACCGTAAATTGACGGACCAGTAAACTGTAACGAATGGACAACTCCCTGTCTTCTGTCGAAACAAAATGCAGCGGAAAGTGCTTAATGACCGGTTCAGAAAGCTGTGCCGTTTCGTAAGTGAATAACTCCGGAATCTGCTCCGATTTCCAGCAAGTGTAAAAAGTATCCGGCTGTGGCCAAACACTCATATGTCGCTGGTCGTAAACATATCGGATTAAATAAGAAGACTCAAATTTATAAGTCGATTCCATTTTCCACAGGAAATAATTGGTGTCTTGTACAGCCGGTTTTGTATCCAGATAAAAACGAAGACCCTCCAAATTGTGGTTAAGGTCTTCCGATGGTTGAATTTCTTCCTGATAATAAACATCAGCCAGTTCAACGGGGGCTTTCAGTTCCTGAAAAGGAGATTCGTAAGTTTGTTCATTCGGGGTATAAATAATGATCTTATACTTTTTTCCAATCTCTCCCTGCATGCCAAATACTGATGATAAATAGACTCCAGGATCGGTTTCGATAAGTTGTTCGGTACTTCCATCATCACAATTTATTGAAACACTACAAGCTGTATAAGGAAGATATTTAGGGGTTTCAACAGAAGAGGAATGTGACAATTTTACAGTATATGGTCCTGGATTATTGGTAATTATTCCATCAACCACCAAAGCATCTTCATAAGCCCCGCCCAAATCGGGCCAGTATCTTTCAACACAGGAACTGAGTAGTACTGCCAAGATGAAAATAAGAATTTGATGAATATATCGTTTTTGTATCATGCTTAGTAAATATCTTTTAGGGGAATAAGGGTATAAGGGGAATAGGGTATAAGGGAAGGGAAAAGATACTATTCCCTATTTCCCATTTTACTTTATTTTTCCCATTTCCAAATATGACCATACATATCCCCAACCGTCTAGTTTTCATAATTCCCCAATTTAAAGTTGTAGGTCAGCGAAATAATCGGGCTTCCAAAAATGGAAAGTTTGTAGCCGTTTATTTTTCCATTTTCCGATTTGAAATAAACCGAATAGGCATTTTTTCTTCCCGTAAGGTTATAAACCGAGAAATTCCAGGAACCATGAAAAGCTTTCTTTTTCTTCAGGTTGCCTTCAAGGTTGACGGAAAAATCAATCCGAAAATAATCGGGTAAGCGGAATTCGTTTCTTGCCGAATAATGAATAATCTGAACCCCATCCTGATAATAAATAGCTGTGGGATAAGTTACCGGCCTTCCGGTAGCATAAACAACATTAGAAGAAACACTTAATCGGCGCGAAAATTTATAATTCATTACCAAATTCAAGGCATGGGGTTTGTCGTAATTTGCCGGGTAGGCATTCCCAAAGTTGATCATTTCGGAAGGTGTAGATCCAGTCACCAAAACATTCGAACTCGAGTAAGTATAATTAATCCAGCCATTAAACCTACCGAAAGGCTTCCGGAGCATAAATTCAATACCATAAGCATCCAGATCGCCCTGCAATACATCGGTTTCTATAACTTCGTTTACAAGCAAATCGGCACCGTCCTTATATTCTACCAGATTTTCCACTCTTTTGTAATAGGCTTCGGCAGAAAATTCAAGTCTTCCTTTTGCAAAATTTGAGAAAATACCAAAAGCATATTGCTGGCCTTTCATTGGTTTGATGTGGCTGTCCACCAGTTTCCATTTATCGGTTGGCGACAATGCAATGGTATTTGAAAGCATAAAAATATACTGGTGCATTTGATTAAAGCTGGCTTTTATTGAAAGATTGGGCGTAAAAATGTACTTGGCTGCCAGGCGAAAATCAGGACCAGAATAGCTCTGGATAATTTCATTGTTTCCATAGGAAACGGTATCAACAATATTTTCTGGTTCCATCGGCAGGCCTTCCCCATATTCGTAAACTGTTTGCGGACCGAGGTAGGCGTAAATATTGTACCTGAACCCGCCAGAAACAGAAAACAAGGGTGAAATAGTCCATTCCTCATCGATGTAAATTCCGGTTTCTATTCCTTGTTCGCTACCTAAATAAACGGCTTTGGTCAACGATTCATCATTTAAAGGCAAGTGGTTTCCCCTGTCAAGCAGATAAAGGATTGAATTAAAACCAACCGAAATTTGGTGCTTATTGTTAGGCCTCAATGTAAAATTAGCCCTTACCTCATTGTGGTTCAGGCTATAATTTTGTTTATAGGCTGCTAGTTTCAGTTCTTCGTTTTCTTCGTTAAAAGCATATTTGGCATAAACAAAGGTCAAATCCAAATTGTGCTTGTTGTTGATAATGTGTTCCCAACCCACCGAAGCGCCCTGATTTTGATAGTCGAAACGGGTATTCGAAACAAGACTGATGTCATCGTAACTAAAATAAGTAAGTATTTTTAGCTGGTTATTGGGATTGAGTGCAATGGAAAAATTGGCTACAGCATCGGCAAAATAAGCCTTGCTATTTTGAATTTCATAATTATCGATAAGCTTTAGTATCCAATCGGAATAAGTAGATCGAACGGCAATCATATAACTGCTTTTATCTTCTGCAAAAGGGCCTTCAACCATCAGGCTTCCGGTAATAGGGCTGATGCCGCCACGCATCGAGAATTTCTTTTTATTGCCTTCCTTGGCTTTGATATCGAAAATAGAAGACAAGCGCCCACCATATTTTGCCGGGATATTGCTTTTGTACAAAGTAAATTCGTCGATGGCTTCGGGTGTAAAAGCCGTAAAAAATCCCATCAGGTGCGAAACATTATAAACCGGAATGTTATTCATGTAAAATACATTTTGGTCGGCCGGGCTTCCGCGGACATTATAACCGGCGGCACCCTCGCCAACAGACTGAACACCGGGGAGCAACAGCGCAACTTTAATAATATCGCGTTCGCCCATTACCGTTGGAATTTCTTTGACACTTTTTGCTGATAATTTTTCGTAGCCCATCTGGGTACTTCTGATATTGTCCTCCTGCTCCGAAGTAATTACGACCTCCTTCAGGGAATAAATCTTTTTATCTAAACTTACATCAAGTCGCCCATCCGACAGAAGTTCCATCTCATATTTTTCTTCCTCACTGTCAACACTACTAACAATCAATGTGTGTTTTCCTTTTTTTAGCGTGAGGGAAAAATATCCCGAAACATTGGTGGAGGTTCCTGTTTTCAGTTCTTCAACAAACAAGGTGGCTCCAATAACCGGAAGACCATCTTCACTGCGTTTTACAAAACCACTGACAGTCGCCGTTTTTTTACCAACACCTTTCTTTTTCGTACCTACCACAATGGTTCTGGTAACATATTCCTTATGCGTAGCAAGAAACTTTTGGATGGTATCTGCTTTGCTTTCGGGAGCAACTATTGTAGGGATGTCCTTGTCCATCGCATCAAAAAAATTAGGGGGAAAGGATGTTTGGAGTGGCTTGTTGATCGTTATAAAAACATTCCCGTTTTTATCAAAAGCTGCGCTAATGTTTAATGGACCCAGATTTTGCTGAAGCACTTCTTCCAATGTACTGCTGTCGGATGCAATATGGACCGTAAATTCCGGGATACTGTCGGCTTCGAAAAAAAACCGGATGGACTTTTCTTTTTCCAGACGGTTTACAAAATCATTCCATGATAATTGGTCAAAATCACGTCCTATAGGAATGTTTTCTGCCTGTGCAAAAAGTTGGCTGCTGTTGATGAACAACAAACCAAAAACCAGAATCAGAATGGCTCTGTTTGGGGTTCGTATATATTTACGATGGTTTACCATAATTAAGTTCCAAATCACAAAAAACAAATCACAAATAATTTTCAAAAAACCAATTTCCAAATATTCAAAAGCATTTCGGTCATTGATTTTTTGATATTGTGATTTATCCATACGGACAAGTTTTGATTTTTGATACTTGTAATTTGTTGTTTCCATACCAGTAACAAAAACTAATGTTTATGACAGAACTATTTACCTGTTGAAATCGAATCACAATATTTCATTAATTGATGCAGCGAAAATATATTTGCTTTTTTATACTGAATTTTATGTTTCCGAATAAAACTTTTAATCTCCTTTTTTTGTATGGGAAAGTGGTTTAATAGTGCTTTCTTTTTAGTGATGTTTTCTAATCTTCCATTTTCGAAAATAAAATAATCCGATTTCATTTCGGTATAACTCCCATTTGGTGTTTGAGTATCATAAACCGCCCTGAATGTTTTTTTGTATTTAACTAAACATACAAAACTTCCTTCGTAAACCAGGGTATAAAACCCAGAAAAATTAGAATTGCTAAAGTATGAATCGGCATTAATAAATTCCTGATCTCCAATGTTAAAAGCATCAACAAGCTTTGAATTTAGCACTATCGTAACATACTTTCCCGATTCAAGAGCTGCACGTAAAATCAAGCGTTGATCCTCCAGGTTGTATTTTAGAAGTACACCATCAAATTGCCGGCCTTTAATAATTACTACGCCTTCTGAAAATTTATTTTTTCCAAAATAAGGGCTTCCCTTGGCAATGGTACGGGTAGGGATATAAATTTGTCCGTTCACCAGTAAGTCGTCCGTACTGTAGATTTGCTCTGTGTGATTATACAGTTCTTCTACTTCGCCGGAAACTTCCTGAGCTTGTCCAAAAACCAGCAAGCAAAAAAGTATTAGAAAAGTAAAAACAAACTTTTGAAGTAGCATTTCGTTTGGTGTTGAATTCATTATTAAATCCCCCATTCGGAAAACTTCGTAAAAGTATCAAATTAAGTCTACCGAATAATTTAGATTGACTTTGTTTTAGGGGTTTTGGTTGCATGAGGGAAAAGAAAAAAGATGTGGGACTGGAAGACCTTCCATTGTGCACATCCCAATAGCTTAAAACCAGACCTAATCACCAATAACCACAACAAACTCCCTCCCCACCAAGTTTTTGTCTTCCACAAACTTCACTTTCCGAAACTTCTCAAGTAACAATTTCTTATTTTTTGCCTGATGGCCAATTGCAGCATTTAGTTGAGCAATCGGAACCTGAACAAGAATATCATCTGATTGCTCAGATTTCAATAATGGTCTGAACAAATCTCCCCAAATTTCTGTCAGTACCAATTCTTTAAAAGAAGGATGGAAAGGACCGGCCACCAATTCATCACCGCTGAGTAATCCTTCGGAAGGGTGCAATCCAACACGCAATACTTTTACTCCTGCTTCTTCAAAAAGCGGCAAGATTTGTTTGGTCCAGTCAACGGCTTCATCAAGGCTCAACGGTTTATATTTTCCCTGTTCGTACCATTTGTGCATGGCGGTATCTTTGATAACGACAACAGGATAAATCCGGGTAGTATGCGCACCAAGTTCAATAATTCGTTTCGCGGTTTTTAACGCTTTTTGCAGGCTGTCTCCCGGAAGGCCAATCATCATTTGTAATCCCAACTGAAAGTTTGCTTTCAGTATTGCTTTTGCTGCTGCTTCCGTCTGTTTAGCAGTGTGGCCGCGGAAGGATTGTTTCAATACTTCTTCATCAAATGACTGTGCACCCAATTCGATAGACTGAACGCTGTACTTTTTAAGCAATGTCAATTCCTTTTCCCCGATATAATCAGGACGGGTAGAAACACGGATGGCTACAACTTCCCCAGATTGGATAAACGGCTGAACAATTTCCAAATAATGTTTTTGTTGATCGAAAGGAACTCCCGTAAAACTTCCACCAAAAAAGCCAATTTCAACCCTTCTATTCCTTTCTTTGAATGAAGATAAATGAGATTCAATCGTGTTTATTATTTCTGCATCATCAGGAATGAGTTGGATACCGGTAATTTTCTGCTGATTGCAAAACACGCACTGAAAAGGGCAAGCCAGTTC
>QMPA01000069.1 GCA_003650365.1 Bacteroidota bacterium | reverse complement strand
CCAAAAATCAGGACGTATAAATGTTTCCTTTGGAAACAATCTTGAAATTAAGGTTCGATCGCGAAAAGATACCGTTACCGGGATGAAAAAAGTAAAGGTGATCGAAAACCTAAACTTCAGTGGCAGTTACGATTTAGCGAGGGATTCGTTAAAAATGTCCTACCTTAGAGTAACGGGGCGGACAACATTGTGGAAAAATTTCAGCATTCAATATGCATCAGTTTGGGATCCTTATGCACTCGATTCAGCAGGTCGTCAAACTAATAAATACGAATGGACAGTAGACCGCCGGCTTTTCAGACTGGACAATACCACCTGGAGATTAAGCTTGAATTATAGAATTGGTGATAAGGAGATTAACAAGATGAAAAAGAAAGTTCCACAAGATGTCTCTGAAGAAGAAATGATTGAAATTGAGAATAACCCCGACGATTTTGTTGATTGGGATATCCCATGGTCACTAAATGTTCGCTATACTTTTGCTTATACAAGCAAGATAGATTACATCAATTTTATCAGACTGCCCGAAAAACAAATCGTACAAACTCTGGGGCTGTCAGGCCAGTTAAATATTACGCCCAAATGGAAGTTCACATTTACTACAGGCTGGGATTTTACAAACAAAGGGCTCTCATATACTTCTGTTAGCATTTACCGCGACCTGCATTGTTGGGAGATGCGTTTCAACTGGATACCTATTGGCCCACAGCAAAGTTGGAACTTTGCCATCAACGTAAAAGCATCAATTCTGCAAGACATGAAACTGAATCGTAAAAAAGATTTCAGGGATATTTAAATAAAAATATTCATTTTTATTCGCCCTCAGTTTTTATTTCCTTCTAATTTTTGTTTTACACAACGAGAAATCCTATAAAGGAATCAGAAAAAAACTTATTTTTGTGGAGAACAATGTTTTACTGTTGTTCAAAAAACAAAGCTCAAGCAAAAAAACAAGCCGCTTCCAATAGCAAATTCTTATAGGCAAACTATTTTTACTAAACAGTGTTACAATGAATCAATATTGATAGTACAAATCAATGTAGATATACGATTGCAATTTTAACTAAAACAATAATTATGAAACATCATTACAAGCTGGGCTTCATACTTATAGCCCTTTTTATTGGAATGCAGAGCTTTGCTCAGCAGACAATCAACAAATCAGCACTGCTGAAATTCTCAATTGAAAAAACAGCAGAGTTTAATGCAAAAAAGGCAGAAGCCGTACTGTTTGCCAGACAGAACAATCTGCCTCTTTTTATTGAAAATGACCAGATTTTTATGGAATTGATGTATATTGATGAATTCGGAAAACCTCAATATTACAGCACAGAGAATGTCAATTCATCAGCAACAATTTCTACCAACCTGGTAAATTCTGGAGGTGGAAATGGACTGAGTCTTGATGGCAGCGGCATGACCATCCACGAATGGGATGGTGGTGCTGTTCGTGGAACGCACCAGGAATACACTGGCAGGGTTGTGATGGGAGATGGTGTTACTACAACACATTATCATTCGACCCACGTGGCTGGAACAATGATTGCCTCCGGTGTGGATGCCAACGCAAAAGGAATGGCGCCTTCTGCTAACCTGAGGGCTTTCGACTGGAATAATGATGAAGCAGAAATGGCTTCGGAAGCGGCTAACCAAAATGCACTCGTTTCAAACCACTCATACGGCTACAGCAGGGGTTGGTCAGATGGTACATGGTATGGAACTCCCAGTATCAGCGACCAGGAAGATTATCTTTTCGGTTTTTATGATAGTTATACACAGGATTGGGATCAAATCGCCTTTGATGCACCTGGTTACCTAATCGTAAAATCGGCAGGAAATGATCGTAACGATTGTGGGGATGGAAGTTATCCCTGTGATGGACCTTATGATTGTATTGGACAACACGGCACTGCAAAAAATATTTTAACAGTAGGTGCTGTAAACGATATCCCGGGAGGTTATACCCAACCATCCGATGTGGTACAGAGTAGTTTTAGTAGCTGGGGCCCGGCTGACGATGGCCGTATTAAGCCCGATATTGTTACAAATGGCGTTTCATTGTACTCTTGCGATGATGACAATGACGCTGATTACACTTCTTTAAGTGGTACTTCAATGGCCGCTCCATCTGCCACAGGTTCCTTAATTTTACTACAGGAACATTACGAAGACTTAAACGGATCGGGTAATTTTATGCTGGCAGCAACCCTAAAAGCTTTGGTAATTCAAACTGCCGACGAAGCAGGTACTGCCGATGGTCCAGATTATCAAAATGGCTGGGGTTTGATGAATACACTCAGCGCCGCACAAAAAATATCAGAAAACCAAACCTTGAATGTAATTGATGAACTCACATTGAATAATGGGGGAACCTATCAACGAACAGTTACTGCAATTGGCGGACAGCCATTACAAGTTACCATTGTCTGGACAGATGATCCCGGAATCCCGGTTGCTGCAGCGCTTGACCCTTCGGATGTCATGCTTGTGAATGACCTTGATTTAAGAATTACCGAATCTGCCAACACTTATTATCCATGGAAACTGGATGGAAACAATCCGACCAATGCAGCCACACAAAATAGCGAGAATAATGTGGACAATGTGGAAATGGTAACAATTTCCAATCCTGTTGGAGGAACCGATTACACCATTGTTGTCGATCACGACGGTACTTTATCGGGTGGTTCGCATCCGTTCTCAATTGTGATTAGTGGAATTACCACCGCTACCCCTGTTCCTCCGGTCGCTGATTTTTTAGCTGATAACACAACTCCTTACACCGGAAGTACAGTTTCTTTTACAGATCTGTCAAGCAACGGGCCAACAAGCTGGAGCTGGACTTTTAGTCCTTCAGCAATAACTTATATGAATGGTACAAGTGCTACATCTCAAAATCCCGAAGTTACTTTTAACGTTGCAGGAACATACGATGTTTCACTTACTGCTACCAATGCACAAGGTTCAGATTCAAAAACTAAAACAGGCTATATTATTGCAACAACGCCGCCTGCTTTTAGCCTGCCATGGACTGAAGGTTTTGAGGATATTGGTACGACCACAACTTTTACAACAAATACAAGTTCCATTGACGGACTACCGGAATGGGCTTATGAAAAAACAGGCAACGGACGTTTGCGTTTCGCAGCAGGCAGTGGTTTTTACCATAGCGGAAGTTACGCCGCAACAATTGACGCCAATCCATCAGGTACTTATTCTGTTAACTATTTGATTTCAACACTCAATCTTTCAGATTATAGTTCTTCGACCGAACTTGGGCTTTCTTTCTCTTATATGCATCATGGGGAAGAATCACATGCCAACGACAGGGTTTGGATTCGTGGAAGCAATACTGATAGTTGGGTTCAGGCATATGATCTTTATGCAAATGGTGGATCAGCAGGTTCGTGGAACAACGTAACAGGTATTGATATTGACCAAATACTCAGTGCAAACGGACAAACTCCTTCCGCTACTTTTCAGATACGTTTTGGACAGGAAGATAATTATCCTGCCACAAGTACTACTGCCAGTGACGGCTTTACTTTTGACGATATTACCGTGGAAGAAGTCGATGCCAGCGCTTTCATAATTAGCACATTCCCTTATTCACAAAGCTGGGAAAATGGAATTGGATTATGGAGCCAGAGTGGTGCCGATAATTTTGATTGGACGCAAAATAGTGGAGGAACACCTTCAAGTTCAACCGGTCCACTGGCAGCTCACGATGGTACTTATTATATGTATACGGAAGCCTCCAGCCCAAGGGCTGATGGTGATGAAACCTATTTAGAAGCAACATTCAACTTTACAACATTATCTGCTCCACAATTCTCTTTCTATTATCATATGTTTGGCGCAGCGATTGGTTCGTTGCATTTGGATGTATTTGATGGAAACTGGAACAACGATGCCTTTGTGTTGAATGGACAGCAACAAAATGCACAGGGAGATACTTATTCGCAAGCTAATGTTGATTTATCGGCCTATGCCGGAAAAAACAATATCATCATTCGTTTCAGAGGAATTGTCGGGAATGGATCTGCATCGACTTATTATAGTGATATTGCTATTGATTTGATTGAAGTTGTTGAAGGGGCCACCCCTGAAATTCCTGTAGCCAATTTCACAGCAGATATTACGACTGTAAACAAAGATGGAAGCGTTCAGTTTACAGATGCCTCAACTGGCAGCCCGACTTCATGGTCGTGGACTTTCACAGGGGGAACACCGTCGACAAGCACTACTCAGAATCCATCAGTAACTTACAATACTGCCGGAACTTTTACTGTAGAATTAACGGCCACCAATGCTGAAGGTTCTGATACGGAAACAAAAACAGCATTTATCACAGTTATTGATCCACCGGTTGCTGACTTTACAGCAAACAGCACGACAATTACTGAAGGTGGTTCCGTTCAGTTTACGGACGCTTCAACCGGCAGTCCGACTTCATGGTCGTGGACTTTCACCGGAGGAACACCAGCTAACAGTGCAACTCAGAATCCGTCCATAACCTACAATACTGCAGGAGTTTATACTGTTGAGTTAACCGCCACCAATGCTGATGGCTCAGACACCAAAACAAAAACCAATTATATTACCGTGCTTGAGCCTCCTGTCGCTGATTTTACAGCCGATATTACAACGGTGAATAAAGGGGGAAGCGTACAATTTACAGATGCTTCAAGCGGTAGTCCGACTTCGTGGTCGTGGACATTCGCAGGAGGAACACCGTCAACAAGTGCGGCTCAGAACCCATCAGTAACTTACAATACTGTCGGAACTTATACCGTTGAATTAACAGCAACAAATACTGCCGGTTCTGATACAGAGACGAAAACAGCATTTATCACAGTTATTGATCCACCTGTTGCAGATTTCACTGCCGACAATACCAATATAAATGAAGGTGATGCAGTTCAGTTTACCGATGCTTCAACTGGAACTCCTACATCCTGGTCTTGGACTTTCACCGGGGGAACACCTGCTACAAGTACAGCACAGAATCCATCTGTAACATATAGTACTGCTGGCACTTACACGGTTGCTCTTACTGCCACAAATGCCGATGGTTCTGATACTGAAACCAAGACAAATTACATTACGGTTACTGGTACTTCTACAGAAGTTGAACTCAGTTTTACAGATTTTGAAAGTGGTTGGGGAATCTGGACCGATGGTGGCGGAGATTGTAAATTGTACAACAGGGGAACTTATGCCTGGAGTGGTAGTAATGCTGCAGATATTCAGGATAATTCTGGTGTTTCATCCTCATTTTACATGACAAATGGCGAAGATGTGAGTACGCCCGGTTATGTTCAAATTCAGATCGAGTTTTATTTCAAGGCCATCAGCATGGACAACTCGAATGAAGATTTCTGGGTAGAGTATTTTGATGGATCTTCCTGGAATACCGTGGCTGATTTTGATTACAGCATTGATTTTGATAATAATGTATTTTATGTGGCAACAGTCAATATTTATGAATCGGATTATACTTTCCCAACAGATATGAAAATCCGTTTTATGTGTGATGCAAGTGGCAACCGCGATGACATTTATGTGGATGACATCACCATAACAGCTTCTACCCAGATTATGTCAGGAAATAGCATTGAACAATTAGAAGGTGCTGCTGATGGTGATTTCTTTGTGGATGCCGATGAAGAAGAGATTGGCCTGTATCCGAACCCTGCAACTGATAAAATTCATATTGTTTCAGGTGGGGAGGAAAATGCGGAAGTGTTTATTTACACTATCTCAGGACAACTTGTGTTACGTCAAAAGCTAGTTGACAACAACCAAGAAATTGACATCAACAATCTGAATAAGGGTTTACATATTGTCGTCATCAAAACTGATGACGAGGTTTATACCAAAAAGCTGATTAAGCAATAATCTGCTTTGTGCTAATTTTTAAAAACCCGGTCAAGTATTTGGCCGGGTTTTTTGGTATTATATGAAGATCTTTGAGAAAGCAGAATCGCTGAAGATCTGGCGCGCGGATTTTCCGCGTGCTATACATTTAAAACACGCGAAAATTCGCGCGCTAAAATCAGAGAAATTATAGGAATATCTTTATGAGACTAGAATTATTCAAAAGCAGCAATCCCAGTAATATCCATCCCGGTAATCAACAAATGAATATCATGAGTGCCTTCATAAGTAATTACCGACTCCAAATTCATCATGTGGCGCATGATGGGAAAATCGCCCGAAATGCCCATAGCTCCCAAAATCTGCCGACTATCGCGTGCCACTTTCAAAGCCATTTCTACATTGTTACGTTTGGACATAGAAATCTGGGCAGGAGTAGCACGATCTTCGTTTTTCAATATGCCTACTCTCCAAACCAGCAATTGGGCTTTGGTGATTTCAGTAAGTATTTCTGCCAACTTTTTTTGCTGCAACTGGAAGGATGCAATGGGTTTATTGAATTGTTTTCTTTCCAGAGCATAGCGTAGCGCTGTATCATAACAATCCATTGCAGCGCCAATTACGCCCCAGGCAATGCCGTATCTTGCCGAGTTCAAACACATCAAAGGACCTTTTAGGCCTTTTACATTTGGAAGTAAGTTTTCTTTAGGAATACGGACATTGTCGAAAACAAGTTCGCCTGTGATTGATGCTCGAAGCGACCATTTTCCTTTGGTTACAGGTGCGGTGAAACCTTCCATCCCTTTTTCTACAATCAAGCCCCTGACCTTCCCTGATTCATCTTTAGCCCAAACTACAGATACGTCTGCAATTGGTGAATTGGTAATCCACATTTTAGCACCATTCAGTAAAAAGTAATCGCCTTTGTCTTCAAAATGGGTCAGCATATTTCCGGGATCGGAACCGTAATTGGGTTCGGTTAATCCAAATGCACCAACCCATTCACCACTTGCTAATTTAGGGAGATATTTCATACGTTGTTCCTCATTTCCAAAAGTGAAAATGGGATACATAACCAGCGATGTTTGAACCGAGGCAGCTGATCTGATTGCAGAATCACCCCTTTCCAATTCGGTCATGATAATTCCGTAAGAAATCTGGTCAAGTCCGGAGCCTCCATATTTTTCGGGGATGAATGGACCGAAAGCACCAATTTTTCCCATCTCTTTTATGAGGTGAAGAGGAAAAGTATGATTTTGTGCGGCTTCTTCAATAACAGGTTTTACGGAACGTTCAACCCAATCGCGAATTGCAGAGCGGATTATCTTGTGCTCTTCAGTCAGCAAATCATCAACAAGATAATAGTCAGGGGGATTGTACATGCTTTAAATGCTTAAAATGTTTTTGTAAAAATAAGGAAGTTTTGAAGAATTGAAATTAGATCAACTAAACCTGCTGGGTGGGCTTGCTCCCAGCAGGTTGAAAAAAAAGCTATTTTTGAAGCAAAACAAAAAACCATGAAAAAAATAATCTCCACCACCAAAGCTCCCGGAGCCATTGGCCCCTACAGCCAGGCTGTTGAAGCCAATGGTATGCTGTTTATCTCGGGACAAATACCCGTTGACCCAGCGACTTCAAAACTAGTTGAACATGACATCGCCGTCCAAACCGAACAAGTGATGAAAAACATTGCAGCCATTTTGGAAGAAGCCGGTTACAGTTTTTCCGATGTAATTAAATCAACTTGCCTACTTAGCGATATGGCCAACTTTGCAGCCATGAATGCAGTTTATGGAAAATACTATCCCGAAAATCCACCGGCACGCGCAGCTTTTGCTGTGAAGGAATTGCCCCTGAATGTTTTGGTTGAGATTGAAACGATTGCGGTGAAATAAGACCTGAGAAACAAGACCTTCCAGCGTGCGTAGCTCCTGGAAGCGTCTGGCTTAAAAGAAGAAAGTCTTTTATAAATACGCAACGCTCCAGGTCGTTCCGACCATTGAAGGTTGTTCCTGCAAGAGAATAACAATTAAAGTTCCAACCAATTCTTCACCATCTCAAAACCAAATTCGGTCATGATTGATTCGGGGTGAAACTGCAAACCTTGCAAATCCAGTTGGCGATGACGGAAAGCCATAATCAATCCATTCTCATCTTCAAGTGTTGACTCCAATTCAGCGGGAAAACTTTCCTTTTCAATTATCCACGAATGATAATGACCAATGTGAAATTCGGTGGGCAATCCCTGAAAGATTATCGCATCTGCCAGCACTTTGCCCTTGTTGCGGATACCGTGCATGGGTTTAGGCAATTGGACGAGTTTCCCACCACAAACTTCGGCAATAGCTTCGTAACCCAAACAAATGCCCAGAATCGATTTACTATTCATATATTGTTTTAGAAAAGGCAGCAAATCACCAGCTTCGGAAGCCACACCCGGTCCTGGGGAAATCATCACTTTGTCAAAATCAGCAGCCTTCAAATTTCCCAACTCATCGTTTTTGATCAGTAAAAAATCACTCACTCCGGCCTGCTCAACCAATTGAACAAGGTTGTAGGTAAACGAATCGTAGTTATCAATGATCAGTAGTTTCAATTTTTCGGATTTTCAACAAAAGTACAGCTAAAGTGCTTATTCTTTTCAAAATGAAAATTTGATACCTTCGCTACCCTAATTCAAAATTGTGGAAGACCAAATTATCAAACAAATAAATCAGTATGGAAGTGATGGAATTCCATTTCTTTTTGTGATAGATTTTGAAAAAAGAATGCCCTGGATTTGTCCTTTGAATGAATTGGATGAGAAGGAAGTGCTGTTTGACGTCAATGGATTTTCAAATTATTCAGATCAGGATATTACCGAAAAACAACTTGATTTTAAAGTTGAGCCGGTAAGCAAAACCAGGTACCGAAAAGCAATTGATCTGGTTCAGCAACACATCAAACATGGCAATTCTTTTTTATTAAACCTGACCATGCCCAGTCGGGTGGAAACCAACTATTCGCTCAAAGAAATTTTCTATCAAAGTAAAGCGAAATACAAACTCTGGTTCAGGGATCAATTCGTTATTTTTTCCCCTGAAATATTTATACAGACAAAGGGGAACATAATTAGTTCGTTTCCAATGAAAGGAACGATGGATGCCTCATTGCATAATGCTAAAAAACAATTGATTGAAAGTAAAAAAGAACTGGCTGAGCATTATACTATTGTCGATCTTATCCGCAACGATCTGAGCATGGTTTCTAAAAATGTAAAAGTTGAGGAATTCAGATACATCGATCACATCAAAACCCATCGCAAAGATTTACTACAAATGAGTTCAAAAATTAGTGGTGAGCTCAAGGAAGGCTGGCAAAAAAGTATGGGTGAACTTATCATGACGATGCTGCCGGCCGGCTCTATCTCAGGAGCTCCAAAAAAAAAAACATTGGAAATAATCAAAGAGGCCGAACAATACAACCGTGGATATTATACTGGTATTTTCGGAATATTTGACGGAAAAAATATTGACAGTGGAGTAATGATTCGTTTTATCGAAAAAACCGATAAAGGATTTATTTATAAAAGCGGTGGTGGCATTACTGCTAAAAGTAATTGGGAAGAAGAATACCAGGAACTGATTGATAAGATTTATGTGCCTGTGAGAACCTCTTTGCCCAACGGGCATCTCCCCAAAGGGGAGAATTGGGGGTTGTAAAAAGATGTTGGGAAACCCCTTTTCTCCCCCTTGGAGGGAGATGCCAAAGGCAAAGGGGGCAGAAAAGAATTTATTAAAAGTCATTGAAACTACTAGAAACCATACGATTTGAAAAAGGTGAATTTGCCAATCTGGAATTACACCAGCAGAGGATGAATGCTTCCAGAAAAGTATTGTTCAATAACACCGACCCAATCGAACTGCTCCCCCTGCTTCAAGCGTCCACGCTTGAAGTTTCCTTAGGATTATTCAAATGCCGCATCATCTATTCAAAACAAATTGAAAAAATTGAATTCATCCCCTATCAACTTCCAAATATCACATCTTTAAAAATAATAATTGACGATGAGATTGACTATTCCCACAAATACCTCAACCGTAATCAGTTGGAAAAATACTATTGGCAAAAAGGAAATTGCGATGACATTTTGATTGTAAAGAATGGATTGGTTACCGACACTTCTTTTGCGAACATTTTATTTTACAACGGCATTGAATGGCTTACACCAGCGAACCCATTACTAAAAGGTACACAACGACAGTTTTTACTCGAAACGGAGCAAATTACCACAGCTGAAATTCGCCCTTCCGATTTGAAATATTTCAAAAAAGCAAGGCTGGTAAATGCGATGATTCGGTTTGAGGATGAGGTGGATGTTGAAATGAAATCTATTTGTTAATAATAAAATTAAGCTCCAGCTTCTTTCAGTTTCTCTGCAATCCAAAACTTAATAATCGATTGCCGTGTAATCCCTAATCGTTTAGATTCCTTATCCAAAAGATTAATCATCCAAACAGGAAAATCAACATTTACCCTTTTGCTAATCCGTCCGGGCCTGACTGACTTAGAGAGATCAAGATATTCCAGAATGTCTTCTCCCTTATCAAATTTTTTATCAAATTCATCCGTTTTCATAAATCCTTATTTCTTTTGGCCTTGACCTTCTGACAGAAATTATTCTGACTTTTTTATTTCTGATAGTGAAAATGGCCGACCAATGTTTGTCGTCTTTTTTTGCAATTAATAAAAACCTTACTTCATCTAAATTTTTTGCCGGGATCATTATCCTGTTATCTTCATCCCAAAGTACCTGCGCTTCTTTAAAATCAATACCATGTTTGTCTTTGTTTGTTTTACTCTTTTGTTCATCAAATTCAAACATAAGTATATTTATAGTATAATTATTATACAAAAATAGTATAATTAAAGCAATTTACAATTTAATTTTCGAGAATAAAATATTAGTCTTTGAATAAATACAGAAATATTTTTGAAAACCAATTTTCAATACTTTTACCGCTTCATTTATAAACCATATTCTAATGAATTTCAAAGCTTTCTCAATCACAATATCACTTATCATTTTCACCCGCTTATTTGCCATTGCCGGCGAAGGTATGTGGATACCCATGTTACTGCAGCAACTCAACGAAAAAGAAATGCAGGAAATGGGCATGAAAATTACGGCCGATGACATTTATTCCATCAACCATTCCAGCATGAAAGACGCCATACTTCTTTTTGGACGTGGCTGCACTTCTGAAATTATTTCGAAGGATGGATTGTTACTTACCAACCACCACTGTGGTTTTGGTAATATTCAAAAACACAGTTCTATCGAACACGATTACCTGACCGATGGCTTTTGGGCTATGAATAAGAAAGAAGAGCTGGTAAACCCCGGACTTACAGCCACACTGATGGTTGAAATGAGAGATGTAACAAGCGAAGTACTGAATGGTGTAAAAGAAAATATGACCGAAAATGAAAGAAAGAAATTAATCAAAGTAAACTCCGATTCAGTAACAAAAGCAGCCATCAAAGGAACGCATTACAAAGCTATTGTCAAGCCTTTTTTTAAAGGCAACCAGTATTATATGATTATTACTGAGGTCTTCAAAGACATCCGCTTAGTTGGTGCTCCTCCATCCAATATTGGTAAATTTGGTGGCGATACCGACAACTGGATGTGGCCCCGGCATACCGGTGATTTTTCGCTCTTTAGAATTTATGTTGGCCCCGACGGAAACCCTGCTGAATATGCAGAAGACAATATTCCTTACCAGCCTAAATATCATTTCCCTATTTCGTTAAAAGGCGTTGAAAAAGATGATTTTACTTTTGTGTTTGGTTATCCTGCCCGCACCAACGAATACCTGCCATCGTATGCCATTGAACTGATTACTGAAATTGAGAATCCACATAAAATCAAATTACGTCAAACCCGTTTGGATATTTTTGGGAAATATGCAAATAGCGACCCAAAAGTAAGAATACAGTATGCATCAAAAGATGCCAGAGTAGCCAACTATTGGAAAAAAATGATTGGTGAAAGCGGTGGCGTTAAGAGAATGAATGGTATTGAAAAAAAACAAGATTTTGAAAAAAAATTCAATGAATGGGCCGCTAATCAAAATGGGAATTATGGTGGTCTTTTAGCTGAGTTTGAAACAATATACAATGAACTCACTCCACTCAACATTGCCACCGCCTACCTTGTAGAAGCTGGTCTTTCCATGGAAGTTGTTTCTTTTGCCAACCGTTTTCGTGCACTAGTTACTTTGAGTCAGTCTAAATCGGTTGATGAAGAAAAAATCCAAAAGGAAGTGAAAAAGCTCCAAAGCCGTTCAACAGCATTCTTTAAAGATTATTACCAGCCTATTGATGAAGAAGTGATGCGGGCCATGCTCAAAATTTACAATGAAAATCTTGACCAGACTTACAAACCCGATTTCTTTAATACACTGAATAGTAAATACAAATCCAATTATTCCGAATTTACTAATTATGTTTTTGATAAATCCATTTTCGTTGACGAAAATGCATTAAATAATATTCTGGCGAATTACAAAGCAAAGTCCTATAAGAAAATTGAAAAAGATCCGGCATACATCATGGCCAATGATTTGATCACTTTTTATGAGACTAAAGTAAAGTCTCAGCGTACAGCCTACAATCACCGGCTTGACAGTTTGCAGCGTATTTACATGAAAGCCCAAATGGAAATGCAGCCCGAGCACCGTTTTTATCCTGATGCCAATTTCACCTTGCGGGTTACCTACGGAAATGTTGATGGTTATTACCCCAAAGATGCTGTGTATTACAATTATTTTACCACGCTAAAAGGCATTATGGAAAAGGAAGACCCGGATATTTACGACTATGTTGTTGAAGACAGATTAAAGACCCTTTACCAAAACAAAGATTACGGAAAATATGCCGATAAGGACGGTAGTTTGCATATTGGTTTTGCTGCAACCAACCACACTACCGGAGGCAATTCGGGAAGCCCGGTACTTAATGCCGAAGGGTATTTGGTGGGCGTAAATTTCGACCGTGGATGGGAAGGCACTATGAGCGACCTGATGTACGATCCAGAAGTTTGCAGAAATATCTCCATTGATATCCGCTATTTTCTTTTTATCGTTGACAAATTTGCCGGAGCAGGTTATCTGGTGGATGAAATGGACTTAGTGGAGTAAGTAGTTTTAAAAAGGATTTATATACAAGCCAATACCCAACCACTGCACAGGCTCTCCATGAAAAACGCTGTAGGGTAATGGTCCTCGAAAGTAGGTTGCCAGTATTTTAATCGGCCGCCGGTCTGCTTTTCCCAATTGTACACCAACACCAAGATTCAGTGCGGGCGAATAATCGAATTCCTGTTTGCTGTCTGCATAAAAACCGGCGTAAAATTGAGCCGATTCCTGTTTGTTTAAGGGTAATAAATAATCCAGCCCACCGGTAAAAACCATGGGCTTCCTATCCCGGTTTGCCCTGAATGTCACACCAATACCAAAATAAAACCTGAAGTTTTTTAGCAGATATGATGCCGTTGCATCCACTTGTTCGTACTTATTGTTGTGGTAGGCTTTTTGGATGATGGTATCATTAAGCATGTAATCTTCAGCCATGTGGGCCGAAAGGTGATAAATACGCAGCCTGATTGTCCACGACTTAACTGTCAAAACAAATGGGAAACCAATCAGATAGTCGGCACTTGTTATATTTCGCTTAAACTCCCCTGTTCGTTCTGTCCATTCAAACTGGGTAAAAACAGCTCCTTCAATACCAATATCAAAACTGATGTCTTCGGAAAACTTCCAGGCCACGGCAGATTTTTGAAATCCAAAAGCAAAGACGGTGAGGCCATAATCAGCCAAAACATTGTCTTCCCAAACCGCATCTATCTGGCCATAACTTTGTGATGCTATTGGATCTAAACTTTGGGTATTCCAAAGATTATACCTGGGTAAAAAATCTGCCTTCTGACTTATACAAAGCAGCGGTAACAGTATGAAAAGTAATAAATGAAAGAAATATTTCATTGTAGGTTTAACAAGTTTTGAGGGGCTAATTTAGGGTAAAAAGAATTATTATCGTCGTTTAATTCCGAGGGGCTCAGGGCAAACGCATCTAAATAAATAATCAATATAATTAATTGAATATCAGATATATAACTTGTTTTTACGGATATTAAATTGTATATTTGCCTGATAATCAATCAGGTATAATATGTTTAAT
>QMPA01000068.1 GCA_003650365.1 Bacteroidota bacterium | reverse complement strand
TCCAACGAATCGTATTTGCGCGAAGTACTCAATACACAAACATTATTGGCCAACCGTGTAGATGGTGTACTGGCCTCTTTCTCAAAAGAAACCCAGGATTTTTCCCACTTTCAACAACTGATTGATAACGAAATCCCACTTGTTTTTTACGATCGGGTACTCCATCACCTTCATGCAGATAGCGTAATGGTTGATGATTATTCCGGTGCCTTTAAAGCCGTAAACCATTTGATAAACCAGGGCTGCAAACGCATTGCCTTTTATTCGGCACCTCAGCATTTATTACTTGGAAAAAACAGGCTGGAAGGATATAAAGCTGCACTGGAGAAAAACGGAATTGAATATACCAAAGACCTTGTTTATGCCTGCGATACTTTTGAATCGGCAGTAAAGATTTCGCGTGGTGTCTTGAAAAAAATTGACCGACCCGATGGTGTTTTTGCCGTTAATGACCTGACTGCTGTTGCTGTAATGAAAACGGCCAAACAATTGGGAATATCCATTCCGGAAGAATTAAAAGTTGTGGGATTTGAAAACAGCCGTAGTGCATCTATCTGTGAACCAGAACTCAGTTCGGTTGATCAATTTGGCTATGATTTGGGTAAGAAAGCCACCGAAATACTTATCAAGCGAATCAATACTGACGGTTTCGATTATACACCGGAAAAGCATACCCTGAAAACAGAATTGATTGTAAGGGGTTCTAGTTAGTACCTTTTACTTTTAAGCGTGGACGCTTAAAACAGGGAGCCCCCACTATCGGGCAAGTTAATTTCCCCCAACCCCCTGGCGCACGAATTTTCGTGGGCTTTGTTATCCACTTTCCATACTATTAGTCACGCGAAAATTCGCGCGACAGCACCCTGAAAAATTCGCACGCCAGTACTATCAAAAAAAAGGCTGTCCCAAATGGAACAGCCTCTTTTCTATAAAACATCCGGTTTTTGTGATTAGTATCCGGGATTTTGAATAAGGTTTTGATTCACATCAATCTGAGATTGTGGTATAGGCCAGATTGTTGTATAAGATGGTGACTGATCAGGCTTCTCCCAACGGCTATTGCCATAAACACCAAAACGAATCATATCTGAACGGCGTTGGCCTTCTGCAAATAATTCCCTTGCTCTTTCATCTAACAAAATTTCCATGTTCATTTCTGTTAAGGGAGCAGCATTTGCCCTTGTCCTAACTTCGTTCACATATTGAAGTGCACCACCTGCATCACCCTGACGCAATAACAATTCAGCTTTCATCAGCAAAATATCGGCATACCTGAAAATTGGAATGTCGTTACTGGTATAGCGATCGCTTCCAAGAATAAAAGGATACTTAGCAACCCTTGCACCTGCCTGCCGCAGACAATTTGGCTCAAGCATATTTACTTCTGGTGTCAGATTCAATGGAGCACCATCAGGGTCAGTTGGTTTGGTAACATCATTCGGATCAAATTTCTCATAACTTGGGTCTTCAATTGGTGTTCCATCGTCCTCGAATTGGAATCCAAATAAAATACTATTCAACCTTACATCATTGGGGTCATTATCGAACAAATGATAAAAAGATTCCTGTGCACAAATGCCATTCCATGTATTGTCCTGTATCTGGTACTTATTAACCAAATTGTAATGAAGTGTAAATAAATGTACCTCAAAAGCCGGGGCTTCAAGTCTGTCGTTATGCAGTCCCATAATATACTCTGGTGACATGGTGGCATCTTCTTCAAAGTTTGAGAAAAAGTCAGTTGCAAGGCTGTATCCACCACCCATCACTGTATCAACCGCATCCATGGCTTTGTTCCATTGCGGCGTTCCGGTATATACTTCAGCATTGATATAAAGCTTTGCCAGTATGGTTTGGGCTACATAATAGTTAACCCGTCCAAAATAATCAAGACCAGTACTCTTTGAGAGAAGCGGCATTGCATAGAGGAGTTCCGATTCAATAAAATCGTATACTTCCTGGCGGGAATTAGTTGCCGGCTTGTAGTCAGCAGGCACATCAAAACTATCAACAATAGGCACATTGCCGTAAATATCAACTAACCACCAATAGTAGAGCGCCCTTAGTCCTTTTAATTCAGCAATGGCAGGTTCCGTATCTACATCTTCAAGAGCTTCAAAAGTAAATATCAATCGGTTACAAGTATTTACACCATAATAAAGTATATTCCACCATCTACCAACATAAGATTCGTTAGCCGTCCATTCGTGACGGTGATAACGGTGCCATTCGCCACCATCATACCAGTCTCCTCCCCTTTGGGGAACTATAAGTAGATCTGTACCAGCTTCCATACCAATAAAACCATATTTATGACCGATTAATTGGTATAAATTGGTATAAGCCAAACCAAATCCATAAATCAGGTTATCAGGATCATCAAAAAGTATGTCACCATTCAAATCAGAATAAACTTTCTCATCCAAATTGGTGCAGGACTGTTGCGTTATTACAAGCAGTACGGCAACAAGCATTATTTTTATTGAAAACAATATTTTTTTCATCTCAGTATCTTTTTACGAATTAAAAATTAAGGTTAACACCAAAAGTAAAACTACGGGTAGTGAAATAGGTGTTTTCCCTATCAAGGCCTGGTGCGAGCGGGTTGTTGTTATCATAAGGGTCGCTATACCTAACTTCTGGACTAACGCCAGAATAGTTGGTAAACGTAAACAGGTTTTGTCCGGAAACGAAAACCCTTACTTTTCCGATGTATTTGCTCTCGGGAAACAAAAAATTATAACCGACAGCAAAGTTGTCTAAGGTTACAAAATCGGCCTTTTCAACATGTACGCTTGAATAAGCAGACCCACTGCTTGCATCAATATAATCCTTGGCCTGGTTCATTCCATTTTGAATATTGATCACATTAGGGTTACCATAACGTGCATTGTTAATATTGATAAGAGAATGTCCGAAAACACCCCTCAGGAAGAAACTGACATCAAGATTTCCAAATTGAAATGTATTGTTCCACCCAAACATAAATGTGGGCAAACCGTTTCCAACATTCTGATAATCGTCTCTTGTCGGACTGGTTGTCACACCGCTTGAATCGGTTAAAGATTCAAATTGAAAAACACCTGCGCTATCCATTCCAATATAAACAGGTGCTATTATTTGTCCGATTACTTCGCCTTCAGTAGCAATAATTGTTTGGGTATTTGTAAAGTAAGGTGCACCCAAATCACCAAAATACAATGTGCTTCCACCTGAAGTCAGCGGATTGGTAATTTTAACCAACTTAGCATCAAAATATTTGGTGAAATTCACATCAGTACTCCAGAGAAACTTTTTCTTCTCAATAGCCCTGATGTTAATAGCAAATTCCAATCCTGAGTTTTCCAACTCCCCCACATTCATCCACATCCTGTCAGCAGGGAATGGAGGCACACTTACCCGTGCATACATAATAAGATCGGAACTAACGCTGCGGTAATAGTCAACAGAACCACCTATTCTGTAGTTCCAAAAAAAGAAATCGATTCCCACATTTGTTTCTTTCTTGATTTCCCAACTCAAATCAGGGTTGTCATTACGAACAGGGCCGTATGCCTGGATAAAGTCACCATTGTAGAAAAACTTCTCATTCCCAACATTGTAAATATTCTTTGATAAATATGGACTTGGAGGCAGGTTACCTGTTGTTCCATATCCACCTCTCAACTTGAAGCGGTTTATGCCACCCATATCGAATAATTTTGCAAAATCAACTCCGGCACTTAAACCACCAAAGTTTCCCCATTTGTTGTTATCACCAAACATGCTGGAACCATCACGTCTGAAGTTTGCAGTAAGAAATACCGCTTCATTCCAGTTCCCGGAAATTCGTCCGAAAAAACCAACCAAACGCGAGCTCTCTTTGTAGCTTCCTCCCGTTCTGTTTGCAGGGAGATCTATTTGTGCTGCATCTATCCTGTTGTATAAAAACTCATCGGTAAGAAAGCCTTCTCCATAAGCCCAAAGGTTATCGTAATAATCTTCGCGAAACGAATAACCCGCCATTACCTTTATTTTAAAAGCATCAATTTGCTTATCGTAGCTTCCAATGGCTTCAAAAAGGTGATTAAACCGATTTTGTTGTTCTTTTCGGGCATATCCTTTGTGGGCACCGCCTACACCATAAGGTGTATAATAAGCATCTTTATTCCAATAAGAACCATACATATCTGAATTGTGGTTTTGCGAATAAAATGCACTGATTTTTAAGCCCTGGATTATTTCATAAGTACCTTTAACACTTCCCAATAAATTTATTTTTTTACCGTCTAAAGTACTCTGCTCAATCATGGCCCTGGGATTATAAAAACCAAATGCCTGGCGCTGAAAATAGCCTCCCCATTCCTGCGAAAACTCATCATCGGCCTTAAATGGTGCCGTTGGGTTAAAACGCACAGCAGCTCCAAATGCTTCACTTGGGCTGTATTGTTCGTTGCGGCTGGTTGCCGAAAGGTTAAAGTCCAATGTTAATTTATCCTGAAAAGCACGGTGCTGGAAATTCAACCTTCCATTAAAACGTTCAAAACCGGTACCCAATACAATGCCTTCCTGATCGCGATAATTAAATGAAACACGATAATTTGTTCGTTTGGTAGCACCGTCAACAGCGAGGTTGTAGGCTTGCGAAAAGCTATTCTGTGTAAGCTGATCCATCCAGTCTGTACTGGTTTCATAATCAGTAGAACCAGGCATATTCAGGTAATCACCAGTCGATAGAACGTCAAGTTTTCGATCGACAGACTCAGTTGTAAAAGAAGAATTGAAATGCACATTAAAAGGTTGTCCTTCTGCCACGTATTCTCCCTTTTTTGTAGTGATGATAATCACACCTGAAGCACCCTGAGTACCATAAATTGATGTTGCTGATGCATCTTTAAGAACGTCCATAGTGGCAATGTCATCAGGATCAACAGAGTTAAGTGAAGCTCCCTGTACGCCATCAATAATAATTAAGGGCTCGGTATTCGCACCAAATGTGGAAAGACCACGCAAGCGAATGCTGTAGCTCTGGTTAGGGTCGTTGCCGGGTTTGGCAATAGAAAGACCGGCCACTTTTCCCTGTATTAACTGAACAGGGTCGCTGATGTTTCCTTTGTTAAAATCTTCAGCTTGCACATTGGTTACCGCACTGGTAACTTCCTTCGATGATTGGGATCCGTAACCAATTACAACAACTTCTTCCAGTTCAGCTGAACCCAGCAATTGAACATGAATGACGTTGGAGGTAATGGTGACTACTTGGGTGGTAAAACCCACATAAGAAAATCTCAATGCTTCGGTGGACTCGGGAACAATTAAACTAAAATTACCGTCAATATCGGTAACTGTCCCTTTGCTCACATCATTGGCCAGCACAATGTTTGCACCAATCAATGTTTCACCAGTTGCGGCATCCGTAACCGTTCCGGTAATTGTTCGTTCCTGCGCAAAGCCAATGGCCGACATAACGAACACAAATACCATAACGAAACCTGCTTTCAGGTATAAATTTTTAAACATATTACAAGTGTTTTTAATAATGAGTGAGTTAATTTTCAGCACAAAATTAAGGTTTTTTAACACTACTTACATCCATCTCAAATTTGTCCTCTATTTCTCCAAAATCATACGCTTACTGTTTATTTATTTTTTGGCTTATCACCACAGTTACCAATATTTATAAACATCTCATTATCATTTATTTTACTGATTTATAGCCAGCAGAAAAACGAAATATATAATCTGAACTCGAGAACAACAATTACAAAAAGTCCTCAATCTCATTTGAATTCAGCAAACGTTTGCAATAACCTATCTTGGGCATGAACATTATTGGTTTGCAAAATAATCTATGATTCAACGTCATTTACAATTGTTTAACTTCAGAATCATTGTATCTTAGCGCCATATTTCACTTAAAATATTATTCACTTAAAATTATTGTAATGAGAAAAAAATTACTTATTGTGGCTTTGCTGGCATTCATCTTCTCCTTCCAGGGAATGAGCCAGTGTGGCCAGGTTAGTTTGATTGGCGAGTTCAATGAATGGAACGGCGATCACAACATGACCAGAAACATGGACAACCCGGATTTGTGGTGGACCTACTTAACTGTAACAGCAGCAGATGACACTGATACCAGTGGATTTGTTGATCTGAAATTCCGTGAAAACCACGACTGGACTGTAAATTGGGGGTCAGCAGATTTCCCATCAGGCACAGGCGAAGTTGGCGGTTCAAACATTCCTGTTCCTCCCGGAACGTACAAAATTACTTTTAACTGTGCCACAGCTGAATACAATTTTTCGGAAACTTGTGGACAAATTAGTCTGATCGGCGAATTCAATGGCTGGGCAGGCGACCTCAACATGACCCGCATGTCATCTGATGACAACAGATGGCAGGTGATGATCACCGTAAAAGAGAGTGATGATACAGATACCAGTGGATTTGTTGATCTGAAATTCCGTGAGAATGCAGACTGGACAAACAACTGGGGAGATCTTGCATTTCCTGTTGGTATTGGCACCCTGGGCGGACCAAATATTCCTGTTCCCGCCGGAAGCTATAGAGTTATTTTTAATTGCGCAACAGGCGAATACGATTTCGTAGAAACTTGTGGCGAAATTTCAATGATCGGAGAATTCAACGCATGGTCTGGTGACCTCCTGATGACAAGAGGTGCTGCTGTAAATACATGGAGTGTCCTTCTCACGCTTACAGCTGAAATGGACGAAAACGGAAATGACACCATTGAAGTTAAATTCCGTGAAAACGCAGACTGGACAAACAACTGGGGCGATGTTGCATTTCCTTCAGGTGTGGGTACAAATGGTGGTCCAAATATTCCTGTTTTAATGGATGAAATTGGAATCACAACCGATTACCTCGTTACTTTTAATTGTGCTACCGGCGAATACAATTTCGAAGCTGCTTCAGGTAGTATTGGAATTATAGGTGCTTTCAACGGTTGGAACGGCGACTTGCCTATGAACAGGGATGCCAACGATCCAAATCTTTGGACAGTTACCGCATCATGGTCAGCAGACTCGGAAGTGAAATTCCGCGAAAATGCCGACTGGACAATGGCATGGGGAAACACCGGCTGGCCAAGTGGAGTTGGTGAATCTGATAACGGACCCAATATTCCATTAGTTGCAGGCACTTACGATGTAACTTTCAATGCCGTCACCGCTGAATATAATTTTGTTGAGAATGCTACTGTTTGTGGCGAAATTGGAATGGTAGGCGACTTCAATAGCTGGGGTGACGATGGCGGCGATTTCCCATCAGACCTTTACCTCGTACGTGATGCAGATCACCCAAGTCAGTTTAGCCTTGAATACAACTTTACCAGCAGTACCAAAATGTATTTCAGGGAAAATGCAGTTGACATTACTCCCGGCAATATTGATATGATCTGGGGTGGAACTTCACTTTGCCAAACAGGTGTTCATGACCTGACACAACAAATTGATGTTTCCGGTGGAAAATATATGATTACTTTCAACTGCCTGTCTGGCGACTATTGTTTCCAACGTCTGGGTAACGCAGTTATTGCACCCAAAGTATTCGACATTACTGTTGATGGAATCCTCAACGAATCAGATTGGACAATTGACGAGCCTATTTCCAAAATAATAGAAGGAGAAGCCAGTGATGATTTAAACGAAGCATATTTTGGTGTTGTTTACAATGCCGACAAACTTTATGTTGGTTTACAAGTAACTGATGCAATACTCACACTGGGCGAAGAAGGAGAGATTTTTATTGATGGTAACAAATCAGGCGGCGCTTATGATGAATACGATCTGCACCTTAAATTTGTTGGAACACAAGTAACTGTTGTTCACGGACCTGAAGGATATGAGTACGAATTGGGATTTGTTCCTGGAGCAACAGGATATACCGTTGAACTTGGATTACCCTGGGATGCACTAGGCATAACTGCCGAAGAAGGCGGACAAATTGGTTTTGATATTATTCTTGGAGATGACGACACCAACGAAGGTGCCAGTTACAAAATGGCCTGGAACGGTGGTCTTGAAAATTACGAAAATACATCAAGTTTTGGTGACCTTAGCTTTGGTGTTTTATCTTGTGGTTGCATCAGCATATACAACTCCACAATTGGCGATGTTAAATTAAGGACACCTGCTGAAACCCCTACTACTTATGTAGCAACTTACGAATTATTCAATAACGAGAATTTTGTTTTCCGTAAAGATGGACAAAGTGCTGTTAGTTGGGGTGCCGATGCATGGCCAAGCGGAACAGCCACTGTTGGCGGACCTGTTGTACCAGGCGAAAGCGGAAGATACCGCGTTACTTTTGACTGTTTAACAGGTGATTACTCATTTGTTGAATGGGCTGCCGGCGACAGTACAGCTATGGCCGATTATACCGACACAGAGCCAACCATTGACGGTGATCTAAGTGAATACAACCTCCAGTATGGCAGCGATAAATTAGCTGTTGGAACCGGTCCAATTAACAATACCGTTAGCTGGGGTATGAAATGGGATGCTAATAATCTTTATGTTGGTGTAAAAGTTGTTGATGCTGTAGTTGAGTTTACTGGAAACCCATGGGACAATGACGCTATCGAATTCTATTTTGATGGTGACAACAGCAAAGATGGCACATACAGCGCCGGAAGTTTCGACACACAATTAATTGTTGATGCCGATCCTGCTGACACCTTGTGGATTAAAGCCGATGGTGTTCCTATAACAAATCATTATACCATCTATGAAGTAACCAGTGATGGTTATGTTATAGAGATGCGTTTAGGATGGGACAACTTTGGTTTTGCTCCTGGAAAAGGCCGTACAATGGGCTTTAGCTTAAGCAATAACGATAGCGACCTGGGCGTAGGACGCGACTACCAAACAACATGGCATGGTAACGGAAACAACTGGAGCGACACCAAAGTATTGGGTGAAATTCAATTGGCCGGTGGACCATTCTTTGTTGATGGTGTTGACGAGCACGTATTGTACAATGCCAACGTTATGATCTTCCCTAACCCCGCAAGCGGTTATGTAAACATCAGGACAATTGGTGAAGTATTTGACGGTGACATCTCAATTTTTGTTGCTGACATTACTGGACGTATTGTACTCAATACCGAAGAAAGTTTGAGCGGACCTAACAGTACTGTTCAAATAAATACCAATCAATTAACAAAAGGTATTTACTTCGTGAATGTAATGGGAACCGATGGCAAACGCGCCGTTAAGAAACTCATTATTCACTAATTGATAAAAATCATTTATTTAAAAGCCGCTCTGGATATTCCGGAGCGGCTTTTTTTGTTTCTACTTAGCATTTTTTCAAGCCCGGGAATAAAATTCCATGGCTGTTATCATTCTGTCCGTCAGTTGACGGACGAACCCTCTCTTGCTCAAATCTTGGCATAGCCCCACGCGCCAGCAGACTTGGGACAACCCCTCTCAACCTGCTAAGTGCAAAAGCCCACTTAGCAGGTTTGGCAGACCCGCTAAGTCGTCAAGCCCATTTTTTTGGGGCTTGGACTTAGCGGGTCGAAGCTTTTAACGAAATCACCTCAACCGGTTCAAGTCTTGGCGCGGTCCGTGTACAGGCAGACTTGGGCGGCCTACCTTATACAGCAAACGTTTGCACAAACCTTCTATCAGGACTTTTCATTTTTTTAACAACTCTCCACGCCGGCAATCCAGTCAAACAGTACTTCCAGCCTGTTTTTCAACTACTTTTGCAAATCACAATCACTGAAAAAAAACATCATCATGAAGAATTTTATAGTAATTACAATTGTTTTTCTATTCTTTAATCTGGCCAATGCACAAGTCATTGTAGTTAACCCACCTTTCCCAACAGCAGACGAAGTAGTAACTGTTACTTTAAATACTGCCGGTTCCGGCCTCGAAGGCTATACCGGTGATATTTATGCACACACCGGATTAACGATTAATGGTGCAAATTGGCAAAATGTAATTGGTAGCTGGGGAGACAACGGTTCACAACCTAAGTTAACCAAATTAGGGGCTGGCCTTTATGAGTTAATAATTGCTCCAACAATACGCACCTTTTACAGTGTTGATGGTTCGGGAACGATCAATGAAATGAATTTTGTTTTCAGAAGTGCAGATGGCAGCCAACAAACTTCGCCGGATATATTTTACGATGTTTACGAAGGAAGTGGTCTGGCCATTCAAATTACATTGCCGGAAGAAAGGCCGGTCATTGTACAGGAAAATGACATTATCCATGTTGAAGGAAACAGTAGCAATGCCGATTCAACATTTCTTTTTGTTGATAACCAGAAAGTATATTCCGGTACAGGAAGCATTTTCACTTATGACATTACTGCTGAAGGCACAGGAAAAACCTGGGTAAAAGTTATTGGCTGGACCAGTACTGAAAGTGTCGCCGATTCATTTTACTACTTTGTCAGGCCTGTTGTTACAGTTGAAAACCCTCCCTCTGGCACAATAGATGGCATCAATTATATTGACGACCAAACGGTGATTCTTAGTCTTTATGCTCCTGAAAAAGAATATGTTTTCGCCATTGGCGATTTCAGCAACTGGGAAATTGAAGACGATTATTTCATGAAACGCTCAACTGATGGCAAACGATACTGGACGCAAATCAACAATTTAGAAGTTGGAAAAGAATACATCTATCAGTATTATATTGATGGCAGCATTCGCGTAGGCGATATTTATGCCGACAAAGTGAGTGATCCCTGGAATGACAAATGGATCGATGCCGAAACATATCCCAATATGCTTGATTATCCTGAAGGGAAAACCACTGGAATTGCCACTGTATTTCAAACCGGGCAAACTGACTATTCCTGGGAAATCGAGAACTTCTCCGGTCCCGATGTTACAGATATGGTTGTTTACGAATTATTGGTACGCGACTTTATAGAAGACCACACTTTTAGCGTACTAAAAGACACTTTGGATTACCTTGAAAAATTGGGTGTTAATGTAATCGGGCTGATGCCATTTAGCGAATTTGAAGGTAATTCGAGCTGGGGTTACAATCCAAATTACTATTTTGCCCCTGACAAATACTATGGGCCAAAAAATACGGCAAAAGCTTTTATTGATGAATGCCACAAAAGGGGATTTTCCGTTGTGATGGACATGGTACTGAATCATGCCTACAATACCTGCCCACTGGTAATGATGTATTGGGATGATGCAAACAACCGCCCGGCAGCAAACAACCCCTGGTTCAATACAGTATCGCCCAATCCGGTTTTTTCATGGGGAAGCGATTTTAATCACGAAAGTCAGGATACCAAAAATTTTATTGACAGGGTAAATAACTATTGGATTGAAGAATACAAAGTTGATGGTTTCCGTTTCGATTTTACCAAAGGTTTCACAAA
Organism: Bacteroidota bacterium; assembly: GCA_003650365.1. GTDB lineage: Bacteria > Bacteroidota > Bacteroidia > Bacteroidales > F082 > B6-G9. The sequence goes on along the minus strand of QMPA01000068.1, from coordinate 2,811 downwards.
TACACCCGGAGATGGCGGTGCTTACGATCAGTCACGTATTGATATTTTAACACGGATGGCTGAAGTAATCTGGTCTTATGACCCAGAATCATACGTTATTCTCGAACATTTTGCTGCCAATAGTGAAGAAAAAAAACTAGCTGAATCGGGCATGTTAATCTGGGGAAATACCAACCACAATTACAACGAAGCCACCATGGGCTGGAACGAAAATGGCAAGTCAAATTTTTCCTGGGTTTCTTACCAGAGAAGAGGATGGGAACAACCAAACCTGGTGGGTTATATGGAAAGTCATGATGAAGAAAGGCTGATGTACCGCAATATTCAATATGGAAATGGAAATGGTGCATACCAAACAAAAGATACTGTAACTGCCTTGCAAAGGATGGAATTGGCTGCTGCATTTTTCATCACAATTCCGGGACCAAAAATGATATGGCAATTTGGAGAAAGAGGCTATGATTTTTCAATTGATTATAATGGAAGAGTTGGCGAGAAGCCCCCACACTGGGAATATACGGATAATCCAAACCGCCGGAAACTTATGGCAATTTACAGTGCATTAATTAAATTGAGACTTACTGAGAACGTATTCAGAACAACTGACTATGACCTGATGGTGAATACTGCATTGAAACGAATCAGGCTAAACTCATCTGATTTGTCGGTAGTTATTGTTGGCAACTTCGATGTTATTGAAGGACAAATTGACCCGAACTTCTATTTTACCGGAACCTGGTACGATTATTTTAGTGGAGAATCTCTGGAAGTAACCAATGTAAACGCACCCGTTTTGCTGGCCGCAGGAGAATACAAAATATACACCAGTAAGAAATTGGATGGTCCGGCCTATTTGGACATTGATGAAAAAGACATTCAAGGAAATCAGGAATTAAAATTATACCCAAATCCGGTAAGCAATCAATTGACAATTGTTTCGGAAAGCCCAATCAATAATGTTGAGGTATTTAATTTGATAGGGCAAAAATTAATTTCCGTGGAACAAGGGTCGGAACAATCGACTTCATTAAATGTTTCTGGTTTAAAGAGCGGCGTTTATTTTGTCAAAGTTCAAACGGTGAATGGTAAAATTAGCACCCGGAAATTTTTGAAAAACTAGATAGGAGATAGACCTTCCAGCGTACGATCCTGATAGCTATCGGGACCTGGAAGCATCTGATTAATCCATACGCTGTGCAGGATTTGTAATCCCGCACCTCAAAATCCCACATCATTGATTCATCTCAAAGGATAATAAATCCTGAGCCCACCACTTCCAGATTACAAATCTGGAAGAGCGGGGGTTGATGTATTTACTCAGTCGTCCGACCACTGATAAACCGAAACAAGATAGTGGTCAGACGACTAATAGCTTCCTGGATGCCGTCTGTTAATCTGAAAGGACTTTTACAGCACAACGCCTCCAGGTCTTGCAGACGCTGGAGGGTTGTTCGTTACTTCAAAATCCTTACTTTTGCCCCTTCTATATTTTCAGCCTTAACTGGCAATTAATATCACATTGAAAAATCATGAGTGAAGTCTTTTCAAAAGCCTTTCTGCTAAAATTCCTGAAGTTTGGGGTAGTAGGGTTCTCCGGTGTTTTTGTCGATTTTGGTGTAACCTGGCTTACCAAAGAGAAGCTGCACATTCCGAAATATGTTGCCAATGCCATCGGTTTTATTACCGCTGCTACTTCTAATTATTACTTCAACCGCATCTGGACATTTCAAAGTAAGAACCCGGAAGTAATGGTTGAGTTTGCAGAATTTTTTCTGATTTCGCTGATTGGACTTGGTCTAAACACTCTGATACTCTGGGTATTGGTAAGCCGTTTTAAATTGAATTTCTACTTCGCAAAAATATTTGCCATCGGTGCCGTCACCATTTGGAATTTCTTTGCCAATGCACTGATTACTTTCAATCCTGACAGGGTATTTTTTATTTATTAATTGTCTGGCTTCGGTCCGGCCCAACCGAAACAATCCTGATGGGCACACCAACAGCGTCCTCAATATATTGCACATATTCATGCAATTCATCCGGCAATTGACTGTAAGTGCTAACACCTTCAATATTCTGATGCCAGCCTTTTTTGGAGGTATAAATAACTTCAACTTCTGTACTTGATTCATCGTAGGGAATTTCTTCAGAAAGCTCCCCATTGTAGCTGTAAGTTGTCGCTACTTTTATGTCATCAAAACCACTCAGCACATCGGCTTTCATCATGATTAATTCGGTAACACCGTTGAGCATGATGGCATATTTAAGTGCAGGAAGATCGAGCCAGCCACACCTTCTTGGTCTTCCGGTAGTAGCCCCAAATTCACGTCCGATTTTTCGCAGTTCTTCGCCATCAGCATCAAAAAGTTCAGTAGGAAAAGGACCACTTCCCACACGCGTACAATATGCTTTGAAAATACCAAATACCTTTCCAACCTTTGAAGGTGCTATTCCCAATCCATTGCAAACACCAGCTGTTGTGGTATTGGATGAAGTAACAAAGGGGTAAGAACCAAAATCAATATCGAGCAATGTTCCCTGCGCGCCTTCAGCCAAAATCTTTTTCCCATCCGACAAAGCATTGTTTAAAAAGTATTCGCTATTCACTTTTTTCAGTTGTTTCAATACTGATAAAGCCTCCATCCATGCTTGCTCATATTCCAAAAACGAGACGCCTTCAATCTGAATTTCTTCGTATCTTTTGTCGTATATCTCTACAGTTTTAATGTGTCTTGCCCTTGCCTTTTCGTATCTTTCGCTAAACACATCACTTTCGAGATCGCCAATACGGAGACCATTTCGGCTCACTTT
>QMPA01000067.1 GCA_003650365.1 Bacteroidota bacterium | reverse complement strand
TACCGAATTGAAATTTATAGAACCATTGGCAAATCTTTTTTCGCGCAATTTAACAGCCAATTTGTTTAGCGTTAGAACCTCTGCAACAAATTCACCTTGCTCGGTTTCAATAATTGCCTGAGCTTCCTGGTAGGTAAAACGCCGGCTAGAACGGATGACAGTTTTTCCAAACCACTGGTCCAGTACTTCTCCACTGTTGTTCATTTTAAAAACAGCAGAAAAAGTCAGCTTTTCTTCATCTGGCCTAAGCGAGCATACATTGTTCGACAGTTTTTCGGGGAGCATGGGAATTACCCTGTCAACAAGATAAATGGAAGTCGCACGTTTGTAGGCTTCCTGATCCAATGGCGTTCCGGATTTTACATAATGCGAAACATCGGCAATATGAATACCCACTTCCCAATGTTCGTCGTCTAGTTTTTTCAAGGAGAGTGCATCATCAAAATCTTTGGCATCGTAAGGGTCGATGGTGATGGTCCAGGTATCCCTAAAATCCCTGCGTTTTTTTATTTCGGAAGAAGGAATCGCAGTGTTAATTTTTGCAGCTGCGTCTTCTACATTTTTCGGAAAGGAAAGAGGAAAGTTATATTCAGCAAGAATCGATTGCATTTCCACATCATTGTCACCGGGTTCTCCCAAAACCTGGGCAATTTCTCCAAATGGGTTTTTAGATTGCTCGGGCCATTCTGTAATTTTCGCAATTACCTTTTGGCCATTTTGCGCATTGTTAACCTGGCTTTTCGGAATAAAAATATCATAAGGCATTACCTTGCTGTCGGTAACTACAAAGCCGAAATTTTTGTCCAGCTGCAATATCCCTACATAAGTGTCTTTTCTTCTTTCCAACACCTCAACAATTTGCCCTTCGGGTTTGTGGCCGCCACGCTTTGGAAAAATGAACACTTTAACATGGTCATTATGAAGTGCGTGGCCCACATTATTTGAAGCAATAAAAATATCGTCACCTCCTTCATCTGAAGTGATGTAAGCTTTTCCGGTGCTTTTCATATCGACTACACCGGTGATGTATTTTGTTTTATTGGCCAATTTTTGTAGCAGCGCTGGGTTTAGTATAAATTTACCGGGTTTCACTTCCGTCAATTCTCCGGCTGTAACCAGTTCATTCATAATGGTCATAACCATGTGTCGGCTGGCTTTGTCCTTTATTCCCAACTGACTGGCAATTTGTTTGTAGTTGTATGCCCGAAATGGATTTTCGGCAAAGGCACTAATGATTAATCCCGTTAGTGCACCACCGGCACGTTTTTGTCTTTTTTTATTTTTTTTCATTTTTCTTGATTTTCGAATTATCGCAAAGTTATTTTAAATCGGGAAGCCAAAGAAATTTGTTCTTTTTATTATATAAAATGATAGCTATTTTTTCTAATTCAGACCTTTTCAAATACTTGCAACAGCTGCCAACAATTGCTTAGTGTACTCATTTTGGGGATGATTGTAAAGTTCATCAGCATCGCCCGACTCAATAATTTTTCCGTCTTTCATCACCATTATCCTGTCCGACATAAAACGAACCACCGACAAATCGTGTGAGATAAAAATGTAGGTAAAACCAAATTCCTTTTTTAAATCATTCAATAGGTTCAACACTTTTGCCTGTACAGAAACATCGAGAGCTGAAACAGCCTCATCACAAATAATGAATTTGGGTTGTAGCGTTAATGCTCTGGCAATAACAATACGTTGTCGCTGTCCGCCTGAAAATTCGTGTGGATAACGACTAAAATGTTCTGCTTTTAAACCCACCTTTTCAAGCAATTCCAAAACTTTTTGTTTTCGCTGCCTATTGTTCCCATACAATCCAAATACTTGCATGGGTTCCATCAATGCCTGCCCAATACTCATTCGTGGATTGAGAGAGGAATAGGGATCCTGAAAAACAATATTTAAATGCTGCCTTTCTTTTTTCAAAGAATTCCGGGACAATGATAGCAGGTCTTTTTCGTCAAAATAAATATTGCCCGAATCAGGTTCGATCAAACGTAAGATACTTCTTCCCAGGGTTGTTTTTCCGCAGCCGGATTCCCCAACAAGTCCGAGGGTTTCTCCGGGATAAACCTGAAAACTAACAGCATCAACAGCGTTTAAAAAAGTCAATGTTTTTCCCAAGAAATTCTTTTTAAGCGGATATTTGGTAAACAGTTTCTCAACTTTAAGAACAGCTTCTTTTGCATACATTTTCTGGTGAATCTTTTTGCGTTCTGCCGGACTTTCAATTTGATCTTCTGTAGATAAACTATTATTCCCATCCAAAAACTCGTCAATCGTGGGTAGTTTTTTCAGTCGAACATCAAGCGGTGGACGACATGCCATCAAGCCTTTGGTATAAGGATGTTTTGGGAAATTAAACACTTGCTGAACAGCCCCTGTTTCAACAATTTTTCCTTTATACATTACAGCAACTTCATCGGCAACCCTTGCAACAACACCCAGATCGTGGCTGATAAAAAGAAGGCTCATGCCGTACTCTTTTTTAAGTGCATTGAGCAAGTCCAGAATTTCATTTTGAACAGTTACATCTAATGCTGTTGTAGGTTCATCGGCAATTAATAAATCAGGTTTGTTGGCAATGGCCATCGCAATCATTACCCGCTGTTTCTGGCCACCTGAAATTTGATGGGGATAAGCTTTGTACATTTCTTCGGGACGGGGCAATTTTACTTTTTTGAACAATTCAATTACCTGTTTTCTGGCTTCCCTTTTTCCCAGTTTTTGGTGCCAGATAATCGTCTCTGCAACTTGCTTTCCACAACGCTTTACGGGATTTAGTGCTGTCATTGGTTCCTGAAATATCATGGAAATTTTATTCCCACGATAATCAGCAATGGCCCTGATATTGGATTGCAGCAGATTTTGATCATTAAAAAGAATTTTACCTTTTTCAATTATTGCCTGTGCCGGAAGCAATTTCATGATAGCAAGGGCAGTAATAGATTTTCCTGAACCCGATTCGCCAACCAAACCTAGCGATGCCCCTTTTTCCAGGTGAATAGAAATATTGTCAGTGGCCAGAACTTTTTTAGTTCCACTACCAAAAGAGATACTTAAGTTTTCAATTACAAGCAAAATATTTCAAATATTATCATTCAAAAATACAGAAAAATGTTGCGTCCTCAAACTTGCTTTCAAACAGCAAAATTACAATCCTTACAGCTTTTTCCATGTTTAACAAATCCTTAACAATTGGTGTTAAAAACTTGTTAAACCGCTTGTAATAATGCTATTTCGCTTGTATTGGTCAATACATTTGCCACAGTATTAATCGAAATAATATTAAAAAAAGAAAAACATGAAAACAACATTATTCTTTGTCACATTAATGTGCGGCTTACTTTTATTAGCACCATCCTGTAAAACGGATAACGATGATCCGAATCCGACCTACACTTTAACCCAGGCCGATCTGAATAAAGCAACAGAAGTTGAAGATCTGGATGTAACCGGAACAGAATATGGTGCCGATGTAAGCATCCCACACAATGGTATGCCTATTTCACCTGACTCAACTTATCGGAATATTTATTCAAATAATTCTAACAGTAATATCATTGAAATAGGAACAATCTTCACCAAAAAAACCTGGATGAAAAACCCTGATGGAAGTAAAGGGATGTTGCAAGTTACTTTTGCAATGGCCAAGCGTGAAGTTGGTTACAACCCTGCAGGTGGCGATTTTGAATATGTAATGATGCCCAATAACGGTAGCAACGATTACGACACCAATCCCAATGGTATACTGCCAGACGAAAGCAATACCGACATGCGGGGTAAATTAGGAACCTGCGCAGGATGTCATGCCAAAATAAGTTCTTATATTTTTGTGAGGCCATAAAAAAGAAAAATTTCATATAGTGTGTTTGTTTGGATTAACGGTCGGCAATTTATTGTCGGCCGTTATTATTTTATACCCTTTGGCATTTTTTTGTAAATTAGTGCTTTAAACTCATCTGTAAATTCAATGATTACAATACGCTGGTTCAACGACTTACTTCATTTAATTTTCCCTAATGTTTGCCAGGCTTGCGGGCAGTCTTTGCTACAGCAAGAAAAAGTAATTTGTTTTTCTTGTTTGTATAAACTGCCAAAAACCGGATACCACTTACATGCCGAAAATGCCGTTTCGCGTGTGTTTTGGGGAAGGGTTGATATTCATGCAGCAAGTTCATTTTTGTTCTTTAGCAAAGATGGAAAAGTTCAGCATCTTATCCATTCCCTTAAATATAAAGGACATCAGGAAACAGGCGTCTATTTGGGCAAACTATTTGGCTTAGATTTAATAAAGAGCGATTTGTACAAAGATGTTGACATCGTTGTACCTGTTCCGCTTCATCCCAAAAAGCAATATAAAAGAGGATTTAATCAAAGCGAAAGCATTGCAAATGGAATTGGGGAAGCGATGAAAATTCCTGTTGTAGTCGATAGGCTGATCAGACAGGTCCATACCTCCTCTCAAACAAAGAAATCCAGAAACAGCAGATGGGACAATGTAAAAGGCGTTTTTGGCTTAGTTGAGCCAGGTGTTTTCGAGAACAAACATATTTTGCTTGTGGATGATGTATTAACCACTGGTGCTACGCTCGAATCCAGCGCCCATACGCTACTTGAAATCACTGGTACTAAGGTGAGTGTTGTGACCCTTGCATATGCTCAGGTTTAGCAGGAATTGTGTCTTGTGGCCTACCCATATCAATCATCAGTTGATTGTATTTTTTTCTATTCTTCAGCAGTTGTCGCTTTAATCGTTCATCTTTGTTAAAACGGTTGTATATTGCCTGAACGGGCGAAATGCCCACTTGCCCTGGCGGCAATGCCAACATCAGGTTTTCTTCAAAATCAAGCCGGCTAAAATCAAAATCAATTGGCTTCATATTAATTATCATTTGCTTAAATGTCGTATAATCCCAAAAAGCATGAACAATAAACTCATTCATCATAATTGTATCTTTCGCCATATATATCTGATAGGGAGGCCTGCTAGCCTGAATGGAATCATTCAGAAAAAGAATCACCGAGCCAAAACCGATGGAAGTAATTAATAGGGAATCATTCTTATCGACCAACATAGCAAACTCCCCTTTTTCGTCACTTATTGTTCCCCACTGATTAAACTTACTAATGATATGTGCATTTTCAATTGGCAAAAGACTGTCGCTGGTTAAAATCTTTCCCTGCAACAAAAACAAACTATCTGAAAACTCTTGGGCCTGAACCGGTTTAATTGAACACGTTAAGACTAAAAAAAGTCCAGAAAAAAAGACAAGCTGATATTTTAACTGTTTGTTTAACAAGGAAATCGAAAATAATTATTCAATTAACGAATATAAACTATAAATTAGCATCCAAAAATTAAAAATCCTTATTTGTTGAATACTTAAAAGTTAAAAAAATGAAAAACATCTTTACACTGGTTTTATTGCTGTCAATTATTTCTTTTGGAATGGCACAAACATTGCCAAATAATGATTTTGAAATATGGGAAAGCGGGGGGACTTACGAAGAACCGGAGTTCTGGCACACACCCAATCCTTTTACTGCAATAGCTGGGGCTGTTGGCGTAACAAAAACTGAAGACGCTTACAGTGGTACTTACGCTGCCCGGCTCGAGACAATAGACCTTTTGGGAGGTTCGATACAGGCACCCGGTTTACTTACATTATCAGATTTTAATGTAGATATTGGCTCAGGAGATTTTAGCTTTTCGGGTGGTTATTTCTTACAGGAAAATGTATCAAGACTAACGGGCATGTATAAATATGCAGGGGTAAATGGCGATTCGGCAAGTATTGTCATCTACAATTTCAAACATCCGGAAGGTGAAGAAATAGACACCATTGGTATTGGAGTGACTTTTTTGCACGATACCGAAGACTGGACTCCCTTTGAGGTAATTATGGAAAACAACAACAACCATCTTCCCGATACCTTTAACGTGATGGTTTTATCATCAGGCTCAACAGACCTGAATATTGGATCAGTTTTATTCGTTGACAGTATTTCCATCGAAACAAATACTGGAATAATTGACCTGTGGAATCCGCTTGCTTCCCTACACGTTTATCCAAACCCTGCTGGTGAAATGGTGAATTTTGAGGCTAATGATATGGCTTCAGATAGGGTGCTGACTATTTACGACCTCAACGGACGCATGTTGAGTAAATCTGATTTTAACGACAAAGCCATTCAGGTAGATACAAAAGTATTTAAGACTGGCATATTATCTTACCAGGTAACCGAAAAGGGTAAACGTGTTTATAGCGGTTCTTTCCTGAAAAAATAGTTAATAAACGAATCCATTTCTTCATATAAAAACCTCATGATGAACAAAGTATTTCAGATATTTTTAACTTCCCTTTTCATTATTATTTTAAGTGTTGGTTTTGCACAGCAAGGCGAAGGAGATGATGTTGAAGAACTCGAAAAAACCATCAAAGAAGACAAAATAAAAACAGGCTGGAACTTTGGTGCTTTACCGGTTATTTCTTTCGATTCTGATCTCGGTCTGCAATTGGGAGCATTGACTAATTTATACCATTATGGTGATGGGAGCCGATATCCTGCTTACGATCATTCGCTCTATTTAGAGGCATCCTGGTTTTTAAAAGGAAGTGGCATTTTCAGGTTTTATTACGATTCGGACAGACTGATAAAAGGAGTGCGTACTTCATTTGATGTGAGTTATTTCCCTGACCAGGCATTCAAGTTTTTTGGTTTTAATGGTTATGAAGCTATTTACAACCAAAACTGGGAAGAAGAAGGCAGTGAGTATAAAACACGGGTATTTTATCGCCTGAAGCGAAATTTTTTTCGCACCAAAATAGATTTCCAGGGAAAGATTATCGGGGATAAATTCTTGTGGCTGGCTGGAGTCGATTACTACAATATTAGTACATCACCTGTTGATGTTGCACATTTGAATGACGGTAAATCTGGAGAAGATCTATTACCGGATTCTGTTGCCGGGCTTTACCAAAAATATGTTGACTGGAATATTATTCCAGAGCCTGAAGAAGACGGTGGAATGTTTGGTGTTGTTAAGATTGGTTTGGTTTTCGATACCCGTGACAACGAGCCCAATCCGCAGCGGGGAATCTGGACAGAAATTATCCTGGCATCAGCTCCTAAGGTTTTCTCGAATATGGACCAGGGGTTTATGAAACTGGCTATTACGCACCGCCAATATTTTACCATTGTAAAAGAAAGGCTCACCTTTGCTTACCGGCTTGGTGCACAGTTTAATGTTGCCGGTCATACTCCCTGGTATGCACAGGGAATCATGTATTATTCAAAAATGGCCGGCGCCTATAACGAAGGACTTGGCGGTGCCAAAACACTACGAGGTATTCAAAGAAACCGGGTTGTTGGTGAGGGAATTGCATTTGGTAATTTTGAATTTCGCTGGAAATTCTGGAAGTTTTACTGGCTGAAACAGAATTTCTATATGGCACTCAGTGGTTTCTTTGATTCGGGCAGAGTCATTCAATTTATGGATGTTGAAAGTATTGTAAATCAAGAAAATATTGACTATCCTGATGGTGAATCCCAGGAAGACTATTTCAACTTCGGCAACGAAGGTTTTCACAACAGTGCTGGTGCCGGATTGCACATTGCCATGAACCAAAACTTCATTCTTGCCATCGATTATGGCAGGGCATTGAACGAACAAGATGGTAAATCGGGCTTTTACGTGGGATTGAATTTTTTGTTTTAAGATTTAAAACTTTTCACTCCCCCGTTTCAAGCGTCTTCGTTTGAAACGCTTAAAGCAACTATTATCATTCAAACATTAGATCTACAAGCGTGGACGCTTGTAGCGGGGAACAATGGAATGGTTACAAACTTAAGCAGTCACCAGCTCTCACAATGTCTTCAAAAATTCGGCAACAATAAGCCCAAGGTAATTTCCGATGGCATAGCCAATTATTCCTACAGTAAGCCCCGAAACAATTACCTCTTTGTTTTTTATTGCTCCTGCCACAACCGGCACAAAAGGCGGGCTAAAAATCAAGGCCGTCGAAGTAATCATAACCGTATCGCGATCGATCTTAAAAAAGCGGGAAATAAGAACTTGTAAGGTCAGGGAGCCAAAAATAACCAACAAAATATAATAGAATAAATGAGGCGCTGAGCCAACCATTTCAGTAACATCAACCATTGAAGCAAGGGTAAGGCTAAAGACAAGAATCAGGTACATCCCCAACTCAAAAGTCTTTTCAATGCGATTTATCGAAGGGACAAACGAAAAAGCAATTCCCAAAGTTGTAATAATTAATATGACCACAATCATCTGTGAATTTTCGGGTATAAAAAGCGTTGTTGATCCTGCCACCGCAAATATCAAAACTGAAATTCCCAAAGCTTTTGCCAGGGGCAGCCTGTTTTTTTTCTTCAGAATACCCCAATAAGGTTCGGTATTTTCATCTTCAAAACTTGCTTCATCGGTATTACCGGAAAACTCGAACTTGGGCAAGAAATAACCAAATATCTTTTGTCCAAATGAAATCAATACCAGAAAATAGCCGGCGGCAATGAGCATATCATAAGTATGAGCCAGCAGAAACACCTCATTGTCAACATCCAGCATTAGTTTTAACGCAGCCATATTTGGTGTTCCACCTGTATAAACACCAATCAGCAATCCCCCTATTTTCCAAAACTCTGTATCGTTTACATTTTTAAACAACAAAAAACCGATCACAACAAACAGAACCACGCTGACCATGCCAATAATCATCGAAATAAATGTACGTTTTGCCAGTTTGGCCCAGGCACGAATATCGGCCGAAAACAGTAATAGCGGAATGGCAACCGGAATGCTAACCATTGTTACAATTTCCTGAACTACTTCACTATTCTCTGGTAACAACTTAAATCCACCAATCAATAAACCAAAAAAGTATGCAATAAGTACTGCTCCTAATTTGGTTAAAATCGGAAAACGTTTACAGAGAAAAAGAATCAGAAATGGTGTTAAAAAATAAAACAGAACAAGTGCTACTGAAGATACCATTCTTGAAGATTAAGGAATTACAAAAATAGGAATAAAGTCCAGCATGCAATTTACTGACTCAAGGAGTGGTTCACTTGTCTTTTATAAGACTTATTTGGTGAAGTAAGTCATACAATTTAATTCCGCCCAAAGTTGAATACTCATTATCAGAAAAAGGGAAAGAACTGCTGCCTGTATTTGAGCTAATGCAAAAATGGGGTGAAGAAAACAACATTGAGCAAAAAGTACAGCTGTAATAACTGCTTAGTTTTATACAATTGTAGATTACTTAACGCCCTCATTTTAGCATTTATACTCAATTTGATTGACACAGTCTGTTTTGTTTCTTATATTTGCAGTGATTCTTTTTGAATTATTTTCCATAAATCTTAAATAAAATGAAAAAAACAGGAAATATTTTAGCAATCTTCGCCTTAAGCCTGATGGTTATTTTTACTTCATGCACAAAGAAGGATAATTATGATAAGTCTGATGAAGCATTCAAACTCGAAGAGGCTGATTTAGTGTTTATTGGAGATGGTGATTTCGAGAAAGTGATTACCAATCCGCTGGTAAAACTTGACGACTGCAAATACATCGTTGCAGGAACTATTGAGTTTCGTAAAAGTGATGCAATTATTGCTGTTATCGACTTTGGGGATGGCTCTTGCGATAATATCGCCACAAAAACTGTTGATGGTGAAACTACTGAGTTTATCCTTGAAAAGGAAGGAAAAGAAAACAAATACAAAAAAGTAGTCGTGGAACCCCTGGTGAAAATTGATGGCTGCGAGTTCATTGTTTCCGGAATTGTAAAATTTTATGAAGGTGACAAATGGGTAGCTACCATTGATTTTGGTGACGGAACTTGCGATGAGTGGGCTACCAAAACCTGGGATGGCGGAAGTAAAACATTCAGCCTGATAAAAGACTGAGTTAAGAATCTGTTTTAGGAAGTAGCGCCGGTTTTATTCTGATAACGCCGGCACTTTTTTATTTAGGAGATACGAATCAACTTTTTAAAGCTGCCAATTCATTAATCTCTTTGGCATGTAACACTTTTTTTTCGTGTCCTTCCAAAGTAACATTTATCATTGCCAGACCAAGCTGAACAGTGGATGTTATCCCATTCGGGGAGATGGCTTTTAACAGGGGATACAGCGGTTTAAAAACCACATAAAGTGCATTGTATAATTTGGTAGCAGATTTAATACCTTTCATGGGTTGGATATATCCCGGCCTGAACATAAATGCTGCTTTGAAGGGCATCGCCAAAAGATCATTTTCAGTTTTCCCTTTTACCTTCGCCCACATGGTTTTGCTTTTTTCTGAACTATCGGTATCCACTCCCGAAACGTAAATAAACGTCATTCCCGGATTCATCTTCAGAACGGTTTCTGCAAAATGGAGGGTCAGGTCGTGGGTTACTTTTTTATACTCTGTTTCTGACATTCTGAACGAAGAAACACCCAAGCAAAAGTAGCAGGCATTAAAATTTTTCATTTGGTCTTCAATACCGCTTAAATCATAAAAATCAGCATGAATTATTTCTTTGAGTTTTTCGTGCTTGATGCCCACCGGTTTGCGGTTAATAACCAAAACAGATTCTACTTTTGGACTGTCGAGACATTCAAGCAGCACACCTTTGCCCACCATTCCGGTTGATCCTGTGATAATTGCTTTGATTTTCATAATTATAAAATTAACCTACAACTTCGAAGCCAGCACACCGACCTTTTTATACTTCTTTACATTCCCATCCAAATCAAAAATTTGTATAAAAAATACATAAATCCCAATGGGGGCTTTTGAATTATCATCCATTATGCCATCCCAATTAATAACACCACTTGCTCCCAAATATTCGTTATTAACCAATTGACGGGCAAGCTGTCCTCCTGAATTGAAAATATTGACAGTCATCACATAACCGGGCTGTTCAAATTGGTAATGAATACCAATGATATCGTCGTAACCATCGTTGTCTGGAGAGAATATTTCAGGGATTAGGGAAATTTCATCACTTGTATTTTCCGCTGGGATGAATTGCGAATTCTGAAAAGCCGGTGTTCCAAATCCTGCATTTTCGGCTGCCGAATGCCAGTTGTTTTCGTCTTGTGTTGGCGAATCGAAACGGGTACGCTCCAAAGAAACCCCATCAACATAATTTAACAGCGGATAATGCATGTCTTCCAAATAATCAAAAGCATCAATAACCCCTGATGTTGAAACGAGGAGAACAGTCCCCTCATCATTGTTGTAAGATGGAAAGGGGTCAACTTTTAAAAATCCATCGGGATTTGTTGTTGAATACTGGTTTTTCACGGCTTCTGGTGAAGAAGTGAGTAATAAATAATCACCCGGAATGAATAAGGTCTGGGCATCTGTTATTGAATAAAAACTGGTATCCGGAGGATTGGGTGGGCTGTTCTTCACCGTTCCCAATTGTAATGATTTCAGGTCAATTACTTTGTCGGAACGATTATAAATCTCCACGTAATCCACACCATTTGTCCATGGGTTAAATAATACTTCGTTAATGAGAATGTCGTTCGAATCAGCATTGGCTGGAATACCAAAAGATATTGTGGTATCGGCTTTCATTTTCAATCCCAAACAATTTTGAAGTTGTTTGCTAATCGTCAGTTGAAAAATAATGCCTGCTGAAAACTCACTCTCAAAATGCAATTCCACTTTATTGGGTTCTTCCTCAAATGTGAATATTTCACTGGGATTGCCCACAGATTGGTCAACCGAATAGTCAGTTTTATCACTTAGGCTTTCCTGATCCATTCGCTGACTAAAAATCAATTGTAAAGTATTGTTGTCAGGCATCTCGAAATGTGCCAGTTTTGGGAGGAAAACAATTTCACTGTTCACGGAATTTTGTTCTCCGGGACTTCCGCCCTGGCTGTTGTTGGAGGCCGTCCAGTTTTCACTTCCTGAACAAATGTTTTCGGGATTGATTTGCTCCAGCGACCAGCCGCCTTCTTCCTTATCAGGATTATTGTACCAAGTATCAGTATATTTTACCGTGGAAATAAGCATCCCATTTTCATCCCTCAAAACCAATGATTGCCCGGAATTGGTCAGCGAAAAACTACTGAATCCGTAAAAAGGACCATAACTTCCCAGCAGTGCTTCCGCTTCATCTTTAGCCAGAATGAGGTAGCCATTGGGTTCAATCACCACTGTTTCAAAAAGCTTTTCCGATGAACCAATCATCAGCGTCCAACCACTCAGGTCGATGTTGTTGTCGGTTTGGTTGAAGAGTTCCAGGTATTCGTATTCGGGAAGTCCTACGGAAGGTAAAGGGTCTGCCATAATTTCGTTAATCACAATATCGAAAGGCTGTGCATGATAAAATGTAAAAGGCATTTCTGTGGGCAGCATTACATTTCCTGATAGGTCTTCAACACCTGAAACAGCTAGCAAATAGCTCTGTCCGTTTTCGAAAGAGTCGGTAAATTGCAAGTGGACAATGGTCGGATCAGTAGCATCCAGTTCAGCCTCAACCGGATTTCCAAATCCCTGGTCTAATAGATAATTGGTCAGGATTTCAGCAGTTGTTTTACTGATTGCTTCGTCAAATTGTAATTTCAAGGTATTATCTGAATCGACAACAGTCGAAAGCAAAATAGGCGGGGTATCGTCAATAATAATATCACCGGTATAAACATCATCAAAATAGAATTTCGTACTGTTGCTCACGGTATATTTACAGTAAAATCCAATGTAATTGGTCGATGTAAATGTATTATCAGTACCTTCTCCTTGTGGCATAAAATTCTCCCCTCCTGAAGGGTCGGCAAAAACTTTCCAGAGCCCTTGATTATCCCTAATAACTTTGATACGCAATGTAAAAGAAGACGCTATCAGTCCTTCTGTCCCCCGGCAAACTGATTGCAAATCATCCCCACTTTGCCTGAACAATTCAATGGCATCGCTACTGCCTGCTTCGCCCAATTGCAGAAAATAACCGTTTAATGGCTGCGTTATATTTTCCTGATTGCTAAGCAAGTAAATGCGTGCGTTATTATTGGAAGAAGGGCTGAATGAAAGTTTCACCCAAAATCGCCACTCGGTATTTGATAACATTGCATTCGATGTCACCAAAAAAGCTTCCCTTTCTTCGGAATCGTTCAATTGAAGCTGCTTGTTATCGTTTATTTTAAAGACATTTTCAGTGCCTGTCCATACAGGATTTTGAGTAAAATCACCGTCTTCAAAATCATCAGTAACTTGTGCATTTAACAGAAGTGGAAATACAAATATTGTAAGGAAAACAAATATTAAGATAAAATGTTTTTTTCGATAGATATTTTTCAAAGCAATGCAGCTTAAATATATAAATTCATTTGTTTTTGTCAGAGCCATTTGCCCGCAGGGCATCAATTATTGTAAGCAATCATAAAAGGTTAATTATTCCCCGTAGGGGATTTATTGGGTTTAAAACCAATGTTTCATCAATTATCAATCGCCTACGGCGAATGCCTTTAATTCTAACTATCTTTACAATAATTACAACCGCTACACGGTATTATTATTCGGCTGATAATTACCATATTTTAATAATTTTGCAGTCGTTTGCATTCAGCAAGTAAATGTAGTAAAAATATGAAGATTGCAGTTATTGGTGCCACCGGATTGGTTGGCAGAGAAATTTTAAAAGTACTGGAAGAAAGACATTTTCCAGTAACATCTTTTTTGGCCGTTGCGTCTGAAAAATCTGTGGGTAATAAAATTACTTTTCAGGAAAAGGAATACAATATTATTTCCCTTGAAAAAGCCGTTTCAGAAAAAGCGGATGTTGCTATTTTTTCTGCGGGAGGGGCAGTTTCACAAAAATGGGCTCCGCGTTTTGCAAAAGCCGGAACGACAGTAATCGACAATTCTTCGCAATGGCGGATGGACAAAAACATTCCTCTTATTGTCCCGGAAATCAATGGCCCGAGTTTGACAAAGGATAATAAAATCATTGCCAATCCCAATTGCTCGACCATTCAATTGGTGATGGCTTTGTCGCCTTTGCATAAAAAATATGGGATCAAACGTGTAGTAGTTTCTACATACCAGGCAGTAAGTGGCAGCGGGGCAAAAGGGGTTAACCAATTAATCAATGAACGAAAAGGTGTTAATGGAGACACCATTTACCCACACCAAATTGACTTGAATGTATTACCCCATGCCGGCGATTTTGTTGAAGATGGTTATACCACGGAAGAAATAAAACTGCTCAATGAAAC
>QMPA01000066.1 GCA_003650365.1 Bacteroidota bacterium | reverse complement strand
GATTGTTAGATGGTCTGATGGTTTGATTGTTGCGGACTGCTGACTGAAGATTGAAGACTAAAATATTGACCCTAAAAATAAATACCATGAAATCATTAAAAGGAAGTAAAACAGAACAAAATCTGTTGAAAGCATTTGCTGGTGAATCACAGGCCAGGATGCGTTATGATTATTTTGCCAAGCAAGCCAAAAAAGAAGGCCTCGAACAAATCTCAGCTATTTTTATGGAAACGGCTTTGAACGAAAAAGAACATGCCAAACGTTTCTTTAAATTTCTCGAAGGCGGGGCTGTGGAAATTACAGCCACTTATCCTGCTGGAATCATCGGGACAACCATGGAAAACCTGAAAGCTGCTGCCGAAGGCGAAAACGAAGAATGGACTGAACTCTATCCTGAATTTGCCCGTATTGCTGAAGAAGAAGGTTTTAAAGAAGTGGCAGTAGCATTCAAAATGATTGCCAAAGTTGAAAAAGCACACGAAGAACGTTATACAAAACTGTACAATAACCTTGACTCTGGTCACGTATTTGAGCGCGATGGTGTTATCGTTTGGAAATGCCGCAACTGTGGTTATCTCCATCAAGGCAAAAGTGCACCTAAAATGTGCCCTGCTTGTCTCCACCCCCAATCTTATTTTGAGATTAAGGAGATTAATTATTAGAAGTGTAAAACCCGTCGGGTGGCCTTGCTCCCGCCGGGTTGAAATTCTTTAGTTTACCTCTAAACAGCTATCGGGATCAGGGTAGGGATATTTTGGTGAGAGTTGCTCTAAATCTTCAACTCCTGAACTTCAACAAATGGAGAGGGCTTTTCTTCTTCCTCAGGATTTCGGCAACTGCCGTCTCCCGGAGCGCCTTCGCAGCTACACCCCAGGTTTTTACCCGTTTGCGGATCAACTGTTGAGCACTGTTTTTTGAATTCACCATCTTTTTTGAAAAACATTTTTATTGCAAAACCGGCAAAAGCCAGCGCCATAAAAAAAATTGTAATCAATAATAATTTCAAAAACATAATCTGAAGATTTAGAGCTGCAAAAATAAGTGATATATCCACTTATTGCTTACTCATTAACAAATTATTATGAATTTATTTGCTGCTAAATTCATAACAAATAATGGCCGTGGCAATAGAAGCGTTCAATGATTCAGCACCTCCACCTGATGATGTGGGAATGGTGATTTTCTCATCAATTAGTTTTAAAAGTCTGTTGGAAATCCCATGCGCTTCACTTCCGATAAGAACAATTGCCTTATTAGCTTTCTCAATTTCCCTGATAGATTTCCCATTCATAACAGTACCGAAAACTGGAATATTGGAAGGTTTCGACTTGATAATTCTGTCAAGCCTTTCATAGTGCAGTTCAACCCGTGCCAGCGAGCCCATACTTGCCTGAACAACTTTAGGGTTGAAAGCGTCCACCGTTTCTTCTGAACAAATAATTGTTCGAATGCCAAACCAGTCAGCAGTTCGGATAATGGTTCCCAGGTTGCCGGGATCACGAATATCGTCAAGCATGAGTGTCAACCCACTGGTTTTCTGCCAATCAATTTTTTGAACTTTTGGATACGTAAAAACCGCAACTACTTCCGGGGCTGTTTTTAGGATGCTGATTTTTGACAGTTCACGTGTATTGACTTCTGTAATGGAGATCCCACGAATCTCTTTTTGATAACGGTTTTTCCATTCAGGAGTAGCAAATACATCAATTGCCCGCAATTTGCTACTGATAAAATCCAGCACATTAATACTTCCTTCGGCAACAAACTGCGCATGTTGCTTCCTGAATTTCCCTAACCTAAGCGACTGGATATGTTTTATTCTGGCCTTGCTGAGCATGGATTATTATTTTATTTCTGAGAATAATTTCTCAGCTTATTTTCATTCTATCCATTCGGGATGAACTGATAGTCCCGGCAGGACGATAAGTTTTTCAGTTCGCCAATTCATTGGTGGAACGAATATTAAATGTTTAATTCGACAAAAAAACCCTCCCAGAGATTATCCGAGAGGGTTTCAAAAGTACAATAAAATATCTTTATTGGTACGAGCTTATTCAGCTACAACATCTAGTTCAACTTCAATAGCAACATCTTTGTGCAATTTAATAATTGCTTTGTATTGGCCAACTTCTTTAATGCTATCGTCATCAAGATTAATTTTCTTTCGGTCAATCTCCAGACTTTTTTGTTCCTTAATGGCATTAGCCACAATAATGTTATTTACTGATCCAAATATTTTTCCGGTCGAGCTTGCTTTTACAGCAATTTTCAAACCAGCGCCTTCAAGTGCTTGTGCAATTGCTTCGGCTTCTTTCTTGATTTTATCTTCCTTAAAAGCCTGTTGCTTTTTCAATTCTGTCAATTGCTTAACGCTCGATTCATTAGCAATAATAGCAAGTCCTTTCGGAATAAGGTAGTTTCTGCCGTATCCGTCTTTTACAGAAAGTAGGTCATTTTTATATCCAAGTCCTGTAATATCTTGTTTAAGAATTATTTTCATCTCAATCTCCTCCTTTATTTAAGTAAGTCAGCCACATAAGGCATCAACGCAAGGTGCCTGGCTCTTTTAACTGCTTGTGAAACTTTCTTTTGGTATTTTGTTGAAGTACCGGTAATACGTCTCGGTAAAAGTTTTCCTTGTTCATTTACGAATTTCAACAAGAAATTAGGATCTTTATAATCAATATACTTGATGCCACTTTTTTTGAAACGGCAGTACTTTTTCTTTTTGGTGTCAACCGCAATAGGGGTCAAATATTTAATATCGTTATTTCGTCTTCCTTGTGCCATGGTTAAATCGCTTTTAAATGATTATTTAGTTTCAGTTTCTTTTGGAGTTTCCTTTTTGGCTTCCTTTTTCAGTCTGCGTTTTTTCTCGTTGTAAGCAATGGCATGTTTGTCAAGCTTAACAGTTAAAAAACGGAGAATACGCTCGTCGCGTTTAAACTGAACTTCCATATCAGCAATAATTTTACCATCGCCTGTATATTCAAGCAGTTGGTAAAATCCTGAAGTTTTTTTCTGAATGGGGTAGGCAAATTTGCGCATGCCCCAGTGTTCGCGATGCACAATTTTAGCATCATTTTTTTTGAGGTAGTCCTCATACTTTTTTACCGCTTCCTTCATCTGTTCTTCAGACAAAACGGGAGTTAAAATGAAAACGGTTTCGTACTGGTTTATCATTTCTTTAAATTGTTAATTAATTGATTATTAATACTCAAAAATTGGGAGCGCAAAAGTACAAATTATTTTTATTATCCAAACACTTTTCTAGAAATAATTTGGGCTTTAAGACCTGAGACTTCAAGGCCTAAGACTTCAAGACCTAAAACTGTAAGACTGTTGACTGAAGACTGAACCTACTCGTTCTCCAACATCACCCCGCAAATAAACTCGGCTGCAGTGCCGTTTCCAAAAATGGGTGGATAGTTGAGTTCGCCGGATTTTGCCATTAATTGGCGATAAGATTCGGTAATCTTCTTTTCATCTGCATCCGCAATCACACCGCTGCCAGCATCTACAATTTCTGTCCATTCGGTTTCAGGACGTAGAATTATACATGGTTTCTTGAAAAAGTAAGCCTCTTTTTGAACACCGCCGGAATCTGTCACCACCATCTGGCAATGGCTTTCTAACTGAATCATATCAAGAAAGGAAACTGGTGGAATAAGTTGAATTAAAGGGTTTGAACGTACTTCTTCCAGCAGATTACTATCTAAATTTTTATCTAATAATTTACTCGTCCGTGGGTGTAATGGAAGAACAACGTGGATTTGGTTATCAGTTGAAATTTTGTTTAATGCTTTGAAAATCGCTGTCAGTCTTTCAGGCTGGTCAGTATTATTATTCCTGTGAATGGTTGATAAGATAAATGCTTTGTTTTCCAAATCGTATTCATCCAGTACATTACTTTTATCAGTAGCTATTTTCTTAAAAAACAGACTGTTGTCGTACATCACGTCCCCACAATGAAATATACCCGGATTGTCAGCGGTAAAGGGTGATTTGTTCTTGTATGAAAAACCTTCACTAATCAGATTGTTAAATCCTGTAAGAGTAGGGGAGAAAAGCAGGCTCGAAACATGGTCGCAAACAATGCGGTTAATTTCTTCCGGCATGGATTTGTTAAACGAGCGCAATCCGGCTTCGATATGCACGATGGGAATGTGCATTTTCGAGGCAGCAATGGCAGCAGCCAATGTTGAATTGGTATCACCGTAAACCACAAGGTAATCTGGTGCTTCTTTTACAAGAATTTCTTCAACACCTGTAATCATACCGGCTGTTTGTTTGCCGTGGGAAGCACTCCCGATATTTAGGTTGTAATCAGGTTGAGGAGTACCCAGTTCATCAATAAAAACCTGCGACATACTGTTGTCGTAATGTTGCCCGGTATGCACAATAATTTCCTGAATACGATCCGGAAAATGATTGCGAATGGCACGGCTGATTGCTGCCGCTTTGATAATTTGTGGGCGAGCACCTATAATGGTTATGATTTTGAGCATGGAACAAAACTTAAAAAAACAAATTACAATTATCAAATTACAAATAAAACACAACAGCCAATAAATCAATATCGAAAAAGTTTTGGTAATTTGGCATTGACAATTGGAACTTATTTGTTATTTGCTTTTTGAGATTTGGTGCTTCTCTTTTTTCAAGGTTCACATCAAACTCTCATCCGCAAAGCTAAAATAATTGTCGTTGCCGACTATAATATGATCGAGGACGGAAATGTCGAGTACATCTCCGGCTTTCTTGATTTTCTTTGTAAGGGAAATATCACTTTCGCTGGGTTTCAAACTATCTGACGGGTGATTGTGTCCAAGAATAATTCCTGAAGCGTTAACAGCCAAAGCTTTCTTAAAGATCTTTTTCGGATCGGCAACTGTTCCTGAAAATCCCCCTTCGCCGATACTTTCGTTTTGAATAACTTTGTTGGCCCGGTCTAAAAGCAAAACGCGGAATTCTTCGTCGTATCTGTCTGATAAATACGGAAAAAAGAGATCGTAAGCATCACGGCTTGATTTAATTTTCTTTCTTTCCAGGACTACGCTTGCGTTCCTGCGCTTGCCCAATTCCAAAGCTGCAATCACTGAAATAGCTTTAGCAGCACCAATCCCTTTATATTGTTTCAGGCCTTCAATACCTAATTTCGAAAGTTCAATCAGGTTATTGTCCACATCTGTCAGGATACTTTGTGCCAACTCTACAGCAGACATTTCTGTATTACCCATACCAATAAGTATGGCAATCAGTTCAGCATTCGAAAGGGCAGATTTCCCTTTTAGCATTAATTTTTCCCTGGGGCGATCGTCTTCAGCCCATTGGCTGATAGGGCGCTTGTCATTTTTTTCCATCTGATAAAAAATCTGATGTAAAATTACTAAAAATAAAAAGCCCGTACACATCTGTGCACGGGCTTCAAGTATACTTTATGTTAAGTGCTTATGCCAGATTGCTGGCAAACTTAGTAATACCAGATTTCAGGTTGCCGGCTTTATTTTTGTGGATCATTCCCCTTTTGGCCAACTTGTCGATCATGGTATAAAGCTTTGGCAATTGTGCCGCGGCTTCTTTTTTGTCAGTTAACGACCTGAATTTCCGAATTGCATTACGCATGGTTTTTGAGTAATAACGGTTGTGTATTGTCCGTGTTTCGGTTTGTCTGATTCTCTTAATTGCTGATTGGTGATAAGCCATATTTCCTGTTGATTAAGATTTATAATTTCGGGCTGCAAAAGTAAAACATTTTTTTAATTAATACGAACAGCCTTATATTTTATTTTTTTTCGTTCTCCAACAAGCATTGGTTCATCCTTTAAAGTGAGCCCGCTAATTTGAACATCGTAAAACGTATTCCGCTCCAGTCCTTGCTCTTGAATGATTACAGGAATATAATGGTCCCCAAACCCAATTGCAAATCCATCATTGTCAATTTTCTCGATAAGTACTTTTTGTTTTTTACCCACAAAAGTCTTTCGGTAGTCTAATTTCATTTTTTCTGCCAGTTGGCGAATGGTTTCACTTCGACTGCTCTTTACCTTGTCAGGAATCTGATCTGCCATTCGTTCGGCTCTTGTGCCTTTTCTGACAGAGTATTTGAAAGTGTGAATATGACCGAAACCAATTCGCTTGGACAATTCCAGGGTTTGTTGGAAGTCATTTTCTGTTTCTCCTGGGAAACCAACAATTATGTCGGTGGTCAGGTTGAAACCGGGACGGGAGGCTTTGAGTTTGCCAGCCATTTCTTCAAAGAGCTGGGCAGTGTACATACGTCGCATCTTCAGGAGAATATCTTCTGATCCGCTTTGCAGGCAAATATGCATATGAGGTGTAAGCTTGGGATGAGCAAACAAACGGAAAAAACTTTCCGAGTAACCATCAGGCTCAATGGAGGAAATACGCACTCTGAAATCACCAGGGATATCCAGAATTTCTTCTACAAGTTTTTCAAAATTGTAATCTTCATAATTGTATCGCCCCAGGTTTACACCGGTGAGAACGACTTCTTTGAAGCCAAATTCGACAACTTTTTTGATATTTTCAAAAATTTCTGCTGCTGGCCGGCTGCTCGCCCTGCCCCTTACTTTTGGGATGATGCAAAATGTACAGAAATTATCGCAACCGTCCTGAATTTTAATCAGGCTTCGGGTGTGGAAAGTTTCATCAGCAGCAGCATAATCAAATAGGTCTTTTTCAAACTGGTCGGGATTAACAATCTCACCTCTGTAATGTGATTCAACTACAGAGAGAACAGATGTTTTGTGGTCATTGTCTACCACATAATCGATGTCCTTATTTTGTTGAAGTTGTTCTTTGTAATTGGTAGCCATGCATCCGGTAACAATGGTCAGGGCATTTTTGTTGATGCGTTGTGTCTGCTTAATCACCTTGCGCGAGCGGCTGTCGCTTTGATTGGTAACAGTGCACGTATTAATTACGTAAACATCTGCCGACTGGTCAAAGTCAACAATTTGAAAATCCTTTTTGGAAAATGCTGAAGCAATGGCATCGGTCTCAAACAGGTTGAGCCTGCAACCCAAAGTTTTAAATGCAATTTTCTTTGTCATTATTTTTCTGAGATTAGTTCACCTTCCGTAGAAAAAGGTACTGCTGAAGCAACTTTTACATCAACAAAAGTCCCAATTAGGTTTTTATTTTCTGAAGCAAACCTGACAATAATCTTTCCTTCGGTAAGTGCCGACAAATAGCCTGATTTACGATCTTTTCCCCTTACCAAAACACTGAAAGTTTTCCCTATCATATTTTGGTTGTGCTCAAGCGAATGCTTCATCAGCTCCTCCGTTAGTTCGTGGTAGCGCTGTTTCTTTACTTCTTTCGGAATGTCATCAGCCCAACGCGAACTGGCAGCTCCAGGGCGCATGGAATACTGGGCAATGTAAGCCATATTGTATTTAAACTCGGCCATCAACAAGCGAGTGTTTTCAAATTCCTCTTTGGTTTCTCCGGTAAACCCTACAATAATGTCGGTAAAGATGGTTGCTGTGGGCAATAGCCGATGGATGCTGTTAATTATTTTTCTGTATTTGTCAACCGAATGATTTCGGTTCATACGGATGAGCATATTGTCATCGCCAGATTGTACGGGAAGGTGGATTTGTTTAGCGAGGCATTTGTAATTGGCGATGGTTTCCAAAACATCGTCTCCCATATCGCGCGGGTGGGGCGAAGTAAAATAAATCCAGAAATCTTTTTCCGATTCATCACCAAAGCGGCCTATTTGTTCCAGCAGATTGGCAAAGCTGATTTCGTTTCCTTTTTTATCAAGGCCGTAAGAATTAACATTTTGGCCAAGCAGAGTAATCGATTTAAAGCCTTTTTCAACAAGCTGTTTGAGCTCGTCAAGAATTTCTGCTGATGGCCGTGAAACTTCCCGGCCACGCGTGTAAGGGACAGCACAATAGGTGCAAAACTTATCACATCCATTTTGGATGGGGATGTAGGCCTCGAAACCGGAACCGTATTTGGGCGAAATGTGCCAGAAATCTTCAATGTGTGCATTGGTTTCCAGAACGCTTGCTTGGTTGTTTTCCTGCGGAAATTCAGCCGGTTTCAATATGGAAGGGTTGTTGTTCCCGACTTTCGTTTCGGCTCGTTCAATGTCTTGCCATCCTTTGTCAAGTGATTGCATTCCCGCAGGAGTAACAATGCCATACTGACTAATCATTTCCGGAAAATTAGGCAGTTCGCTCATGGGAAAAACCATGTCGAAAAGTTTCAGAAATTGCTCTTTATCGGCAGGCAATACACAACCCGAAACAAAAGTGATGAGGTTTTTCCGGTTTTTCCATTTGTTCCATTTACTAACTTTGGAATAAACTTTATCAATTCCTTTCTGACGAACTGAACAAGCAATTACACCCAGCAAATTGGCTTCTTCTTCCTTATCGGTCAATTCAAAGCCCATGCCTTCCAACACTTGTTGTGTGCGTTCGCCATCCGAAATATTCATTTGGCAGCCCAGTTGTACGATGTGGTATTTCATGTTTAGACTGTTATCACAACCTTCCAGCGTTTGAAAAACCTGGAAGCGTTGTTCTTGTCATTATTTCAGACGCTTCCAGGTCCCGATAGCTATCCGGATTGCACGCTGGAAGGTCAAAATTCTCACTAAAAATAAACCTCTGCATGTAGTTGCTCCGATGAAAATCCCTTTTTAGAAAGCAAGTCCATTGCATCTTTAATCATGTTGAAATTGCCGCAAAAGTAGCAAATCGTGTCTTTGTCGAATTTGTGTTGTTGAATGTAATCGGTAACGCGGCCATGAAAATCACCGTCCTCGTCGCCAGTAGTGCAGAGAACGTATTTTTCAGAGTCGTAAGTTTCCTTTTCGTAAGCTTCGCTTGAATATCTGACTCCGTGCAATAATGTGTAATCAAGACCAGGAATACTTTTTACCATGCTGTGAAAAGGGGCAATACCTGTTCCGCTGGCAACAAAAAGGAATTTCTTTTTTTGTTCAACAGCCTTTTTGTCCAGACCAAAGAACCCTAACGGGCCTTCAATTTCCAGGCTGTCACCCACTGAAAGTTTTTTCAGACTCTTTGAAACCATTCCATCTTCGATTTCTTTGATTAAGAGTTCCAGGTTTTCGTTATTGTTGCCACTGTAAATCGAGTATTCGCGTTTGTGGATACTGTCGGACCTGCCCATTAGGATATGCTGGCCCGGTTCGAAGGACATTCCTTTTCGTCCCACTTCTAAAATATAGGTTGATTCGGTCAGATTTCTGATGCCTAACAGTTTGTGCTCAGTTGGTGATTGCATGTTTTTAAGATTTAAGGTTAAGCAAGAAAACGCCATTAACCATTGTGGTAGAAAAGAAAACCCCCGTAAAACGTTGATTTTAGGGGGTTTTTGTAGTCCGTACGGGATTCGAACCCGTGTTACCAGGATGAAAACCTGGCGTCCTGACCTGGCTAGACGAACGGACCATGGTGTCAAATGCGGCTGCAAAAATAGAAAAATTTTTAATTGAACAAGGTTTTTTGAAAAATAATTGGAAGAATGGAAGATTGGAAGGTCTGAGTCAACCAATGCACAGGCTGCACAGCTGTGACTCGAACTATTTTTGGATAAATATTATTTGAAAGAATACTGCCAACTGTTGACTGCCGACTACCCACTATTTTCTACTCACCACCTTGATCGGCCTGAAACTTAAAACCCAATCGTTTGCCGGTTTTTAAAGAAATGGCATCGAGTGCATTTTTCATTTCGTTCACACTCACTACTTTCACTTGCTCGTAGGGTGGTGTCAGTAGATCGAAATTGATGGTATAAGAAATGGCTGCTTCAACAATGGATTGGGTTTTATCAGCATCAAGTATGTGCTTTCCAAAATTATTGAAAAGAAATCCAAGCTCGCGCTTTCCTTCAATAAAATAGTGTTTGTCTTTGTTGATGAAGATCCTCCCAATCAGATAACCGGAGTCGTTTATGCGATTGTATTTAAAGGAATCACAAAGAAAATTGTAAATGTTAATGACTCCGCAATACGATCTGCTTTTGTCATCCTTTACGTAGGATGTTCTCATAATAGCATGATTGCGTGGAAATTCGAAAATATTGCTGTGCATATTGAACAGCAGCAAGTCACCGGCAAATTTTAGCTCGATCTGAAAATCACTTATTGTTTTGCTTTCAAAAGGGACCGCGTTTTTGATCTTTTTTGTTTCGCAATAACGTTGATAATCC
Source organism: Bacteroidota bacterium (assembly GCA_003650365.1). Taxonomy (GTDB): domain Bacteria; phylum Bacteroidota; class Bacteroidia; order Bacteroidales; family F082; genus B6-G9. The sequence goes on along the minus strand of QMPA01000066.1, from coordinate 4,283 downwards.
GCAACCATATCGGTGGTTGTGTTCTTAAAAAGCTTGAATGTTTCAAGGGTGTTTTTGTAAACCAATTGTTTTAATTCGGCCTTGTTGATGAGATCATCAAAGAGTTTGTTGTCTTGACCGGATTGCGCTTTCGTATTCTTTTTTGTCATTTTATTCAAATGTAAACGACAGCAGGAAAACTTTTGAATTTAATTTGTCGATACTGTCAGAGTATAGGTTTCCTTCATGTTTGACCATGTTGTTGAAACCGTATCCCATTTTTATTTCAATTCCAAATTTGAAGAGGTCTGCATAAAAGTCTACGCCAGCCCCAACTTCAAGTGCAATATCATGTTTATTTATTTTAACGGTAATATCGCTGCTGCTTTCTTGTGCTTTTTTTTGTGATGCAAGATCGAGTGTATATTTAACCCCTCCCAATACGTACATCCGCATGTTGTTTAGCCGTTTGGATTTGTATTTAAAAGTGAGCGGAAAATCAATGGTTGTTGAAGTGATACTTTTTGTTGTTTCAATCAATTGTGCGTCACCTTCGTTGAAAGCCAGGATACTGTAGTTCAATAATCTTTCACCAAAAGATAGGGACGGGACGAAACGTAAGTCGACACTTTTACTCAGCCTTAGGCTACCGACAATTCCAACAGTAAAACCAGGTTTGGGTGAGGATGTAACGCTTTGTACGAAAAGAGAATCAGCAAAAATATCGGGCGATTGTAATTGATCCCACTTAACAAGTGGAAGGCTGTCGATGGGCTTTACACTAAACAGCATTTGGTTTATTCCTAAGATAAATCCAAAATGGTAGGGTTTTGCATCGTAGTTCGGCATGTTGAGCACTTTGCGTTTTTGCGCAAATGCCTTGTTGTTAAAAAGTAAGATCGCCAGTAAAAAGGCTGCCGCGATAATTAATGCTTTTTTCAAACTAAATAATTTTTAACTTAACGCTTGAATGCTTTGAATAGTATTTGCTATCAAAAAACGAGGCGCAAAATTAGTAAAATATTGGATGGGTTGATGGATAAATTGTTTGATGGCTTGATTGTTTTTACTTCGTTCCAAAATACAAAGTGGCGATACCGAAAGTGAGGCGGTGCTGGCCGTTATTTATGAAACCGGCAAGTTCCATTTCCTTTAAAAATGCTGCATCTTCGGCAAATTGCTGAACTGAATCGGGAAGGTAGGTGTAAGCTTCATTATCTTTGGAGACTAATTTTCCAAATCCAGGCAAAATAAATTTGAAATAAAACTGGTAAATGCTTTTGAAGGGAAACTTTTTGGGTTTCGAGAATTCGAGGATGGCCACAGTTCCGCCGGGTTTCAATACACGCATCATTTCTTTAAGCCCGGCTTGCAGGTTTTCAAAGTTCCGCACGCCAAAAGCTACGGTTACTGCATCGAAGGTGTTGCTTTTGAAACGGAGGTTTTCTGAATCACCGACTTCGAGGGTGATGATTTTCTCCAGCTTTTTTTTGGTGATTTTCTCCTTGCCAATATCGAGCATTCCTTCAGAAATATCAATCCCGATAATACTTTCAGGTTTTAGATTTAGCAGTTCGATGGCGAGATCGCCTGTACCTGTTGCCACATCAAGGATTTGTTTGGGATGCATAGGCGCCAATAGTTTACGTACTTTTTTCCTCCACTGGATATCGATTCCGGCAGATAAAAAATGATTAAGGAAATCGTAGCGGTGGGCAATGTTGTCGAACATGGCCTCTACTTTTTCTTTTTTTCCTGTTGAGCTATTTTGTTGATCTTTCATTGTTTCTAAAGTCGGCATTTTTATTTGTATTATTTCTCTTCTTCAACTTTGGGCACTTGAACGTGTCCCCAATTCTCGCCACGTTTAATCCTGGTAATCTGCATTTCACTTAAGCAAAACATCTTTGCTATTTTGGCCTGAACAACTCCCCTTTGCAACATTGATTTTAATAAGATGATGTCGGATTCCACTAAATTACTGTTCCTTATAATCCTTTTATGCCGGGGATCTTTCATTTTTTGTTTGGCCAATTCGCGATGCTTTTCAACCAATGATTCCCTGGTATGCCACTCAAGATTTGAAATGTGGTTATTTCTCAAATTCCCATCTAAATGCGTTACAAACGTATGCTTTTCATCAGGTTTTGAACCCCATACCTGGGCCACTAATTTGTGAACATATAATTTTTTACTGAATCCGGGTTTGCTGATCTGAACCAGTTTAAATCCGTTAACTTCACATCCGATTAATACTTTGCCATCTTTTTTATTGTAGGCAAAAGACTTCACCCGACCGTAATTGCTTACCCGGTAACGTTTGTTGAAGCCTGGCAGAATTCGCCAATCTTCATCTTCAATTTTCCTAAGTCTACGCTCTTTCATTTTCGTAAATGTTTTGCTGTAGTTTTTGACGTTGTCCTCAACGGTCTATACTGTGGATAGCGTGAGTTTCCGAAGCACTTTGCTTTCAATTTACTGCTAAGTTTGTTAAGTACACTATCTCTCATAACTGTGATAGATTTGAAATGGTGTTTTCCCCAAATAAATGCCAACGGATGGCAATATGAAAAGTTGGGCGTTTTGAAACACTAAACTTTCAAATTACCACACTGTTTATTTAATGTGAAAATGTTCATATTTAGCACTATTTGCCCAATTTTTTATATTGCGTGTTACCCATTATTTTTCTTTTCTTTCCCCTTTCTATTAGTCGATAAAGGTCTCTTTCATAACTGATTTAGTTTCATTTATTTCATGATTTGATAATTTTCCAAGAATTCTAATTATTCGTTGTTTGTCAATTGTTCGGATTTGGTCAATTACAATCAAACCTGTTTTTCTATCATGTTTTACTTCAATTCTTGTTGGATATTTTTTTGACTTGGTTGTCATTGGAGCAACAACAATTGTTCGAAGATGTTTGTTCATTTCATCAGGTGAAATAATAACACAAGGTCTTGTTTTTTTAATCTCACTCTCAATTGTTGGGTCAAGATTTACGAGGACAATTTGAAATTGACTTAAATCCATTCTTCCAGTTTTTCGTGTTCAAAAACATCGTTGAATAAAAGTTGGTCATCACCATTTTCATTCATTTCTTTAAAAGCTTTTTCCCAATTTTTTCTTGGACTGGAAATTGGTTTTAGAATAAAATATCCTTTCTCCAGGATAAGTTCAACTTTGTCCTTGATATTGTATTTCTCAATTAGGGTTTTACTGAGTCTGAATCCTTTTGAATTCCCGATTTGTATTATTGATAATTCCATAATTCTCAATTTTTGAAAGTAATTACAAAGTTAATACAATAATTTTGATCTCCAAGTTTTTTTTAAACGAAAATATTTCTTTTAAAATATTGGGTAACGGATGGCGCTAAGAATAGTGCGGGTTTCCGAAGCACTTCTCTTTCATTTTACTACTAAATTTCTTTACTTACATAATCTTCAAATTTACGATAAACCCCGCATTACGTATGAGCCTTTGTTAGGTTTTCGTGCTTTTTTTTTCAAATTATTGCTATTCAAATTATTGCCATTCAAATTATGCTTTTATCATGTATTTGTATATATTTCGATACTAAAGTACTAAAATATAAACATTCGTTAGTCTGATTTATTTGAGTACCTTCGCACACGGATTACAAATCTTTTGATTTCAATCATGTAATATCCTTTTTGTTGATGTGTTTTTTTAAGAAATCTTTCATCGCATTAGCAAATTTCATACTTATAGTTGAGTTATCAGTAATTAGTCCAACCATCAAAGTACTAATATTTAGTACGCCTAAGAGCTTTTAATCAAGCGTTTATGTTTTTTTTGATGACACCAATTGAATAAAGTATGAGTATTAATTCAGACAATTATCATGGTGACAATCGTATTTCTACTGCATTACTTCTTGCGGCAGGTGTGGGTAGTCGTCTTTTCCCTTTAACTAAAAATTCCCCCAAATGCCTAACCCTTGTCAATGAAAAGTCAATTCTTGAGCGACTTATCAATAACTTGAAAAAACAAGGGTTTAAACGCCTTGTAATTATTACCGGCTACAAAAATGAATGTATTATGGATATTCTGGGCAGTCATTCAGGAGACATAAACATTGAGTACATTTATAGTCACTTATACCGCACAACTAACAACATTTATTCACTCTGGATGGCCCGCAATATTATTAATGAGCCTTTTGTTCTGTTTGAAAGCGATTTGGTTTTAAATACATCCTTGCTCAACGAAATGGTTTTTCCTGATAAAATTGCTGTAGCTAAAATGCAACCATGGTTAGATGGAGCCACCGTTTCTCT